>NZ_DASUIR010000086.1:0-42108 GCF_036279715.1 Cellulomonas sp. | reverse complement strand
CGCCGGCGCCCTCATGGGCATCCAGGCCATCAAGGGAGTCGAGGTCGGCGACGGCTTCCGGACCGCGACCCGCCGGGGCTCGCAGGCGCACGACGAGATCGAGCGGGACGCGTCGGGCCGGATCGTGCGGCGGACCAACCGTGCCGGCGGCCTCGAGGGCGGCATGACCAACGGGGAAATCCTGCGGGTCCGTGCGGCGATGAAGCCCATCTCCACGGTTCCGCGCGCTCTCGACACGATCGACACGACGTCGTCGGAGCCCGCCAAGGCCCTGCACCAGCGGTCCGACGTGTGCGCAGTGCCGCCTGCTGCGGTCGTGGCCGAGGCCATGGTCGCGCTCGTGCTCGCGGACGCTCTGCTCGAGAAGTGCGGCGGTGACCCCGTGGTTGAGGTGCGGCGCAACCTCCGCGCGTACCTCGACGCCATCCCCGAGCTGCAGCGCTGAGCCGCACGTAGGCGCCAGGCGCAACCCGTCCGGCGAAGGTCTGTCGCTCGACCGGGCAGACCGGGATGATCGGGACGTGCGCGACACGACCAGGCCACGGGTCCCCGAAGCTCACGGGGACGTCGATGTCCCCGAGCTGAGCCTCGTCGTCGTGCACGGAATCGGCAGCCAGGCCGCCGGTGCCACCGCGCGCGAGTGGGCGCAGTCCGCCGTCGAGCTGCTCACGCGTAGCGGCACGCCCGCGCGGATCACCGACGTCGTGCCGCCCGGGATCGGGGCGCCGCCCGCATACACGGTGGAGGTGAACGCCCCGGGCGTCGTCGCAGGTCCGCCGGTCGTCCGCCTGCAGTTCGTGGACGCGTACTGGGCGGACGCCTTCCCGGCGCCGAGCATCAAGAAGGTCGTGCGCTGGCTGTTCACGCTCGGCCCGAACCTCGCCGTCGCGCAGGCCGTGCTGTCCGCGCACCGGGACGTCCCGTCGCAGCCGGCGCCCCCGGGCGGGAAGGGGGCACGACGGGCCGCTGCGGCCGCGCGCGTGGTCCGCCGGTGGGGCGCCCTGGCACGCATCCTCCCGGTGACGTTCCAGCTCGTCTCGGTCGCGCTGCTGGCGCCTGTGCTGGCCGTTCTCGCTCTCGGGCTGCTCGTGGTGACGGTGCTGCCGATCCCGGGGCTGCGTCGAGCGGTTGCGGGCGGCCTCGGCTTCCTCAGCGCGGGCGTCGGCGACGTCACGACGGCACTGCAGGACCCGACGTCGCTCAAGGCGATCCGCGGGCGCGTCCGCTGGGCGATCGACCACGAGGTGACGCGTCTCGGCGACCCCAGCCGGGTCCACGTGCTCGCGCACTCCCAGGGCGGCTCGATCGCCTACGGAGTCCTTGCGGGTATGCCGCCCGACGCGCGCCCGAGGCGGTTCACGACGGTCGGCGCCGCGACCGGACGGCTCAACGACCTGCGTCACCTCGATCCCTTGCCCCGCTGGGCGACCGCCGCAGGAAGCTCGAGCGCCGTGGCGGCCCTCGCGATCCTGCCGCTGTTCGGACTCCACCCGGCGCTCGTGCTCGCGCCCGTCGCGTGGATCTGCGCGATCGGCGCGCTCCAGTGGGTCTACTGGTCGCGGCGGTTCGCCGGAGCCGGCGCGATCCCTCACCTCGACCCGCTCACGGGCGTCGACTGGCTCGACCTGTGGGCACCGTTCGACCTGGTCCCGAACGGACGGCCGGTCGAACGCGGAGTGGCCGGGTACCGCGTGACGCTCGTGCCGGGCGGCATGTCGGCGCTCCATGACCACGTGTCGTACGCGTCGGACCTCGCCGAGACCGTCCCACGAGTGCTGGCGCACGCGAGCGGTGCGCTGCCGCGCATCCCCGAGCTCGCGCGACGGCCCGGTGCTCTGGCGCCTGGCGGAGCACAGCTCGGCGCGCGCCGCGCCCTGCGAGCCAGGCCCGACCTTCACGACCCCAGCGGCACCGGGGACAACTGGATGCCCTGGGAGGGCCGCGACTGGCTGTCCCTGGCTCTGCGTGCCGTGACCTGGCTCGGCGCGGGGACGCTCCTGGTCGCCTTCCGCTGGACCCACCTCGCGGCATGGGGGAGCTGGGCGCGGCAGCTCGGAGCGGTCGACTCCGTCGCCGTCGTCGTCGACCGCTGGCTCACGTGGGCGACCGGACTGCTGGGGCCGACGGGACCCCACTGCTGCACCTCCGCGTCGCCGATCGTCGGTGGGGGCTTGGTGATTGTCGGAGCGGCCGTGCTCGCGGCACTCGCCTGGCGTGCAATCGCAGCAGTCCAGGGCCGATCGCTCGTGCGTTGGCTGGCGACAGGTCTGGTGGAGCGCAGCGTGGCGCAGGTGTCTGGCCCGATCGTGGCGGTCGTGCTCGCGTGGTTCGCCCTCGCGGTCGTCGCGGTCGTCGTTCTCGTGGGCGGTCCACCGGGGACGTGACGCGACGGGCGGGAGGTACGGTTCCCCTGTGCCTGACGACCTCCCAGCCGTGCGCTCCGGTGGCGGCCCCCGCATCGTGCTCATCGGACCCCCCGGATCGGGCAAGTCGACCGTGGCCGCGGCGCTCGGCGACCGCTGGCAGCTCGCCGTCCGGGACACCGACGACGACATCGAGCGAGCCGCCGGCAAGACGATCAGCGACATCTTCGTCGACGACGGCGAGCCGGTCTTCCGGGAGCTGGAACGGGCGGCCGTGTCAGCCGCGTTGACCGAGCACGACGGCGTGCTCGCGCTGGGCGGTGGATCGGTCCTGGACGAGGCCACGCAAGCGGCCCTCGCGGCCTACACCGCAGGCGGCGGGGTCGTGGTGTTCCTCGACGTCTCCCTCGCTCATGCGGCGCCCCGCGTCGGGTTCAACACCGCCCGCCCGCTGCTGCTCGGCAACCCGCGCGCGCGATGGGCGGCCCTCATGGAGCAACGGCGCCCGGTGTACGAGCGGGTCGCCACGCTGCGCGTGCCCACGGACGGGGTGACTCCGACGGAGATCGCCGAGGAGATCGAACGCGGACTGAGCCGGCTCAGGCTCGGTCGCGGCACCGAGGTCGGGAACGAGGGCCAGGCATGACCGGCACTGCGGCGAACGACGGCGCACGGATCGTGAGCGTCGCGGGGGACGCGCCGTACGACGTCGTCATCGGCCATCACCTGCTCGGCGAGCTGCCGCGCCTCCTCGGCGACCGCGTGCAGCGGGTTCTCGTCATCCACGCGGCCGCGCTCGCGACGTCGGCGGACGCGATCCGCGACGACCTCCTCGCGCACGGGTATGAGGCACTGCTCGCTGAGGTGCCCGACGCCGAGGCCGCGAAGACCGCCCAGGTCGCCGCCTTCTGCTGGCAGGTGCTCGGTCAGGCCGACTTCACGCGGAGCGACGCGATCGTCTCGCTCGGCGGTGGTGCCACGACGGACCTGGCCGGGTTCGTCGCCTCGACGTGGCTGCGCGGCATCCGGGTCGTGCATGTCCCGACGACCCTGCTCGCGATGGTCGACGCCGCCGTCGGCGGCAAGACGGCCATCAACACGGTCGAGGGCAAGAACCTCGTCGGCACGTTCTACGCTCCGGCCGGGGTGCTGTGCGACCTCGCGTCGCTCGAGACGATGCCGCGCTTCGACTACGTCGCGGGCCTCGGCGAGGTCATCAAGACCGGCTTCATCGCCGACCCGCGCATCCTCGAGATCGTCGAGGCGAACCCGGCGCTCGTCGCCGACCCGATCCGTGCGGCAGGCTCCGCCGAGCTGCTCGAGCTCATCGAGCGGTCCGTCGCCGTCAAGGCACGCGTCGTGGGGGAGGACCTGCGCGAGGCCGGTCTGCGCGAGATCCTGAACTACGGACACACCTTCGGCCATGCGATCGAGCAGGTCGAGCGGTACTCGTGGCGTCACGGTGCGGCGGTTTCGGTCGGCATGGTCTTCGCAGCCGAGCTCGCACGGCTCGCGGGCCGGCTCAGCGACGCCGACGTGGAGCGCCACCGGTCGGCCCTGACCTCGGTCGGGCTGCCCGTGACATACCGCGGGGACCGCTGGGACCAGCTGCTCGCCGCGATGCGCCGCGACAAGAAGACACGCGGCGACCTGCTGCGCTTCGTGGTGCTCGAGGGGATCGGGCGGCCGACCCGCCTGGAGGGTCCCGACCCGACCCTCCTCGCTGCGGCATACGCCGAGGTCAGCGAGGGTGCCGCCGCGCCGAGTCGCGCGATCTCGCTCTGAGCGTCGCGTCCCCTAGGCTCGGCGCATGACGCGTGTCCTGGTGCTCAACGGTCCCAACCTCGGCCGTCTCGGTGTGCGCGAGCCTGAGGTCTACGGCTCGGCGTCGTACGCCGACCTCGTCGCCGCGGGCGCCCGCTGGGGCGCTGAGCTCGGGCTCGACGTCGAGGTCCGTCAGACCGACTCCGAGTCCGAGCTCGTCAGCTGGCTCCACGAGTCCGTCGACGCCGGCACGCACGTCGTGCTCAACCCGGCCGCGTTCACGCACTACTCCTACGCGCTCCGCGACGCGGCGGCCCAGGTCACGAAGGCCGGCCTCGTGCTCGTCGAGGTGCACCTGTCGAACCCGTACGCCCGCGAGACGTTCCGGCACACGTCGGTGATCGGCGGCGTCGCCACGGGAACGGTGGCGGGCTTCGGCTTCGAGTCGTACCACCTGGCACTGCTAGCGGTGGCCTCCCGGCTCCCCTGAGCCCCCTTCCCAGAGGAATCGGTGCGTCTGACGCTCAGAATCCTCTGGAAAGGGCACGCAGTCGCCGGAGAGACGCCTCGATCTGGGCGATGACGGCTGCCGGGCGGTGCGTCAGGTCCTCCCACGTGAAGCGGAGGACGGTGCACCCCGCGCCGACCAGCAGGTTCTGGCGGGTCCGGTCCGCCTGGAAACGGTCGGGGCCATGGAAGGCCGCGCCGTCGATCTCGATGACGAGGCGCACGTCCGGGAAGTACACGTCGGCGCTGGCGTAGAGGCCCAGATGACCGCTCAGAGACTCGTTCGGCAGCCAGCCGGTCAACCCCGCGCCGCGAAGGAGTCGATGAAGGCGGCGCTCGGCCGGGCCTGCCGCACCCGCCCGCATGTCGAGGAGAGCGCGGCGACGGCGCACGTTGCCCCACGCGCCCGGTCGCGCGGCGATGGCGCGGTCCAGCTCGTCGGGGCCGAGGAGCCGTCGGGTCAGCACCCAGGTGGTGAGCGCCTCCGACTGGTCGTCCGGCAGCCGTCCGAGGCAGTCGACCACGGTCCGGCGGCGGGTGGTGACAGCTGCCTGACCGAGGCGGGTCACATCGCCGGGCCCGAGCGGGAACTCGTGCCTGGTCAGCGCACCTCTCGATGCGCGCGGCGATGGCACGACGACGTGAACGAGGCCGTCGTCGGGCACGGGAAGGCGATGCAGGCGAGCCGCGGTTCCGAGGCACACGACGGAGTCCGGCCAGGTGAGACAGGCGGCATGCGCCTGCTGCCAAGGACTGATCTCAAGCGCGGAATCAGCCAGCGCGCCACCGACGACGCGCACCCAGCGCCCCGTGTCGATCCGTCTCCGAACCTGGGCGGCCGTCAGCCCCTCGGCAAGCGCCTGGCGCGCGGTGAACACACCGCCCTGCCCGCGAGCTGCGTCGGGCACCCAGTCCCGCGAGACGCTGATAGCCACGACGACACTGTGATCCCCGAGCAGCTGCCCCTCCCGCCCCCACCCACCCCTGCGGTAAGCCGCCAGCCGCCGGCCCGGCCTGTGGGTGCCCCGCCCACGATGCTCGCGATCCAGAGGAATCTGTGCGTCTCGCGCGCGAACTCCTCTGGATCCCGGCGCCGATCGGTGGCAAGCGGGACTTGTTACGGCAGGCACAAGTCGGTAGCCTTGTCACATGTGGGTGATGACGGTCGACCAGCAGGGGAGCCAGGTCGTCGGCGACCGGGTCGACGCGTTCCTGACCGAGATCGCACCGTACATCGCGTCACCGGAGCGAAGGGCCGGCGTCGTCCGCCCGTTCGAGCGCACGGTCGGGGACGAGGTGCAGGCGGTCTTCGCCGACACCGCCCTGGTCGTCGAGCTGACCCTCCACGTCCTGCGCCTCGGCGGCTGGAGCGTCGGGATCGGCGGGGGAGAGGTCGACGAGCCGCTGCCCGAGTCAGCCCGCGCAGGCTCCGGCTCGGCGTTCGTCCTGGCCCGGGCGGCCGTCGAGGCCGCCAAGAGTCGCATGCGGGTCGTGCCGCTGGCGGTCCGCGGCACTGATCCTGATGCGGCGGCTGAGGCCGAAGGCGTCCTGATGCTCCTCGGGGCGAGCGCGGCGCGCCGCACGGCGGCGGGCTGGGCCGTCATCGACGCCCTCACCGCGGGCGACCCCGGCCTCCGCCAAGAGGATGTCGCGGCGCGGCTCGGCATCACACAGCAAGCCGTGAGCCAACGGCTGCGCACTGCGCTGTGGTCGGAGGAGCTCGCGGCACGGCCGGCCGCGGCGCGCCTGTTGTCCCTCGCAGCCGGCACCGGGGAGGATCGCGACGTCCGGGCAACCCCGGGCGCCGTCCGGACCCCGGAGCGTTCATGAACCCGTTCGTCCAGCTGCTCGTCGTCGTGCTCATGCTGGTCGTGAGCGTCGTCGGCGGCTGGGTCCTGACGAGCACCGTGCTGCGCCTCGCGGGTCGCTCGCCCGACGCAGGCTCTCCGGACGCGACCAGCCTCGAGGACACGCCCGACGACGCGGACACGGTGCTCGCAGGCCAAGAGCTACCCCCTGGGCCCGCGCGAGCCACCGTGTCCGACGGTCCCGACGGGGCGCGGGCCCGTGCCGTGCTGCGCGGGGGCACGTGGATCGGCATCCTCGAACGCATCGCGGTCACGGGGTGCTTCCTCGCGGGGGACGTGACGTCGGTGGCGCTGGTCGTCGCGGTCAAGGGGCTGGGGCGGTACCCGGAGCTGCGGGAGAACCCCGGTGCGTCGGAGCGGTTCGTGATCGGCACGCTCTCCTCGATGATCTGGGCGGCGCTCGTCGGCGTGGCCGGACGGCCGTTCCTCACCTGAGGCCGCCCGCGACGCTCAGCGCCCGACGCGGTCGCTCGGCGCAGGCGCTCGGCGCGGTAAGATCGACGGCGGTCTGCCGCCGCCCCCGCGCGGGGCGCGCCGGCACGCAGATTCTCAACTCGACAGGAAGCAGCGATCGTGGCGACCACCAACGACCTCAAGAACGGCATCGTGCTCAAGATCGACGGGCAGCTTTGGACCGTCATCGAGTTCCAGCACGTCAAGCCCGGCAAGGGTGGCGCGTTTGTCCGCACCAAGCTGAAGAACGTCCTGTCCGGCAAGGTCGTCGACCGGACGTTCAACGCCGGTCTCAAGGTCGAGACGGCGACCGTCGACAAGCGCGACATGCAGTACCTGTACAAGGACGGCACGGACTACGTGTTCATGGACTCCGCGACGTTCGACCAGCTGCCGGTCTCCGAGGTGACGGTCGGCGACGCGGCGCACTTCCTGCTCGAGAACCAGAACGCGCTCGTCGCGACCCACGAGGGTGTGCCGCTCTACGTCGAGCTGCCGCCGTCGGTCGTCATCGAGATCACCTACACCGAGCCGGGCCTCCAGGGCGACCGCTCCACGGGCGGCACGAAGCCCGCGACGCTTGAGACCGGCTACGAGATCCAGGTGCCGCTGTTCCTCGAGGCGAACACCAAGGTCAAGGTCGACACCCGCGACGGCAGCTACCTGGGCCGCGTGAACGACTGACGTGGGAGCTCGCACCAAGGCACGCAAACGGGCGCTGGACGTCCTCTTCGAGGCGGAGCAGCGCGAGCTGGACCCCGTGAGCCTGCTCGCCGAGCGCATCGTCCAGCCCGGCACCGAGGCGGCGCTCCCGCAGTACTCGATCGAGCTCGTCGAGGGTGTGTGCGAGAGGCTGGGCCGCATCGACGAGCTGCTCGCGACGCACTCGCACGGCTGGACCATCGAGCGGATGCCCGCCGTGGACCGTGCGCTGCTGCGCCTGGGCACGTGGGAGATCCTGTTCAACGACGACGTGCCCGACGCCGTCGCGGTGGACGAGGCGGTCGAGCTGGCCCGGAGCCTGTCGACCGACGAGTCGCCCGTGTTCATCAACGGCCTGCTCGGCCGGATCGTCGATCTCAAACCGACGCTGCTGGCCTGACTGCGACAGTCTCGGTCGAGCCGGTCGGCGCGCCACTGGACTCCCCGCTGCGGGTCGTCGTGCGGGTCGGCCCGTGCTTGCGTCGCTCTGTGGCCGTTGCCGGGGGTCGCGCCTGTGGGAACCGCACCGGGAGGCTCGCGCTGGGCCGGCCGAGCAGGTTGCCCTGCACGCGGGTGACCCCGAGCTCCACGAGGCCGGTCAGCTCGGAGACCCGCTCGACGCCCTCGGCGATGACGTCGAGCCCGTGCGCCTCGGCCAGCGCGAGGATCGCGCGGAGCACGGCGAGGCCCCGCTCGGTGCCGATCTCCCGGACGAACGACTGGTCGATCTTCAGCACGTCGACGGGCAGCAGCGCGAGCCGGGAGAGCGAGCTGTAGCCGGTCCCGAAGTCGTCGAGCGAGATCCGCACCCCGCGAGCGCGCAGCTCGACGAGCTTGGCCCGCGCATCGGCGCGGTCGTCGAACAGAGCGCTCTCGGTGACCTCGACGGTGAGCTGGTCCCAG
Organism: Cellulomonas sp.; assembly: GCF_036279715.1. Taxonomy (GTDB): domain Bacteria; phylum Actinomycetota; class Actinomycetes; order Actinomycetales; family Cellulomonadaceae; genus Cellulomonas_A. The sequence continues at coordinate 33,548 of NZ_DASUIR010000086.1, read as the reverse complement.
TCGCTGTCACCCCACGCCTGCTCGAGGTGCTCGATGAAGTCGGGCTCGGCAAGCTGGCGTGCGGCGATGTTGACGGCGACCGGCAGGGCGAACCGGTCGAACCCGGCGCGCGAGCTCTCGAGCAGCGCACGCCCGATCGGCACGATGAGGCCCGACTGCTCGGCTCGCAGCAGCCACTCGCCCGGGAGCAGCGTGCGCCCGCCGTGCGTCCAGCGAGCGAGCGCCTCGAGCTCGACGACCTCGAGCGTCCGGGCATCGACGATCGGCTGGAAGTGGCTCGCGAACTCGCCGAGCCCGACACCCTGCTCGAGCGACTCGAGCAGCCGCGCGTCCGTCAGCACCCGGGTGCGCAGCGCCCGGTCGAACAGCGTGACTCCGGCGTTCGTGCGCTGGGCCTCACGGGTCGCGGTGTCGGCGTTCGTCAGCAGGGCGTCGGGATCGATCGGTGCCCCCGGCGTCCACGACGCCACCCCGACGTTGAGCACGGGGGCCACCTGCTCGGGCCCGCGCCCGGCGGGCCCGCGTCCGGCGAGCCCGTCGCGGATGTGCCGTCCCAGCTGGACGAGGCTCTGGTCATGGCCCGCGCGCGGCACGACGACGACGAACTCGTCGCCACCGGTGCGGGCGACGATGCACTCGCCGTCGACGACCGAGCGGAGGTGGTCGGCGACCTGCACGAGGACGGCGTCGCCCCACGCGTGCCCGTTGCGGTCGTTCGCCTTCTTGAAGCCGTCCACGTCGCAGTGCACGAGCCCGACCCGGGTGCGCTCGACGTCGGCCCGCTCGAGGATGCTCCGCAGCTGCTCGTCGAGCGCGTGCCGGTTGGGCAGGCGGGTCAGCGCATCCGTCGCGGCGGCACGTCCGAGCCGCGAGGCGAGCTCCTGACGTTCCGCCACCGCCGAGACGACGAATGCGAGGTCCATCAAGAACACCCGCTCGCGGGTCGTCACCGAGCGACCGTCGCGGGAGTACAGCTCGGCGACGAAGCGATGGCGCGGCAGCGGGCGCAGCGAGCCTTCGATCGACGGGTCGTCGAGGAGGACTCGGCTCTCGTCGCGTGCGCGCACGAGCAGCACCTCGGGGTCGGTGAGGAACCAGGCGGCGTTGGAGATGCGTGCGGTCGCATCGCGCATGAGGTGCTCGAGCCGCGCGGCGCGCTGGGTGCCGCGCAGGCGGTGCAGGGCGAGCAGCTCGAGCCCGACACCCAGCGGCAGCGGCCAGAGCGCGGTGAGCAGTGACACCTGGGACCCGGGTTCGATGAGGAAGCCCGCGACGAGTGTCACGACGGACAGTGCCGCCGACGCCAGCAGCAGCAGACCGATGCCGCTGACTCGCGCGCTGCCGGCCGCGACCGCGACGTACGTGATGACGACGGCGACCGCGAGCACCACCAGCGGTCCGTCGAGCGGTCCGGGGCCCGACATCATGGATCCCGGCGGGTCCCGCACGACGAGGTCTGTCCCGAACCACAGGGCGGCGCGCAGCGTGAGGACGGCTCCAGCGGCCACGACGTACCACCGGACGCGCGGACCTGACGTGTAGGCCCGGGTGGCAGGAAGCGCCACGACGACCGCCCCGGCCCCAAGGAGCGCACCGACGAACATCAGGCCCGCCCGCACCGGCCCGACGGGCGTCAGGATGAGCGTCCCGCTCGCCGCGAACCCGAGGCCCACGATCCCCGACCAGGCCAGCGTCCACGCCGCGCCGGCGACCCGGAGCTCACCGCGCCACCACAGCCATTCGAGCACGCAGAAGCCGCCGACGAGCCCGGCTGCGAGGAAGTGCAGCGCGGCCGCCCACATCGCGACAGTCCCGTCCATTACCCACCCATCGGCCCGGGGCAGGGTGAAGGTGAGTCGGCATTCGGGTGAGACGCGTGGTGGACCGGTGCGCTGAAGGGCGCAGCGAGCGAGTAGCATCCGGGCTCGACAGACATTCCTTTAAGGCCCGTCCAGTGAGGCGGGGAAGGAGGTCGCCGGATGAGCTCTGGCACCGGTGCGCCCGCTGGTCGCGCGCACGACGAAACCCTTGTTCTCGGGGTCCCCGAGATCGCGCGAGCGCTGACGCGCATCGCCCATGAGATCCTCGAACGCAACCGCGGCGCCGCCGACGTGGTCCTGCTCGGCATCCCGACCCGTGGTCTCCCGCTGGCGCGCCGCCTCGCCGCCCGGCTGGCCGAGGTCGAGCCGGCGCTGGACGTCGACGCGCTGCTCGGCAGCCTCGACGTGACCATGTACCGGGACGACCTCGCGCACCATCCCACGCGCACGATCGGCGCCACCCACCTGCCGCCCGGCGGCATCGACGGCAAGATCGTCGTCCTCGTGGACGACGTCCTCTACTCCGGCCGGACGATCCGCGCGGCCCTGGACGCGATCAGCGACCTCGGTCGACCCCGTGGCGTACAGCTCGCCGTCCTCGTCGATCGCGGGCACCGCGAGCTGCCGATCCGGCCCGACTTCGTCGGCAAGAACCTGCCGACCGCGGCCGCCGAGCGCGTCCGCGTGCTGCTCGAGGAGATCGACGGCCGCGACGCCGTCCTGATCGAGGGGGCCGTGCTGTGAAGCATCTCCTGTCCGCTGCCGACCTCGAGCGGTCCGAGGCGATCGAGATCCTGGACACCGCGGCGCAGATGGCCGCGACGCAGTCGCGGGAGATCAAGAAGCTCCCCACCCTGCGTGGTCGCACCGTGGTCAACCTCTTCTTCGAGGACTCGACGCGCACCCGGATCTCGTTCGAGACCGCCGCGAAGCGGTTGTCGGCCGACGTCATCAACTTCTCGGCGAAGGGGTCGAGCGTCTCCAAGGGCGAGTCGCTCAAGGACACCGCGCTGACGCTGCAGGCGATGGGCGCGGACGCGGTGGTCATCCGCCACCAGTCGTCCGGGGCGCCGCACACGCTCGCGCATGCGGGGTGGACCGCGGGCGCGGTCATCAACGCGGGCGACGGCACGCACCAGCACCCGACGCAGGCCCTGCTCGACGCGTTCACGATGCGACGGCACCTCGTCGGCGACGGTGGGCGGGCCGACGTCACCGGCCGCGACCTCGCAGGCCTGCACGTCGCGATCGTCGGCGACGTGCTGCACAGCCGCGTGGCGCGGTCGAACGTCCAGCTGCTCCAGACGCTGGGGGCGCGCGTCACCCTCGTGGCACCGCCGACGCTCGTCCCGGTCGGCGTCGGCTCCTGGGGAGCGGACGTCTCCTACCACCTCGACGAGGTCCTCGCCGAGGGCCCAGACGCGGTCATGATGCTGCGCGTGCAGCGCGAACGGATGTCCATGGCGGGCGGCGGGTTCTTCCCGAGCCCGCTCGAGTACACGCGCGGCTACGGGCTCGACGCCCGGCGGCTCGCCACCTTGCCCGATCACACCATCGTCATGCACCCCGGGCCGATGAACCGTGGCCTCGAGATCTCGGCGGACGCGGCGGACTCGCCGCGCGCGGTCATCGTCGAGCAGGTCTCCAACGGTGTCGCGGTCCGCATGGCGGTGCTCTACCTGCTGCTCGCGGGAGAGACGACGAACACGAAGGCGGTCAGCGAGTGACGACGACGAGTTTCCTGCTGCGGTCGGTCGCGCCACTCGGCGGCGAGCCGGTCGACGTGCTGGTCGCGGACGGCAAGGTCGCCGCGATCGGCTCCGACGCCGCGACCCGCGCGGGCAGCGACGCGACCGTCGTCGAGGGCGCCGGGCTCGTGCTGCTGCCCGGGCTCGTCGACCTGCACACGCACCTGCGCGAGCCGGGCCGTGAGGACGCCGAGACCGTTCTCTCGGGTACTCGTGCTGCGGCGCTCGGCGGGTTCACCGCGGTGCACGCGATGGCCAACACCACGCCCGTCCAGGACTCCGCGGGCGTCGTCGAGCAGGTGTGGCGACTCGGCCGCGACGCCGGCTGGGTCGACGTGCACCCGGTCGGTGCGGTGAGCGTCGGGCTCGCGGGGGAGCACCTCGCGGAGCTGGGCGCCATGGCAGCCTCCGCGGCGCACGTCCGGGTCTTCTCGGACGACGGCAAGTGCGTCCACGACCCGGTCCTCATGCGCCGCGCGCTCGAGTACGTCAAGGCGTTCGACGGCGTCGTCGCGCAGCACGCGCAGGAGCCGCGGCTCACCGAGAACGCCCAGATGCACGAGGGCGTCGTCTCAGGAGAGATCGGGCTCGCAGGCTGGCCGTCGGTCGCCGAGGAGGCGATCGTCGCGCGCGACGTCCTGCTGGCCGAGCACGTGGGCTCCCGGCTGCACGTGTGCCACGTCTCCACGGCCGGCTCGGTCGAGATCGTCCGCTGGGCGAAGTCGCGCGGGATCGACGTGACCGCCGAGGCGACCCCGCACCACCTCGCTCTCACCGACGAGCTCGCGCGCGGCTACGACCCGGTGTTCAAGGTCAACCCGCCGCTGCGCACGGCGACGGACGTCGAGGCCGTCCGAGCCGGCCTTGCCGACGGCACGATCGACATCGTCGGCACCGACCACGCACCGCACCCGCGCGAGGACAAGGACTGCGAGTGGTCCGCGGCGGCGTTCGGCATGACCGGCCTCGAGACGGCGCTGTCGGTCGTCCAGGAGACGATGGTCGACACCGGCCGGATGACCTGGGCGGACGTCGCGCGGGTGCTCTCGAGCACGCCGGCCGCGATCGGTCGGGTCGCTGACCAGGGGCGTCCGATCGCCGTGGGGGAGCCCGCCAACCTCACGCTCGTCGACCCCGCCGCACGCTGGGTCGTCGTCCCGCACGAGCAGGCCACGGCGAGCGACAACTCGCCGTTCGCAGGTCGCGAGATGCACGGACGGGTCGTCGCGACCTTCCTGCGGGGACGCGCGACGGTGCTGGACGGACTCGCGCAGGACGACACCGACGGGTCGCACCGCGCTGCAAGCCGGACGGAGACCTACTGATGCGCACCCCCCTCTCGATCGGGATCGTCCTCGTGCTCGGTCTGCTCGCGCTCTGGGGCATGCGGCGCGGGTGGCTCCGCCGCGAGACGACCAGCGTCGCCTGGGTGCCGGATCTGCCGTCGGTGCCCGCCGACGGGGACCTCGGGGTCCCGCGTTCCGAGCCGTTCACGGCCACCTACGTGTCCTCGACGCGCGCCGGCGACTACCTCGACCGCATCGTCGCGCACGACCTGGGCGTGCGCAGCGCCGCCGTCGTGCAGGTCTTCGACGCCGGGATCCGCATCACGCGGATCGGGGCGAGCGACGTGTTCGTTCCGGCGGCGTCGCTGCGGGCCGTCGGGACCACGAACGGCATCGCGGGGAAGTTCGTCGGACGCGACGGCATCGTCGTGCTGACGTGGCTCGCGGGGCCCGCCGACGAGCGCGGCATCGACACGGGCCTGCACCTGCGCCACCCCGCCGACCGGCCGCGGCTCCTCGCCGCGGCTACCACCCTCATCGCCGAACCGCCATCGCCGACCGCGCACGCGGCCACGAAGGAGCACTCATGACCGACGCAGTCCTGATCCTCGAGGACGGGCGGACCTTCACCGGCGAGGCGTACGGGGCGACCGGCGCGACCGTCGGCGAGATCGTCTTCAACACCGGCATGACCGGCTACCAGGAGACGCTCACCGACCCGAGCTACCACCGCCAGATCGTCGTCATGACGGCGCCGCACATCGGGAACACCGGTGTGAACGACGAGGACTCCGAGTCGGCCCGCATCTGGGTCGCCGGGTACGTCGTCCGCGACCCCGCACGCCTCGCGTCGAGCTGGCGGTCGCGGCGAGCCCTGGACGACGACCTCGTCGCGCAGGGCATCGTCGGGATCTCGGGCATCGACACGCGCGCGCTGACCCGACACCTCCGTGAGCGGGGCGTCATGCGCGCGGGCATCTTCTCGGGCGACGCGCTGCACGTGGCGGCGGGTGGCCGGCGCTCCGACGACGAGCTCCGCGCGAGCGTGCTCGCCGCACCCGCGATGCAGGGCGCCGACCTTGCGGGCGAGGTCTCGACCGACGCCGCCTACGTGGTCGAGGCGCTCGCGCCCGACGGCTCGACGCTCGCCGAGCCCGTCGCCGTCGTGGCCGCGCTCGACCTGGGCATCAAGGCCATGACACCGCAGCGGCTCGCCGAGCGCGGCATCCGCGTCCATGTGCTGCCGTCCCGCTCGACGATCGAGGACGTGCTCGCCTGCGAGCCCGACGGCGTCTTCTTCTCGAACGGCCCGGGTGACCCGGCGGCCGCGACGCACGAGGTCGAGCTCCTGCGGGAGGTCCTGGACCGCAAGATCCCGTTCTTCGGCATCTGCTACGGCAACCAGATCCTCGGACGCGCGCTCGGCTACGGCACGTACAAGCTCGCCTACGGCCACCGCGGGGTGAACCAGCCGGTCGTCGACCGTGCCACCGGCAAGGTCGAGATCACCGCGCACAACCACGGCTTCGCGGTCGACGCGCCCCTCGAGGGCGAGTCGGTCGCGCCGTACGACAGCGGACGCTACGGGCGCGTCGTCGTCTCGCACGTCGACCTGAACGACGACGTCGTGGAGGGCCTCGCGGCCCTGGACCTGCCGGCCTTCTCGGTGCAGTACCACCCGGAGGCCGCCGCGGGCCCGCACGACGCCGCGTACCTCTTCGACCGTTTCCTCGAGCTCATGCAGGGTGCCGGCGCAACGCCGCACCTGCCGACCACGAAGGGTGCTGACGCCTGATGCCGCGCCGCACTGACATCACCAGCGTCCTCGTCATCGGGTCCGGCCCGATCGTCATCGGGCAGGCGTGCGAGTTCGACTACTCGGGGACGCAGGCCTGCCGGGTCCTCCAGGAGGAGGGGATCCGCGTGATCCTCCTCAACTCCAACCCGGCCACGATCATGACCGACCCCGAGTTCGCCGACGCGACCTACGTCGAGCCGATCACGACCGACGTGCTGACGTCGATCATCGCGAAGGAGCGCCCCGACGCGGTCCTCGCGACCCTGGGCGGGCAGACGGCGCTCAACGCCGCCATCGCGCTCGACGCGGCCGGTGTCCTCGAGAAGTACGGCGTCGAGCTCATCGGGGCGAACATCGCCGCGATCCAGAAGGGCGAGGACCGCCAGCAGTTCAAGGAGGTCGTCGCGAAGAGCGGGGGAGAGAGCGCCCGGTCGGAGATCATCCACACGATCGACGAGGCGGTCGCCGCGGCGGACGTGCTCGGGTACCCGATGGTCGTGCGGCCCTCGTTCACCATGGGCGGCCTCGGCTCGGGCATCGCGTACGACGAGCGTGACCTGCGCCGCATCGTCGGGCAGGGCCTGCACCACTCGCCGACGACCGAGGTGCTCCTCGAGGAGTCGATCATCGGCTGGAAGGAGTTCGAGCTCGAGCTGATGCGCGACAAGGCGGACAACGTTGTCGTCGTCTGCTCGATCGAGAACGTCGACCCGGTCGGCGTGCACACCGGCGACTCCGTCACGGTCGCCCCGGCGCTGACCCTGACGGACCGGGAGTACCAGCGGCTGCGCGACATCGCGATCGCCGTGATCCGCGAGGTCGGCGTCGACACGGGCGGCTGCAACATCCAGTTCGCCGTGCACCCGGACACCGGGCGCATCGTGGTCATCGAGATGAACCCGCGGGTGTCCCGCTCGTCCGCGCTCGCCTCGAAGGCGACGGGGTTCCCGATCGCGAAGATCGCTGCGCGGCTGGCGATCGGGTACACGCTCGACGAGATCCCCAACGACATCACCGGCTCGACGCCGGCATCGTTCGAGCCCACGCTCGACTACGTCGTCGTCAAGGTGCCGCGGTTCGCGTTCGAGAAGTTCCCGGCGGCCGACGACACGCTCACGACGACCATGAAGTCCGTGGGCGAGGCCATGGCGATCGGACGCAACTTCACCGAGGCGCTCGGCAAGGCGCTGCGCTCGATCGACAAGAAGGGCTCCGTCTTCCACTGGGACGGCGACGTGGCGACGGGGGAGGAGCTCGACGAGCTCGCGGCGAGCGTCTCGCGCCCGACCGAGCACCGGCTCGTCGACGTCCAGCAGCTCCTGCGGGCCGGCGCAAGCGTCGAGGACGTCTACGAGCTCACCGGGATCGACGCCTGGTACCTCGACCAGGTCGTCCTCGTCAACGAGGTCGCCGCGGCCACCGCGGCGGCCCCGTCGCTGTCGCGCGACGTGCTGCGGCGCGCGAAGCGGCACGGGCTCTCGGACGCCCAGGTCGCGTCCCTGCGGGGCACCACCGAGGACGCCGTGCGCAACGCGCGCTGGGCGCTCGGGGTGCGACCGGTGTACAAGACCGTCGACACCTGCGCCGCGGAGTTCGACTCGCACACGCCGTATCACTACTCGTCATACGACGAGGAGAGCGAGGTCGAGCCCCGGGAGCGGCCCGCGGTCATCATCCTCGGCTCGGGACCGAACCGGATCGGTCAGGGCATCGAGTTCGACTACTCGTGCGTCCACGCCGCCGAGGCGCTCAAGGGTGAGTTCGAGACCGTGATGGTCAACTGCAACCCCGAGACCGTCTCGACCGACTACGACACGGCCGACCGGCTGTACTTCGAGCCGCTGACGTTCGAGGACGTGCTCGAGGTGTACGAGGCCGAGCTCGCCGCCGGACCGGTCGAGGGCATCATCGTGCAGCTCGGGGGCCAGACGCCGCTCTCGCTCGCACAGCGCCTGGCCGACGCGGGGCTGCCGATCCTCGGCACGTCGCCCGAGGCGATCAACTCGGCCGAGGACCGTGGGGTCTTCGGCGAGGTGCTCGCCGCCGCTGGCCTCCCGGCCCCGGCGTTCGGTACCGCGACGACGCTCGCGCAGGCGCGCGAGACCGCCCAGTCGATCGGGTTCCCGGTCCTGGTGCGGCCCTCGTACGTGCTCGGCGGACGCGGCATGGAGATCGTGTACGACGACGGGCAGCTGACCGAGTACGTCGAGCGCGCGCTCGAGGCGGCCGTCGACCACACGGGCCGTGCCGGCGCGCTCCCTCCGCTGCTGATCGACCGCTTCCTCGACGACGCCATCGAGATCGACGTCGACGCGCTGTACGACGGCACCGAGATGTTCCTCGGGGGCGTCATGGAGCACATCGAGGAGGCCGGGATCCACTCGGGCGACTCGGCGTGCGTGCTGCCGCCGGTGACGCTGTCGGTCTCCGAGCTCGAGCGCATCCGTCGGTCCACCGAGGCCATCGCGCAGGGCGTGGGAGTCCGCGGACTGATCAACATCCAGTTCGCGCTCGTCTCCGACGTGCTCTACGTGCTCGAGGCGAACCCGCGCGCGTCACGCACCGTGCCGTTCGTCTCGAAGGCGACCGGTGTGCCGCTCGCGAAGGCCGCCGCGCTGATCATGGTGGGCCACACGATCGCGGACCTGCGCGCCTCGGGCGTCCTGCCTGCCCAGGACGCCAGCGTGCTCGACCTGGACGCGCCGATCGCGGTGAAGGAGGCCGTCCTGCCGTTCATGCGGTTCCGGACCTCCGAGGGCATCGTGGTCGACACGGTCCTCGGGCCCGAGATGCGGTCGACGGGCGAGGTCATGGGCCTCGACGTCGACTTCCCGACCGCCTTCGCCAAGTCCCAGGCTGCCGCGTTCGGGGGCTTGCCGACGTCCGGCACCGCGTTCATCTCGGTCGCCGACCGCGACAAGCGCTCGATCGTGTTCCCGGTCAAGCGCCTCGTCGAGCTCGGGTTCGAGATCCTCGCCACCGAGGGCACAGCGGTGGTGCTGCGCCGCAGCGGCATCGCGTCCCGGACGGTGCGCAAGTACTCGCGCGGCGTCGGGGAGGACGGCGAGCCGACGATCGTCGACCTCATCACCGACGGCAAGGTCGACATCGTCGTCAACACCCCGTCCGGACGGGGCAGCCGCCGCGACGGCTATGCGATCCGTGCGGCGACGACCGCGGCCGACAAGGCGATCGTGACGACCGTGCAGCAGCTCGACGCGGCCGTGCAGGGCATCGAGGCCACGCTGTCCGGGCCGTTCTCTGTCACGAGCCTCCAGGAGCACAACGCCGCCGCCGACGCGCGTCGCACGGCCCGGACGAGCGCATGAGCGCCGACCGCGCGGCCGGGCCCGGGGGAGCCGTGACCACGTTCGGCGCGCGGCTCGCGGCTGCCATGGAGGCCCACGGCCCGCTCTGCGTGGGGATCGACCCACATCCGGCGCTGCTGGCCGCATGGGGCCTGCCCGACGACGCGCACGGCCTGCGCGAGTTCGCCCGCACGGTGCTCGACGCGGTCGGCGGCGAGGTCGCAGCCGTCAAGCCGCAGTCGGCGCTGTTCGAGCGCCACGGCTCGGCCGGGATCGCGGTGCTCGAGGAGCTGATCGCGGCGGCGAGGGCGACGGCGACGCTCGTGATCCTCGACGCGAAGCGTGGCGACATCGGGTCGACGATGGCGGCCTACGCCGACGCGTACCTGCGCGACGGCTCGTCGCTCGCCGTGGACGCGCTCACGGTGTCGCCGTACCTGGGTTTCGGATCGCTCACGCCGGCCGTGGACGCCGCGGCCTCGTCAGGTCGCGGACTCTTCGTGCTCGCGCTCACGTCGAACCCCGAGGGTGCGGCCGTCCAGCACGCCCGGGACGCCGAGGGCGTCGCCGTCGCGGCGCGCATCGCGGCGCACGCCGCGGAGCTCAACGCGCGCGAGATCGCGGTGTCGGGCGCGGTGATGGGCTCCGTGGGACTGGTTGTCGGCGCCACGATCGGTACCGCAGCCCAGCGCCTCGGCATCGACCTGGCGGCCGTACGCGGCCCGTTGCTGGCACCCGGGGTCGGAGCCCAGGGGGCGGGCCCGACGGAGCTCAGGGCGGTCTTCGGGGGCGCACGAGGCACGGTGCTGGCGTCGTCCTCCCGCGGGGTTCTTGCCGCGGGGCCGGATCGGGCATCGTTGCTGGCAGCGGCGAGAACCGCGGCGACCGAGGCGCGCACCGCACTGAGTTGACGTTCGCGTTGCCGAGGTCACCACATGGTCGCTAGGTTCGGATCACGATCACGTCCCGCTGACGAGAAGGTGACTCGCGTGGCACTCCCCCCGCTGACTCCTGAACAACGCACAGCTGCGCTCGCCAAGGCGGCCGCCGCCCGGCAGGCCAGGGCCGAGGTGAAGAACCGCCTCAAGTACTCCCAGGGAACACTCTCCGAGGTGATCGCACAGGGACAGAAGGACGAGGTCATCGGCAAGCTCAAGGTGCTCGCGCTGCTCGAGTCCCTGCCGGGTGTCGGCAAGGTCAAGGCGCACGCGATCATCGCCGACATCGGCATCTCCGAGACCCGTCGTGTGCGGGGTCTCGGGCCGCACCAGGTCAAGGCACTCATCGAGCGCTTCGGCTGAGAGGGCCGCGGGGACGTACCCTCAGCCCCCAGGCACCAGCCGGACCCGTCGGCGCAGCAGACGGGCTGACCCAGGAGATGCGCACCACCTATGACGACGACGCCTGCCCGGCTCACCGTTCTCGCCGGACCGACCGCCGTCGGCAAGGGGACGGTGTCCGCTGACCTGCGGGTCCGGTACCCCCGGGTATGGCTGTCGGTGTCCGCCACGACCCGCCCGCCGCGACCGGGGGAGGTCGACGGCGTGCACTACCACTTCGTCAGCCCGGAGAAGTTCGACGCGATGATCGCCGACGGCGAGCTCCTCGAGTGGGCCGTCGTCCACGGGCGCAACCGGTACGGCACTCCGCGCGGGCCGGTCGAGGAGCGGCTCGCGGCGGGCGAGCCCGCGCTGCTCGAGATCGACCTGCAGGGCGCGCGTCAGGTGCGGGCCACGATGCCGGAGGCTCGCTTCGTCTTCCTCGCGCCGCCGTCGTGGGAGGAGCTCGAGCGCCGGCTCGTGGGGCGCGGCACCGAGGACGCCGCCGAACGGGAACGGAGGCTCGCGACGGCGCGCGTCGAGCTCGCCGCCGAATCTGAGTTCGACCATGTGATCGTCAACGACGACGTGCACCGGGCCACCGACGAGCTGATCCAGGTCATGGGCCTGCCGACCAGGTAAGATCAACGAAGCCCACCCTCGACCTGCGGGAGTCATACGTGTCTGGAACCATCGCCAACCCGATCGGCATCACCAAGCCGCCGATCGACCAGCTCCTCGAGCGCGCCGACTCGAAGTACCAGCTCGTCGTGTTCGCGGCCAAGCGTGCGCGCCAGATCAACGCGTACTACTCGCAGCTCAACGAGGGTCTGCTCGAGAACGTCGGGCCGCTCGTCGACACCCGCCCGCAGGAGAAGCCTCTGTCCATCGCCATGCGCGAGATCGACGCGGGTCTGCTGACGATCGAGACCGTCGAGGCTCCCGAGGCCTGAGCGGGCGCCGCCTCGCGGCACCGCTCCGAGCGTCCGGTCCGGCATGCGCATCATCCTCGGCATCGCAGGCGGCATCGCGGCCTACAAGGCCGCTCTGGTGCTGCGCCTGCTCACCGAGGCGGGCCACGACGTGCGCGTCATCCCGACCCGCGCATCCCTCGAGTTCGTGGGCCGGGCCACCTGGGAGGCCCTGTCCGGTCAGCCCGCTCCGTCTGACGTCTTCGAGGACGTCTCGCACGTCCCGCACGTCGAGCTCGGCAAGGGCGCCGACCTCGTCGTGGTGGCACCGGCGACGGCCGACCTGCTCTCCCGCGCAGCCACGGGCCGGGCAGACGACCTGCTCACGGCCGCGCTCCTGACGGCACGCTGCCCGGTGCTGCTCGCCCCGGCGATGCACACCGAGATGTGGGAGCACCCCGCGACGCGCGCGAACGTCGCCACGCTGCGCTCTCGCGGTGTCCACGTGCTCGAGCCGGCGTCCGGTCGGCTCACCGGTGCGGACACGGGCCGCGGACGTCTCCCCGAGCCCGCGGACATCGTCGCGGCCGCGCTCGCGCTCGTCGACGGTGGCGACACCCCGCACGACCTCGCCGGTCAGCACGTCGTGATCTCCGCCGGCGGCACCCGCGAACCGATCGACCCGGTGCGCTTCCTCGGGAACCGCTCGTCGGGCCGGCAGGGCTTCGCTCTGGCCGAGACCGCCCTGGCGCGAGGAGCCCGGGTGACGCTCGTGGCGGCCAACGTGACACTTCCCCCGCCGGCGCGCGCCGACGTGGTCACCGTCGAGACGACCGCCGAGCTCCGCGACGCCGTGCGTGCCGCGGCGAAGGACGCCGACGTGGTCGTCATGGCGGCGGCCGTCGCCGACTTCCGTCCGGCCACGACAGCCGAGACCAAGATCAAGAAGCGGACGGACGGCTCGGCGCCCGTCCTCGAGCTCGTCGAGACCACCGACATCCTCGCGGAGCTCGCGGCCGACCGGCTGCGGCCCGGTCAGCTCGTGGTGGGGTTCGCAGCCGAGACCGGCGACTCCGAGGCGAGCGTCCTCGAGCACGGGCGCGCCAAGGCACGACGCAAGGGCGCCGACCTCCTCGTGGTCAACGCGGTCGGAGACGGTCGCGGGTTCGGGACGGCCGACAACGCCGTGACGATCCTCGATGCGCACGGGGACGCCGTCGCCAGCGCCGCGGGCAGCAAGGCCGCGGTCGCCCACGCGGTCTGGGACGCGGTCGCCACCCTGCGGTAGGCCGACCCGGCGCTGCTGCTCAGGGCACTAATCTGTGCCCATGACTGCACGCGACCTTCGTCTCTTCACGTCCGAGTCCGTGACCGAAGGGCACCCCGACAAGGTCTGCGACCAGATCTCCGACGCGATCCTCGATGCGATGCTCGAGCAGGACCCGTCCGCGCGCGTGGCCGTCGAGACGATGGTGACGACCGGTCTGGTCCACGTCGCAGGCGAGGTCACGACGAGCGCGTACGTCGAGATCCCGCAGATCGTGCGTCAGGTCGTCCGGGCGATCGGCTACACCTCGTCCCGGATCGGCTTCGACGGCGACTCGTGCGGCATCTCCGTCTCGATCGGCCAGCAGTCGCCGGACATCGCCCAGGGCGTCGACAAGGCGCTCGAGGTGCGGGTCGACAGCTCCGACCACGACCCCCTCGACCTCCAGGGCGCAGGCGACCAGGGCCTGATGTTCGGCTACGCGAGCGACGACACCAAGAGCCTGATGCCGCTGCCCGTCTGGCTCGCGCACCGGCTCGCGGAGCAGCTTGCGCTCGTCCGCAAGGAGGGCGTCATCCACGGCCTGCGCCCGGACGGCAAGACGCAGGTGACCATCGGGTACGACGGCGACCGGGCTGTCCGGCTCGACACCGTCGTCATCTCGACGCAGCACGACCCCGACATCCAGCTCGAGACGTACCTCGCCGGAGCGGTCGCCGAGCACGTCGTCGCTCCCGTCCTGGCGACGGTCGACCTGGACGTGCGCGGGCACCAGCTTCTCGTCAACCCGACCGGCACGTTCGTCGTGGGAGGCCCCCAGGGCGACGCCGGCCTGACCGGTCGCAAGATCATCGTCGACACGTACGGCGGCATGGCGCGGCACGGCGGGGGTGCGTTCTCCGGCAAGGACCCCTCGAAGGTCGACCGCTCTGCGGCCTACGCGATGCGGTGGGTCGCCAAGAACGTCGTCGCGGCCGGCCTCGCGCGGCGCTGCGAGGTCCAGGTCGCGTACGCGATCGGCAAGGCACACCCCGTGGGCCTGTACGTCGAGACGTTCGGCACCGAGACGGTCCCCGTGGACCGGCTCACCGCCGCGATCCGTGACGTCTTCGACCTGCGTCCGGGTGCGATCGTCCGCGACCTCGACCTGCTGCGACCGATCTACCAGCGCACGGCGGCCTACGGACACTTCGGCAGGGAGCTGCCGGAGTTCACCTGGGAGCGCACCGACCGGGTCAGCGACCTCCAGTCGGCCGTCGGCTGACACCACCGCTCGCGTCCCAGCTCGGGGGACGACCGCCACGCTGGGGACGACCGGCTCGCCAGGTCGCCGCCGGGTGATGAGATGGGCGCGTGGACGTGACGGGGGAGCCGGTGGCGCAGGGTGCGGACGCGTGGGGTGAGCAGCTGACCCTCGCGGGCCTGTCCGCAGCGGCACCCGGTGGTGCCCGCCGGTCCGCCGACCGTGCTGACGCGGTCCAGGCCGCCGACCGCCCGGTGGCACGGGTCTGCATCGACCTGCCGGTGCCGCACCTCGACCGGCCGTTCGAGTACCTGGTGCCGGAGACGATGTCGGACGGTGCCCAGCCAGGGACGCGGGTCCGGGTCCGGTTCGCCGGCCAGGACGTCGTGGGGTACGTCCTCGAACGTGTCGACCGTGCCGAGCACGAGGGCCGGCTCATCCCGCTGCGGCGCATCGTGTCGGCCGAGCCGGTCCTCACGCCCGCCGTGCGCGACCTGGCCCGAGCCGTGGCCGACCGGTACGCCGGGACCCTGGCCGACGTCCTGCGGCTCGCCATCCCGCCGCGCCATGCGCGCGTCGAGAACGAGCCACAGCCGGAGGCGGCCGCGCCGGGCCATGGACCGGGCACGCTGAGTGCCACCGCATGGCTGCCGTACCGCGGCGGCCCGGCGTTCCTCCAGCACCTCACGGCCGGTGGGGCGCCACGGGCGGTCCTGACCGCCCTGCCGGGGCCGGAGGGCGAACGGTGGCCGGACGCCGTCGCGCAGGCGGTGGCGGCGTGCGTCGTCGGAGGGCGCGGGGCGCTCGTCGTCGTTCCCGACGCGCGCGACGTGGCGCGCGTGTGTGCCGCACTCGACCTGGCCGGGGTGTCGGCGTGGACGCCGGGAACCTCCGGCGGGTACGTGCGCCTCACGGCGGACGACGGCCCGGCCCCCCGGTACCGGGCCTACCTCGCGGCGCTGCGGGGGCATGCGGACGTCGTCGTCGGGACGAGGGCGGCCTCGTTCGCACCGGTCGCCCGGCTCGGCCTCGTCGTGTGCTGGGACGACGGCGACGACCTGCACTCGGAGCCGCGCAGCCCGTACCCGCACGTCCGCGAGGTGCTCATGCTGCGGTCGGCGCACGAGCACGCGGCCTTCCTCGTCGCCGCGCACGGGCGGACCGTCGAGGCGCAGGCGCTGGTCGAGTCCGGCTGGGCCCGCGAGGTCGCCGCCGACCGGACGACGGTCCGCGCTCGCACCCCCCGGGTCCGCGCGCTCACGAGCCTCGAGCTGGCCCGCGAGGGCCCCGCAGCGGCGGCGCGGCTCCCGGGTGAGGCGTGGCGTGTCGTGCGCGACCAGCTCGCCAGCGGCCCCGTGCTCGTCCAGGTGCCGCGATCCGGGTACCTGCCGGTCGTCGCTTGCGGACGATGCCGCGCGATCGCGCGATGCGGCACCTGCCACGGCTCGCTCGCGCTCGAGTCGGCCGCCGGCGCTCCCCAGTGCGAGTGGTGCGGGCGCCTGGCAACTGACTGGCGCTGCGGGGAGTGCGGCTTCGCGTCGCTGCGGTCGGTACGCGTGGGGTCGAGCCGGACGGCCGAGGAGCTCGGCCGGGCGTTCCCGGGCGTCCCTGTGCGGTCGTCCGGAGCACGGGCCGAGGGCGGTGTCCTCGCCACCGTGCCCGACACCCCGGCGCTCGTCGTCGCGACCCCCGGCGCAGAACCCGTCTGCGCGTCGGGCTACGCGGCGGCCGTGCTGCTCGATGCCGGCGTCGCGTCCGCGTCCACCTCGTTCCGCGCGGGGGAGGAGGCCGTCCGCCGCTGGCTCGCGGCCGCAGCACTCGTGCGGGGCAACGACGCGGGCGGTCAGGTGCTGCTCGTCGGCGACGGCGCGCCCGGGCCGACCCAGGCGCTCGTGCGCTGGGACCCGGCCGGGTTCGCGGCGCGGGAGCTCGCCGAGCGTGCCGAGCTCGCGCTGCCTCCTGCGGTCCGGGTTGCTTCCCTGACCGGGACGCGAGAGGCCGTCCAGGCAGTCGTCGACCGCCTGGAGCTCCCGCCCGGTGCCGACGTCCTCGGGCCCGTGCCGCTGGCCACCGACGCAGGGGCGCAGTCCGCGGACGCGGCAGGAACCGGGCCGGCCCGAGGGACCGGCCGACGGCTCTCGGCTGCTCGAGCTCCCGCTCAGGCGTCGTTCGACCCGCAGGTGCGGGTCCTGGTCCGCGCACCTCTCGCTGCGAGCGCGGCGCTCACGCGGACGCTCGCTGCCTCCGTCGCCGTGCGCAGCGCCCGCCGCGAGGGTGGCAGCGTCAGGGTGCGTGTGGACCCCGAGGAGCTCGCGTGAACGGCGACCACGTCACGACCGAGCGGACCAAGGACAGGCTGATGACCCGATGACAGTGGATGCCGTGGTGTTCGACCTGGGCAACGTGCTCGTGCGGTGGGACCCGTACCTGCCGTTCGTCGGGCGCATGGACCGGGCCGAGGTCGAGGCCATGTTCGACGAGATCGACTTCCCGACGATCAACCACGGCCTCGACGCCGGACGGCCCTGGGCCGAAGCCCGTGCGGAGGTCTTCCGCCGCTACCCGCACCGGGTCGACGCCTTCGACTTCTACCGCGAGCACTTCGCGGACTCGATCCCCGGCCCGGTCGACGGTTCCGCGCGGCTCGTCCGAGACCTCGTCGGTGCCGGCATCAGGACGCTGGGACTCACGAACTGGTCGGCCGAGACGTTCCATCACGCCGAGCCCGCGGCGCCCGCCATCGGGCTCCTCGAGGACGTGCTGGTGTCGGGGGAGGTGGGCGTCGCGAAGCCGGACCGCCGGATCTTCCGGCTGCTCGCGAACCGCTTCCAGCTCGACCCCGGACGCACCGTGTTCACGGACGACTCTGCGCCGAACGTCGCCGCGGCGGCTGCCGAGGGCTACGTCGCCGTGCTGTTCACCGACGCCGATGACCTGCGCACCGACCTCGTCCGCCGAGGGCTGCCCATCCCCGCCGCCTAAGATCGACGCCATGCGACTGCTCTTCGCCGGAACCCCTGCCGTGGCGGTGGCGTCGCTCGACGCGCTCCTCGGTTCGCGCCACGAGGTCGTCGCGGTGCTGACGCGACCCGATGCCCGTGCCGGCCGCGGGCGCCAGCTGCACCCGAGCCCGGTCAAGGAGCGCGCCCTCGAGGCAGGTCTCGAGGTCCTCACACCTCTGACCCCGCGCGACGAGGCCTTCCGGGCACGGCTCGCGGAGCTCGACCTCGATGCTGCCCCTGTGGTCGCCTACGGCGCGCTCCTGCCGTCTTCGGTGCTGGACGTCCCCCGGCTCGGCTGGATCAACCTGCACTTCTCCGTGCTGCCGGCCTGGCGCGGCGCCGCGCCCGTGCAGCACGCGATCATCGCGGGCGACGAGGTCACCGGCGCGAGCACCTTCCGCATCGAGCAGGGGCTCGACACCGGCCCGGTGCTCGGCATGCTGACGGAGACCATCCGCCCTCGGGACACTGCGGGCGACCTGCTCGCGCGGCTGGCCGGCGCCGGCGCAGACCTCCTCGTGCGGACCCTCGACGCGCTCGAGGACGGCATCCTGCGTGCCGTGCCGCAGTCGTCCGACGGGATCAGCCACGCGCCGAGGCTCGAGGTCGACGACGCTCTCGTCGAGTGGCGTCGTCCCGCGCACATCGTCGACCGACTCGTCCGAGGCTGCACCCCCGAACCCGGCGCCTGGACGCGGCTGCCGGACGGTGAGCGGCTCGGTCTGGGGCCCGTGGTCCCCGATCCCGAGGTGACCGACCTCGCGCCCGGTGAGCTGCGCGTCGGCAAGCAGTCCGTCCACGTCGGGACCGGCTCGCACGCCGTGCGGCTGGGCGAGGTCACGCCGGCCGGCAAGCGGACGATGCCCGCAGGGGACTGGGCACGCGGTGCTCGCCTGGCTGAGGCCACGGTGCTCGGCGCGCACGGGGTCGGTGCCGCATGACCGGCGACCAGGGTCGACGTCGGGCGCCTGGCGTGGGCTCAGAGGGCTCCCGAGGTGACGCTCGGCGTGACCGCGGCGGCCGTGAGCGCGGTCCGGCTCGCGCCGCGGGCCAGCAGCAGCGAACGGCGGCCGCACCGTCCGCGCGCCGCAAGGGCGCCGACGTGCCACGCGGTGTCGCGTTCGACGTGCTGCGGGCCGTCGCAGCCTCCGACTCCTACGCGAACCTCGTGCTCCCCCCGATGCTGCGGGACCGGGGTCTGCAGGGTCGGGACGCGGGCTTCACGACCGAGCTCGCCTACGGGACGCTGCGCTTGCACGGCCGGTACGACGCGATCATCGAGCTGTGCGCGGCCCGCTCGGCCGACTCCATCGACGGGCCGGTGCTGGACCTGCTGCGCCTCGGCGTGCACCAGCTTCTCGGCATGCGGGTCCCGGCGCACGCGGCCGTCTCGGAGACGGTCGGGCTGACGCGTGAGCGTGTCGGCACCGGCGCGTCCCAGTTCGTCAACGCGGTCCTGCGGGCGGTCAGCAAGGTTCCCCTGGAGACGTGGCTCGAGCGGATCGGTGACACGGCGGACCCGGACGGCACCGACCCGCTGGCGCGGCTCGCCGTCACCCAGAGCCACCCGGCATGGATCGTTCGCGCGATGCGCGAGGCGCTGGTCGGTGCAGGCCGCACCGCCGACGAGCTCCCGGCGCTGCTCGAGGCCGACAACGCTCCGCCGCACGTCACGCTCGTCGCCCGGCCCGGCCTCGTCACCACCTCGGAGCTCGCGTCGACCCCGGCGGCGGCCGCGAGCCATCCTGGGCGCTGGGCCTCGACCGCACTCGTGCTCGACGGCGGCGACCCTGCAGCGCTCGACGCGGTGCGGGACGGGCGCGCGGGCGTCCAGGACGAGGGGAGCCAGCTCGTCACGCTCGCCCTCGCAGACGCACCCGTGGACGGGCCCGACGAGCGGTGGCTCGACCTGTGCGCGGGCCCCGGCGGCAAGGCGGCGCTCCTCGGGGCCCTGGCCGCCCAGCGCGGCGCACGGCTGGTCGCCAACGAGGTCCTGCCGCACCGGGCCCGACTCGTCGAGCACGCCCTGGCGGCACTGCCTGCCGATGCCGTCGAGGCCGTGCGGACCGGTGACGGCCGAACCCTCGGGGAGGAGGAGCCGGGAGCCTACGACCGGGTGCTCGTCGACGCCCCGTGCACGGGTCTCGGCGCGCTGCGTCGTCGCCCGGAGTCGCGGTGGCGCCGTACCCCGGCGGACCTCGCGGTGCTCGGCGACCTGCAGCGGGCGCTGCTCACGTCGGGCCTCCAAGCCGTCCGGCCCGGTGGCGTCGTCGCCTACGTCACGTGCTCCCCGCACCTCGCGGAGACCCAGCTCGTGGTCAAGGACGTGCTCCGCGCGGCTGCTCGGCGGGGCGACGCGATCGAGGTCGTCGACGCACGCGAGACCCTGCGCTCCCTGGCGCCCGGGCTCGAGCTGGCGGACAGGCCCGACGTGCAGCTCTGGCCGCACGTCCACGGGACCGACGCGATGCACCTGACGCTCCTGCGCCGGAAGGCGTAGCGCGGATACGCTGGCGCGGTGCCCGCTCTGATCAGCCCCAGCATCCTGTCGGCAGACTTCGCCAACCTCGAGCGCGACCTGGCCGTCATCGCCGGTGCGGACTACGCGCACGTCGACGTCATGGACAACCATTTCGTGCCCAACCTGACCCTCGGGCTGCCCGTCGTACGCCGGCTCGTCGAGGTGTCGCCCGTCCCGATCGACGTGCACCTCATGATCGACGACGCCGACCGGTGGGCGCCCGCGTTCGCGGAGGCCGGGGCTGCGTCCGTGACGTTCCATGCCGAGGCGACGCAGGCGCCGGTCCGGCTCGCCCGTGAGCTGCGCAGGCTGGGCGTGCGCGCGGGCGTCGCGGTGCGGCCGGCAAGCCCCGTCGAGCCGCTCCTCGACCTGGTCGACGAGTTCGACATGATCCTCGTGATGACCGTCGAGCCTGGGTTCGGCGGCCAGTCGTTCATCGAGGGGACGCTCGCGAAGATCCGTCGTGCGCGCGCAGCGATCACCGCTGCCGGGGCCGCGACCTGGATCCAGGTCGACGGGGGGGTGTCCCGGGACACGATCGGGCGCATCGCCCAGGCCGGCGCCAACGTGTTCGTCGCCGGTTCCGCTGTCTACGGCGCACCCGACGTCGCCGCCGAGATCATCGCGCTGCGCACGCTCGCCGAGGCTGCGAGCGCCTCGGCCGTCCAGGTCCGGTAGGGCCGGCGCCCCCGCGGGCACGGGGGCACGCGGGCACGGGGGGAATGCTGGTTGTGGCAAGATCGTTGGGCAGTACGCATACAGCACTACGCACACGTGCTCCGGGGTCGGTGCAATTCCGAGCCGGCGGTGACAGTCCGCGACCCGTGCGTCCCCGTGAGGGGACAAGCGGTTGACCTGGTGAAACTCCGGGACCGACGGTGAAAGTCCGGATGGGAGGAGACGTGGCGGCGCGCTCGGCCGGACAGGTCGTGCTCGCCGTCGGCGTGGGTGACCCTCGGGTCACCTCCGACCGCACCCCGGGGCCCCAAGGCACGGGAGGTAGCGGTGAGCGACGAGCTCCTGACTGACGCAACGCCGGTGGCGTCGCTGCGTGCTGCCTCCCTCACCGAGCTCGAGGCCATGCGACGAGCGGTCGACCTCGCGCGACGCGGCCCCGCTCACGGCCCGAACCCGCGGGTGGGCTGTGTCATCCTCGCGGGCGACACACCCGGCGCGCCTGCCGAGCAGGGCGCGCCCGGCGGGCGTGGCGAGACCCAGCGGGCCGTCCTCGGCGAGGGCTGGCACCGCGGCGCAGGGACCTCGCACGCGGAGGTCGCCGCCCTGGCCGACGCGCGGGGACGTGGGGCCGACGTGCGCGGCGCGACCGCCGTCGTGACCCTCGAGCCGTGCGACCACACCGGCCGGACCGGCCCCTGCAGCATCGCGCTCCTGGAGGCCGGCATCGGGCGCGTCGTGATCTCGGTCCCGGACCCCAACGTCGCCGCGACCGGCGGTGCCGACCGGCTGCGCAGCGCTGGCGTCGACGTCGTCGAGGGGCTCCTCGAGGAGCAGGGGATCGAGGTCCTCGGCGCATGGTTCCCGGCCCTCGAGCGCGGTCGACCGTTCGTCACGCTCAAGCTCGCCTCGTCGCTCGACGGACGGGTCGCCGCGGCCGACGGCACGAGCCGGTGGATCACGTCGGACGTGGCCCGGGCGCACGCGCACCGCCTGCGCGCCGAGGTCGATGCGATCGCGGTCGGCACAGGCACGGTGCTCGCCGACGACCCGTCGCTGACCGCTCGGACAGCGAGCGGGGAGCTGACCGAGCACCAGCCGTTGCGCGTCGTCGTGGGCCTGCGGGACGTGCCGTCGGGCGCCCGCCTCCATGGTCCGGGCGGCGAGCTGGTCCACGTCCGGACCCACGACCCCGCCGAGGTCCTCGCCGTGCTCGCAGCCCGCGAGGTCCGCCACCTGCTGGTCGAGGGCGGTCCGCGGCTCGCTGCGGCATTCCTCCGCGCGGGCCTCGTCGACGAGGTGCATGCGTACGTCGCGCCCGTCCTGCTCGGCTCGGGGCTGACTGCCGTCGCCGACCTGGGGATCACCACGATCGCCGACGCGGTCCGCCTCGTGCCGCGCGAGGTCGTGCACCTCGGACCTGACATCCTGCTCGTCGCCACGCCGACCACGAACGTGCCGCGCACCGGCCTGCCGGGTACGGCCGAGACCAAGGAGAAGTGATGTTCACCGGGATCGTCGAGGAGATCGGCACGGTCGAGGAGCTCGAGCGCGGGCCCGGCATACCCGGCGACATGCCCGACGCCCGGTTGACCGTCCGCGGTCCGCTGGTCGCGTCGGACGCACGGCTCGGCGACTCGATCGCTGTCAGCGGTGTGTGCCTGACGGTCACCGACCTGCCGGGCGACGGCACGTTCACGGTCGATGTCATGCCCGAGTCGCTGCGGCGCACGGCGCTGGGCGACCTGTCGGTCGGCAGCCCGGTCAACCTCGAGCGTGCAGTCCGCGCTGACGGTCGGCTCGGGGGCCACATCGTCCAGGGCCACGTCGACGGCGTGGGCACGATCGTGCGCCGGACACCCGGGTCGCGCTGGGACGACGTCGAGATCGACCTCGCACCCGAGCTTGCCCGGTACGTCGCCGAGAAGGGCTCGGTCACCGTCTCGGGCGTCTCGCTCACCGTCACGCAGGTGCGCGACGACGGGTTCGGCGTCTCCCTGATCCC
Source organism: Cellulomonas sp. (assembly GCF_036279715.1). Taxonomy (GTDB): domain Bacteria; phylum Actinomycetota; class Actinomycetes; order Actinomycetales; family Cellulomonadaceae; genus Cellulomonas_A. Next base: position 10,645 of record NZ_DASUIR010000086.1, on the reverse strand, counting down.
GACGACGCTCGAGGCCACCACGCTCGGCGGGCTGGCACCCGGTGCCCACGTCAACATCGAGGTCGACGTCCTCGCCAAATACGTCGAACGGCTGCTCGCGACAGGTGGGGTGACACGATGACGCTCGACACCGACCGGTTCGTCGATGCGACGTTCGGGACCATCGAGGAGGCCCTGGACGCGCTGCGCGCAGGACGTCCCGTCATCGTCGCCGACTCGCCCGACCGGGAGAACGAGGTCGACGTGATCCTCGCGGCCGAGCTGGCGACCCCGGAGTGGGTGGCCTGGACGATCCGGCACTCGTCGGGCTACCTGTGCGCCCCCATGCCCGCTTCGAGGGCCGACGCGCTCGGGCTGCCGCTCATGGTGCCGCAGAGCCAGGACCCCCGCCGGACCGCGTACACGGTCTCGGTCGACGCGGCCCGGGGCGTCACCACGGGCATCTCGGCGAGCGACCGCTCGCACACGCTCCTGACTCTCGCCGACCCGTCGTCCGGGCCGGAGAGCCTCATCCGACCGGGTCACGTCCTACCGCTGCGCGCCGTGCCTGGCGGGGTGCTGCACCGCGCCGGACACACCGAGGCGGCGGTCGACCTGTGCCGGCTCGCCGGGCTCGCCCCTGTCGGGGCGATCGCCGAGCTGGTGAACGACGACGGCACGATGGTGCGGCTCGAGGCCGCCGCACGCATCGCGGTGGACAACGGGCTCGTCCTGGTCACGATCGCCGACCTCATCGCGTGGCGGACATTGCACGGCGACGTCGTCGAGGCCAAGGACGCCGCCGCCGACGAGCTCGGCACCCAGCCGCGCGTGCACGAGACCCACACGGCCTACCTCCCGACCAAGCACGGGGACTTCCGGATCCACGGGTACCGCGACCTGCGGACCGGCGCGGAGCACGTGGCCCTCGTCGCCACTCGTGGTCTGGCGGACCAGCCGGTGGTACGCGTGCACTCCGAGTGCCTCACGGGCGACGCGTTCGGCTCGGCGCGCTGCGACTGCGGCCCGCAGCTCGACGCGGCGCTCGCGATGGCCGCCGAGCAGGGCGGCGCGGTCGTCTACCTGCGCGGCCACGAGGGTCGCGGCATCGGGCTGCTCGCCAAGGTGGCGGCCTACGCGCTGCAGGACCAGGGGCGGGACACGGTCGAGGCGAACCTCGACCTGGGGTGGGAGGCCGACCGGCGCGAGTACGGCGCAGCCGCCGCGATCCTCGCCGGGCTGGGCGCGCACCGGATCACGCTCCTGACCAACAACCCCGCCAAGGTCACGGGCCTGCGCGCCCACGGCATCGACGTCGCCGAGATCCGCGGGCTCGAGGTGGGCCGGACCCCCCACAACGCCGCCTACCTGCACACCAAGGCGGTCTCGATGGGCCACGTGCTGCACCTCGAGCCCGGGATCCACCAGGGCGCCCCGATCCACCTCGACCCCGTCCAGGCGGCGCCCGCCGCCCCGGACATCGACACCGCCGACCACATCCTCGACGGCCAGATCACGGCCGTCGACCCCACGAACCAGGAGACCACCGCATGAGCGGCGCAGGCGCACCCACCTTGACGGTCGACGGGACGGGGCTGCGGGTGACCGTCGTCGCCGCGAGCTGGCACACCGTCGTCATGGACGGTCTCCTGGCCGGAGCCAGCCGCGCCCTCGCCGAGGCGCATGTCGACGACGTCACGATCGTCCGCGTGCCGGGCACGTTCGAGCTGCCGGTCGCCGCCAAGCATGCCGCCGACCACGGCGCGGATGCCGTCGTGGCGCTCGGCGTGGTCATTCGCGGCGGGACCCCGCACTTCGAGTATGTCTGCGAGGCTGCGACGCTCGGGCTCACGCAGGTCGCCGTGCAGAGCGGCATCCCGGTGGGTTTCGGGTTGCTGACCTGCGACGACGAGCCCCAGGCCCTCGACCGAGCGGGGCTGCCCGACTCCCACGAGGACAAGGGCGCGGAGGCGGCCCAGGCGGCCGTCGCGACGGTCGTGGCTCTCCGGGCGTCTAGGCTCGGGGCGTGAAGACGTTCGACTCGCTGTTCGCGGAGCTCGCCGAGAAGGCCATCACCCGTCCCGTCGGCTCCGGCACGGTCGCCGAGCTGGACGCCGGCGTCCATGCGATCGGCAAGAAGATCGTCGAGGAGGCCGCCGAGGTCTGGATGGCCGCCGAGTACGAGGGTGGCGTCCGCACGGCCGAGGAGATCTCGCAGCTGCTCTACCACCTGCAGGTGCTCATGGTCGCGAGCGGACTGAGCCTCGAGGACGTCTACACCCATCTCTGAGCGGCCCTGGGCCCTCGGGCATCACAGCCGCAGCTTCGACCCCACCGCTTCGACCCACCCGTGAGGATCACGTGCTGAGGATCGCTGTCCCCAACAAGGGCTCCCTGTCCGAGCCTGCCGCCGACATGCTGCGCGAGGCGGGCTACCGCCAGCGCCGGGACTCGCGCGAGCTGGTCCTGCCCGACCCCGACAACGACGTGGAGTTCTTCTTCCTGCGCCCGCGCGACATCGCGGTGTACGTCGGTGCGGGCACGGTCGACGTCGGCATCACGGGCCGCGACCTGCTGCTCGACTCCGCGTCGGCCGCGACGGAGCACCTCGAGCTGGGGTTCGCGCGGTCGACCTTCCGGTTCGCCGCACCCGCCGGCTCGATGACCGACGTCTCTCAGGTCGAGGGGCGCCGGGTCGCGACGTCGTACCCCGTGCTCGTGCAGGCCTACCTCGGCGAGCGGGGCGTGCGCGCCTCCGAGGTCGTGCGGCTCGACGGTGCGGTCGAGACGGCGATCCGGCTGGGTGTCGCCGACGTCATCGCCGACGTCGTCGAGACGGGCACGACGCTGCGCGCCGCGGGCCTGGAGATCTTCGGTGAGCCGTTGCTGCGCTCCGAGGCGGTCCTCGTGCGCCGCACCGGCGCGGAGCCGGCCGGTCTCGACGTGCTGACCCGACGGATCCAGGGCGTCCTGACGGCCCGCGAGTACGTGCTCATGGACTACGACGTGCCGCTCGCGCTCGTCGAGCAGGCGGTCGCGATCACTCCCGGCCTCGAGTCGCCGACGGTGTCGCCGCTCCACAACCGCGACTGGGCGGCCGTGCGGGCGATGGTCCGACGGGTCGACACGAACCGCGTCATGGACTCGCTGTACGACGTCGGGGCGCGCGCGATCCTGGTGACGTCCATCCACGCCTGCCGACTCTGACCTGAGGGTTCGACGCGTGGGTGAGGAGTCCGGCACCGGCAGGACGGCGGACGGTGCGCGCGCGGAGCTGCATGCGCCGTTCCGGCCGCACGCTGCGCGCCTGGTGACGCTCGGTCTCGCGGTGCTCGTCCTGCTGCTGACGGCCGTCCTCGTGGCAGCCGTGCCGAGCATCGCCGCCGAGTACGGACCCGGTGACCAGGCCGGCATCGCGCTGCTCGGGCTGGCCATCACCTGGTTCTGCTGGCGCCAGGCGTCCGTCTCGGCGCGCCCCGACGAGTCCGGGCTCACCGTCCGCAACCTCGTGGTGTCGCGCCGGGTCGCGTGGGCGGAGATCGTCTCGGTGCGGTTCGGCGGCGGCCGACCGTGGGTCCAGCTCGACCTCGCCGACGGGGACACGCTCGCCGTGATGGGGATCCAGCGCGCCGACGGTGCCCGCGCCGATGCCGAGGCGCGCCGACTGGCGACGCTCGTCGAGCTGCACTCCCGGACCGCTCGCGACGACTGAGACGGCCCCGGGGGAGTCGTCAGGGCGCGGCGAGTCGTTGGGCGTGCACGCCGGCCACGGCGGCCGCGAGGAAGGCCGCGGGGTCGGTCTCGAGGCCGCGCCCCATCGTCGACAGCCTCACCGGTGCGCCGGCGAGCGCTCCGAGGAGGTCCGCACCCGCGTCGACCTCGACCAGGTGGTGCCGTCCGTGCGGCGTGACGAGCGTCAGCGCCTGCGCACGGATGCGTCGGCCCAGCGCCTCCAGCGACCCGTCGACCACGGTCGGGGCGCCGTCCGGATCCGGCGGGCCGGCGGCCGGACCCGCCGCGAAGACCGGCACGACGACGTCCGCGGGAGAGAGCGCGACCCGTCCGTACGCGGTCAGCGAGTGGTGCGAGACCCCGAGATGACGCGCGCGCGAGTCCGTCCCCGACACCCTCAGCGACGCCACCGGGCGACCACCCAGGACCGACGTCGCGTTGACCGCCTCACCGGCGGCGACCCCCGAGAACCCCCACCGTGTCCCGGTGCCGAGGTTGCCCGGCCCCTGCGCGACGACGACGAGGTCCGCGCCCACGACGAGCCGCGCAGCGAGCAGCCCGGTGTGCACGGTCACCGCCTCGAGGTCACCGCCGAACGACTGACCGGTCGTGATGCACGCATCGATCCAGCCGGCATCGGCGAGCCCGGAGACCGTCCGGGAGAACCCCGCAGGCAGCGCGCCGCCGTCGGTCATCACGTAGGCGACCCGTGGCGCGGGCCGGCCGTGCAGCGCGGCACTGAAGCGGGCGCCCGCGATGATCGCCGGCAGGGCCGAGTGGAGATCCGCCACGACGACCGGCAGCCCCGCGAGGTCGTCGGCGTCCCGGAGCACCTCGTGGTGCTCGGACTCCTGGTCGTCGACGCCGAGCACCATCGCCTGCAGCGGGGTGTAGCGCGCCTTGACGAGGTGGCCGGGGGACGGCGGGGGATCGGCCGGGAGAGGGTCGGTCGGGGCCACGACGAGGGCGTACCCGCCCGTGCCCAGCCCCCGGGCGAGGGCCGTGACGTTGAGCAGGACCCGCGTCCCGACGTCGGGCACACCCACGAGCGACGGGTACGCCAGCGCCCGCACGAGGGCACCCGACGCGAGCCCAGCGGCACCGTCGATGTCGAGTGCCGTCTCGAGCTCCACGACCAGCTCCACCGCCCCGCGCCACCGTGGACCGTGCGACACCACGACACCTGCACGCCACGTGATCACGCGCTCACGCTACCGGCCACTACCGTTGACCCGATGCCCGACCAGATCCATCCCGCAGAACGGCTGCTCAACCTCGTCATCGCGCTCGTCAACACGTCGGCGCGCATGACGAAGGAGCAGATCCGTCGCAGCGTCGCCGGTTACGCCGACGCTGCCTCCGACGACGCCTTCGAGCGGATGTTTGAGCGCGACAAGGACACGCTTCGTGAGCTCGGCATCCCGATCCTCACCGTCACGGGATCGGGCCACGGCGACGACATCGGCTACCGGATCGACCAGGAGGCGTACGCGCTCCCGCCCATCGACCTCACGGCGGCCGAGCTGGGTGTCCTGTCGCTCGCGGCTCAGTTCTGGCAGGACTCGTCGGCTCGGGTCGACACGTCGCGGGCCATCACCAAGCTGCGCGCCGTCGGGGCAGCACCCGAGGCGACCGACCTGGTCGCCGGTCTCGCTCCGCGCGTGAGCGCCGGTGGGGACGCGTTCGCCCCGCTGCTCGACGCGGTGCAGGCCCGGCAGGCGGTGACCTTCCGGTACCGCGCGGCGAGCAGCGGCGAGGTCCTCACGCGCGTCGTCGAACCCTGGAAGCTGCTCGCGCGGCGCGGTGGGTGGTTCGTCGTCGGGCGCGACCGTGACCGGGAGGCGCCGCGGTCGTTCCGGCTGAGCCGCATCGAGGGCCGGGTCCGCACCGTCGGACCGCCCGACGCGTTCGGCGAGCCCGATGCCGCGGCGCTGGCGGACGTCCTGGCGTCGTGGAGCGCAGGGGAGTCCCGCGTCGCCACGCTCGCCGTGCGCCCCGAGCGGGCCGAGGCCCTGCGGGCCCGTGCGGTGGACGCGACCGACGAGCTCGACGTCACCGACCCGTGGCTCGCCCGGGTGGTCGCCGACCGTGACCTCGTGCACGTGCCGTTCACGTCGGCGTGGGAGCTCGCCGAGGAGGCCGTCGGCTACGGCGACGCCGTCGTCGTGCTGGCGCCCCCCGCCGTCCGTGAGACGGTGCTCCGGCTGCTGCGCGTCGCCACGACCCTGGACGAGCAGGGGGAGTCCCATGGCTGAGCGGGCGAGCGACCGGCTGCTGCGCATGCTGGGGATGATCACCTACCTCGACCGGCACGCCGGCGTCCCGGTCGAGCAGATCGCCGAGCACTTCGCGGTGACCCCCGGCCAGGTGCTGAGCGACGTGGACACCCTGTGGATGACGGGGACCCCCGGCTACTTCCCGCACGACCTCATCGACTTCGACGCCGCGTCGTACGAGCAGGGCGTCGTTCGGCTGACGGAGTCGCGCGGCATGACCCGACCGCTCCGGCTGGGCACCCGAGAGGCCGTGGTGCTCGTGGCGGCCCTGCGCGCGATGGCTGCCGCGCTCGGTCCGAGCCTCGACCCGGAGCGTGCCCGTGTTCTCGGCTCGGCGCTCGAGAAGCTCACAGCTGCGACCGGTGAGGCTGCGGCCGCCGTCGACGTCCGGCTCGCTGTGGACGGCTCACCGGCGGTCGTGGCGGCGATCGGGACCGCGCTGCAGACCGGTCGTCGGCTGCGGCTCCGGTACGTCAACGCTGCGGACGTCACGAGCGAGCGCGACGTCGACCCGATCCGGCTCATCACCGACGACGAGCGGTCGTACCTGCTCGGCTGGTGCTACCGCGCGGGCGCCGAGCGGCTGTTCCGGCTCGACCGCGTGCTCGGCGCCGAGGTGCTCGACGACCCGATCGACGCCGGCCACGCGGCGGGCGCCCGCTCCGTCGAGTTCCACCCGGACCCCGCGGGCGGCCTCGTCACGCTGCACCTGACGAGCCGGGGCCGCTGGGTTGCCGAGAGCGTCCCCGTGGAGGACGTGCGGAACCTGGCTGACGGCACCTTCGAGGTCGACCTCCGGGTCGTCGACCAGGCCTGGCTCCGCCACCTCGTGCTCCAGGCGGCCGGGGCGATCCTCGAGGTGCGGCCCGCCTCCGTGGCGCGCGACGTCGCCTCGGTCGCTCGCTCGGCGCTCGCCGCCTACGGCCTGCTCGCCGAGCCCGACCGCGGCTAGGCTGCGCTGATGCTGTGGTTCGCGGTGTGGACCGTCCTCGTGGTGGGGACGGTCGTCGGTGCGTTCTTCCTCGGCCGCGACCTGTGGCGCAAGGCGTCCGCGCTGCTGAGCGAGCTGGGCCGAGCGGCGGACGCGCTCGGCCGGCTCGGCGACGCGGCGGCGCAGTCCGGGGGAGCCGACGACGTCCCGCGGATCCGCGCCCAGCTGTTCGACGACCGCGACGCGTTGCGGGCGCGGGTCGACGAGCTGCAGCGAGCGCGCCGCGACCGGGCTCTGCGCCGTTCCGAGCGTCACGTCGCGACGTTCGCGCGATGGCGGGCCTACAGTCGGTGACCGCCTGACCTCGGCGCGTTCGGGACCGCCCGCTGGACCCGGTTAGTATCTTCGCAGCACCGATCGAGTCCGATGGAGAGTCCGTCATGAATGCGCTGAAGCCGTGGCATGTCCTCGTCCTGCTCGTCGTCGTCCTGCTGCTGTTCGGGGCGAAGAGGCTTCCGGACCTCGCCAAGAGCGTCGGTGAGTCGCTGAAGATCTTCAAGAGCGAGCTCAAGGACCTGACCGAGGACGACAAGCCGGCGACCCCGGTGACACCTCCCGTCGCCACGCCTCCCGCTGCGACCCCCGACACGGCGCCGCCGGCCACGTTGCCGCCGCCGTACGAGGGCTTCGACGGCGGCACCCCGCCGCGCACCTGACCCGCGGTGCCACCTGAGAGCCGTCGAGGCGATCTCGACGGTCGGATGCCGTTGCGGGAGCACCTGCGCGAGCTGCGCAAGCGGCTCTTCCTCGCCGCGTGCGGCCTGGCCGTCGGTGCGGTGCTCGGGTGGATCCTGTACGACCCGGTGTTCACCGCGCTCCAGCGGCCGCTCCTCGACACGGCAGCCCATCGCGGCGGCTTCGTCTCGGTGAACTTCTCGGGCCTCGCGACAGCCTTCGACATGAAGATCAAGGTGTCGCTGTTCCTCGGGATGATCGTCACGAGCCCGTGGTGGCTCTACCAGCTGTGGGCGTTCATCACCCCGGGCCTGACGCGGCGCGAGCGGACCTACGCGATCGGCTTCCTCGGCGCTGCGGTCCCGCTCTTCCTCGCGGGCTCCTGGCTCGCCTGGTGGACGCTTCCGACCGCTGTCCGGGTCCTCACGGACTTCACGCCCAAGGGCGCTGCCAACCTCATCGACGCCCAGGTGTACCTCAGCTTCGTGATGCGGTTCGTCATCGCGTTCGGGCTCGCGTTCGTGCTGCCCGTCGTGATGGTCGCGGTGAACTTCGCCGGCCTCGTCCGAGCCCACTCGTGGGCCAAGGGATGGCGCTGGGCGGTCCTGCTCTCGTTCGTGTTCGCGGCGGTGATGACCCCGACCCCGGACGCGATCACGATGGTCGTCATGGCACTGCCCATCGTCGTCCTGTACTTCGCTGCGCTCGGGATCTGCCTCGTCCACGACGGGCGGATCGACAAGAAGCGGGTCGCCGACGGGCTGCCGAGGCTCGACGGCACACGCGCGGACGGCGGATGACGACCCTGGGGGTCGTCGTCAACCCGACCGCGGACCGCGGTCACGGCCGACGCGCGGGAGTGCACGCGATCGAGGCGCTCAGACGCCGCGGCCATCGGGTCGAGGACCTCTCCGCGACGGACCTCGAGATGGCGACGGCACGGGCCCGCCACGCCGCGGTCGACGGCCTGGACGCCCTCGTGGTCGTCGGTGGCGACGGCATGGTCCACCTCGGCGCGAACGTCGTGGCGGACACCGGCCTGCCGCTCGGGATCATCGCGGCAGGGACCGGCAACGACCTGCCGCGCGCCCTGGGACTCCCTCTCGGCGACGTCGACGCCGCGGTGACCGCGATCGAGCACGGCCTGGCACACGGGCCGCGCGCGATCGACGCCGTGAGCGTTCGCCCTCCGCTCCACTCGGCCCACGAGTGGTACCTCGGGGTGCTCTCGTGCGGGATCGACGCGGCCATCAACGCCCGCGCGAACGCCCTGACCTGGCCGCGCGGTGGAGCCCGCTACGTGCGGGCGCTCGCGACCGAGCTCGGCCGGTTCCGTCCCTACGGCTACCGGCTGACCCTCGACGACGTCGTGTGGGAGTCCGCCGGGACCCTCGTGGCCGTCGCGAACACCCCGTGGTTCGGCGGCGGCATGAAGATCGCCCCGGACGCCCTCATGGACGACGGCCTGCTCGACGTCGTGGTGGCGGGACCGTTCACGAAGCGTGGCGTCGTCCAGATCTTCCCGAGCATCTACTCGGGACGCCACGTCCACCACCCGGCCGTCCAGGTGTTCCGGTCCCGGACGGCCCTGATCGAGCCGATCGCAGCGCTCGGGGGCACGCCTCCGGATGCGTTCGCCGACGGGGAGCGGCTCGGCCCGGTCCCGCTGCTCGCGCAGGTGCACCCCGGCGCCGTCCACGTGCTCGCCTGAGGGCCGTGCGTCCGTCAGGTCACCTAGGGTGAAGGACGTGGCACCGACGACGAGCAGGCAAGCACCGGACCCCGCGCAGGGGTCTCCTGCGGAGCGGTACGCCAGCTCCCGGCGACGCGAGTCGGCCGCACGCACCGAGCTGGCGATCTTCCGGGCGGGACTGGAGTTCGAGCTCGACGACTTCCAGGTCGAGGCGTGCGAGGCGGTCGAACGCGGCAGCGGCGTCCTGGTCGCGGCGCCCACCGGCGCCGGCAAGACCGTCGTCGGTGAGTTTGCCGTTCATCTCGCGCTCGCGACGGGCCGCAAGGCGTTCTACACGACGCCGATCAAGGCGCTGTCGAACCAGAAGTACGGCGACCTCGTCCGTCGCCACGGTGCGCCGAACGTCGGGCTGCTCACGGGCGACACCACCGTCAACGGCGAGGCGCCGGTCGTCGTCATGACGACCGAGGTCCTGCGCAACATGCTCTACGCGGGTTCGCCGACGCTCGACGGCCTGGGTTTCGTCGTCATGGACGAGGTGCACTACCTCGCCGACCGCTACCGCGGCCCGGTCTGGGAAGAGGTCATCCTTCACCTCGCCGACGACGTCCAGCTCGTGTCGCTGTCCGCGACGGTGTCCAACGCCGAGGAGTTCGGGGACTGGCTGACGATGGTCCGTGGCGACACCGCGGTCGTCGTGAGCGAGCACCGCCCCGTGCCCCTCAGCCAGCACGTGCTCGTCCGCGGAGAGCTCCACGACCTGTATGCCGGCCCGGTCGACCCGACCGACCCGGGCGTGCACCCGCCGATCAACCCCGAGGTCGCGCACCTGCTGCACCGGGTCGAGCGCGAGGAGGGCCCCCTGCACCGTGGCCGACGCGGGGCGGGTGACCGCGGCGCGCGTGGGCACGGCCGCGGACCGGGTCCCGGCATCGGCCGCCCGACCCCGCGGTTCGCCGTCGTCGACCTGCTCGAGGACGCCGAGCTGCTGCCCGCGATCTTCTTCATCTTCTCGCGCATCGGCTGCGAGGCGGCCGTCTCGCAGTGTCTCGCCGCAGGGGTGCGCCTCACGACGCCGGCGCAGGAGGCGGAGATCCGGCACACCGTCGAGGAGCGGTGCGCGACGATCCCGCACGAGGACCTCGACGTCCTCGGGTACTGGGCCTTCGTGGAGGCGCTCTCACGCGGCGTCGCGGCCCACCACGCCGGGATGCTCCCGCTGTTCAAGGAGACCGTCGAGGACCTGTTCGCGAGGGGCCTGGTGCGAGCCGTCTTCGCGACCGAGACGCGCGCGCGCGG
>NZ_DASUIR010000085.1:0-11838 GCF_036279715.1 Cellulomonas sp. | reverse complement strand
TCAACGCGCTGACCATCGCCGGCACCGACCCGAGCGGCGGGGCGGGTATCCAGGCGGACCTCAAGACCTTCTCGGCCCTGGGCGTCTACGGCATGACAGTCGTCACCGCCCTGACCGCCCAGAACACGCAGGGTGTGGCAGGCATCCACCCGGTTCCCGGGGAGTTCGTCACCGCCCAGCTCGAGAGCCTGTTCGACGACGTGCGCATCGACACGGTCAAGATCGGGATGCTCGGGACCGCCGAGGTGATCGAGGCCGTCGCTGCCGCGCTTCGCCGCTACCGCCCCGCGTGCGTCGTGCTCGACCCCGTCATGGTGGCGAGCACCGGGGACGTCCTGCTCGCCCCCGAAGCGATCGCGACCCTGCGCGATGCCCTCATCCCCCTTGTCGACCTGATCACCCCGAACGTCGCCGAGGCCGCCGTGCTGCTGGGCGAGCCACAGGCCGTGACCGGCGAGGACGCCGCCGACCAGCTCGGCCGGCTCGGCGAGCTGTGTCCCGGCGTCCTGCTCACCGGAGGCCACCTCGACGGGCCGCAATGCGCGGACTTCCTGTCGGTCGACGGCACGACCACCCGGATCGACGCGGCCCGCGTGATGACCCGCAACACCCACGGCACCGGATGCACCCTCTCGGCAGCGATCGCTGCCCTTCGCCCGGGCCGACCGGACTGGACCAGCGCCGTGCGCGACGCGAAGGGGTACCTGACCGCTGCCCTTCTGGCCGCGGACACCCTCGACGTCGGCCGCGGCCCCGGTCCGGTGCACCACTTCCATGCGCTGTGGCCCCCGAGCCGTGCTGGTGCCGTGGCACCGTGACGCATGGGCCGAGCGGTCCGTGACCCACGGACACTTCAGCCGCGTTCATCGCGGGCCCAGCCCGTTCTGTGGGCCCACGTTCTAGTCGGAAGCCAGCGTGCGTCCGTCGATCCCGCCTGAATCATCATTCTCTTGCGCTTCGCGGCGTGACACAGGAGTCGCCGAAGCCATCGTCAAGCCAACCCCCAGGTCACGGATGCCATCGGCGGCGGCGTCAGGCAGATGTGAATCCGTGACGATTCGATCGAATCGACGCAGCGGGAGCACGCGATACATGCCGAAGGTCCCGAATTTCGAGCTTGTGGCGACGAGCACCGATTCCGAAGCGGAGCTGACCGCGGCGACCTTCACCTCAACCTTCAGCTCGCTGGGCGTGGTCACACCTCGTCCGATATCCCACGAGCTGGTGGAGATGAAAGCGATGTCGATGTTGAGCCTTCGCAGCGTCTCTGCTGCGAGCCAACCGACAGACGACCGGTTCGCGTGATCGAGGCGCCCCCCGACGTGGATCACCTCCACGTGCGTCGCCGAGCTCAGCTGATCGACGATCGCGAAGTCGTTGGTGATGACCGTCATGCCAGCATGCGTGCGGATGGTTGGCACCAACGCACCGGTGGTCGTTCCGGCATCGAGGTAGACCAGCATGTCGTCGTGCAGCATGGGCTCGCATGCCGCCGCGATCGCCTGCTTCTCGGCAGTCTCGATGTCGACCTTCGAGGCGAAGGTCGGTTCATGGCGCACGCTCGTCACCAGGCGGACCCCTCCGGCGACAGAGAACGCCCGACCCTCACGCTCGAGCGCAGCGATGTCGCGTCGCACGGTCATGTGGGACACCCCGAGCAGCTCGACGAGCTGGTGCACGCTCAACACCGAATCCCGCCGGAGCAGGCGCATGAGTTCTTCGCGGCGCTGGTCCGGTATGAGGGGGGCGTCGTTCTCACTCATGTCGACATCCTCGCATGTCTAGGCTCCTGTTCACGGCATCGCGGCCGCAATGACAGCTGCTCAAGTCGTTGGCCCCGCGAGTGGACTTTCGCGCGCGGGGCAGTTGCTGAGAATGCCGTGTCATGTCGCTCCCGTCTGTCCTTGCGAGATGAGGTCTCGCAGCCTGCGCCACAGCTCGCCGGGAATGGGGTACGCGGCCAGCTCGGCGGTCAGGTCGATCCGGCTGGGCTGAGACATTCCTACGATGGTGGATGCGACGCGGGGGTCCCGTTGCGAGAACTGCAGCGCGACAGCCGCGAGTGGAATGCTGTATTCATCGCAGATGCTCCGCATCGCCCGAACCCTGCGCAGGGTGCGCTCGGTCGCGGGCACATAGCTGTATCTGGGGACCGCCTCTGGCCCTTTGGCAAGAATCCCTCCGCCGAAGGGCGCCGCGTTGACGAACGCGACGCCCAGGAATGCTGCCGCATTCATCAGCGGCTCGGCCGTCTGGTCGATCAGCGTGAACTTGTTGTGGTTGATGACGACGTCGAAGATGCCGGTCAGGAGATACCTCAGTTGCAGGTCGATAGATCCGCCCGCGATTCCGATATGCTCGATGACGCCCTCGTCTCGCATCTGGACCAGCTCGGCCACCGGTCCGCCCGGGGCGATTGCCTCGTCGAACGTCATTCTCTGCGGATCGTGGAGGTAGACGAGTTGAAGTCGGCTCAGACCGAGTCGGTCGAGGCTCTCCTCGACCGACTGACGGGCGCGGGCCCCGGTGAAGACCGCAGAGCCCGGGAGCGGGTCGATCTTCGTGCCGATAACGAAGCCCGGCGGCAGACCACCAACTTCAGCGAGCGCACGCCCGATGCGCCGTTCGCTGCTGCCCCCGCTCCCGTACTCGTTTGCTGTGTCGATGAAGTTGAACGGACCTTCCAGTGCTCGCCGAACAGTTGCGACCGCGGTCGCCGCGTCGACGTCGTACCCGTATTGCGGCGCCCAGCCCCCGAGTGCGCTCGTGCCCACGCAGATCCCCGACACGGCCAAGCGCGTGTTGCCCAGCGGACGGACAGCCATGTCGACCTCGCCGTGACTCGCGGGCCGCAGCAACGGGACGCTCTGCTTTGTCATGTCACGAATTCGTGCCATGGCTGGAGCTCGGTCGTTCGGGCGACGCCAGACGTCACGGCCTCACGAACGAGCAGTGACAGGTAGTGATCCTGAGCGGCGTTCGCAAGTGAGTACCCGTTCATGCCTTCGGGGCACAGGGCCGCCTGGAGGCGGGTGGCGATGGCAATCTCCTCGTCGGAAAGGCGAGCGCCCCTGAACGGGTTGGTATAGACGACGTCACCGGCCCAGCTCAGCGTGTCCAGATCCATGCCTTCGAGGTTTCCGTTCAGCCCGACCTGCCGACGCTGGATCGGTGCCGTCATGGGCGTGCCGTTGCCGGCCGACCAGGTGACCTCGGCTGCGTCGATCTCGCCGCGGCTTCCCCGGACCAGGACACGTCGTCGCCGCAGCGGGTCGAACCACTGGTCGGACGTGAAGTCGTAGAAGCCCAGCTTGCCGTCTGCCTGCAAGATGGCCATCGAATGCGTGTGCTGCACCTCGGCTGCCGTGCTCGGCGTGCCGTACCTGTCCGGCCCGGCGACCTCCCGCACCTCGCCAGCCGCACCGACCACGTGCACGGGACCGCCCCGGATGTTCAAGAACCCTCGCAACATCGCCATCGCGTGGTAGTCGTGCGTCCAAGAGATCCCTGCCGACGTCACGTCGCCCACCGCCCCGCTCGCGACGATGCTCTCGATCGCAGCGAAGATGGGCAGAACAGGGTGCTGTTCGGCCACACGCACAAGCTCCGAGTCGCCGACCCGTTCCCAGAGCGCTCGAAGCGACGAGAGGTCGAGCGCCGGGGGCGTCTCGACGAGAACGCGTACGCCGGCGTCGACCAGCTCGTCGATGATCGACGGGGCTGCAGCGCGCGGCACGGAGACCACGACGACATCCGGCCGGCCGCTCTGCAGCAGCTCTCGGACAGATCCGAACGTCCTGACGTCCGCGGACTCCGTTGTGGAGAGCTCACTCCGCTGCCCTCGTGCCATGACGCCGACGCAGGTGAACGAGCGCGGTGCGGCGCGCGCAATGCGAAGGTAGAAGCCCGCCCGCCACCCATGACCGACCAACCCGAATCGGCCCGGCGGCTCGCGCGTTGCGCCCGTCACGCCGTCTTCCAGATCGCACGGTCGAACGACTTCGCGGCGGCAGACGCCAGCGCCTCGGCAAGCTTCGCGTCAGCGAGTCTCAAGATCGGGCGCGTACAGATGGGGGACATGTGCTCTCCGCTGCTCCGGTCGTGCCAGTCTGTGGGGTTGCTCTTCAGGGTTTGACGTTGCTTAGCCCTTCACTCCCCCCGTCGCCAAGCCCGTCTGCCAGTAGCGCTGCAGATAGAGGAAGGAGACGATCAGTGGGACGACGGACACGAATGAGCCGGTGATGACGGTGGAGAACAGGATCTGCGCGCCGCCGCCCGCCGCGCTCGCCGCCTGCTCCTGCGCCAGACCGACGGTGATCGGGTACATCGTTGATGAGTTCAACATGACAAGCGGAAGGAAGTAATTGTTCCAGGTCGCCACGAGGGAGAACAGGAAGACGGTCACGATCCCCGGTGCGAGCAGGCGCAATCCCACTTGCCAGAACGTTCGGAACTCCCCCGCGCCGTCGACGCGTGCCGCCTCGATCAGCGTGTCCGGGATCGCGTCGGAGGCGTAGACCCGCATGAGGTAGACCCCAAAAGGGCTCACCATGGACGGGAGAATGACGGACCACGGCGAATTGGTGATACCAGCTTTGCTGAAGAGGAGATACGTCGGGATCGCCAGTGCGGTGAGCGGGATCATGATGGCGCCGAGTGTCACGCTGAAAAGCACCTTCCCGCCCGGGAAGTCGTACTTCGCAAATGCGTACCCAGCGAGGGTTGCGAGGGCGGCCGCGCCAACAGCGCCCGCACCCGCGTACAGAGCGGTGTTGCCCAACCAGCGCAGGAAGATTCCGTCCTGCGACGTGAAGACATCAACCAGGTTGTCCCACAGACTGAAGCGGTGACCGAACCACAGCCCGAATGTGGTGAACAGGTCGGTGTTGCTCTTCGTGGAGGAGATGACCAGCCACACGAGCGGAAAAAGGAAGTACAGGCCGCACGTCCACATCAGGATCGTGAGCAAGCTGCTGCGCCGGTCGTGCCGTGAACGTCGCCCCCGTCGCACCTCCCGTCCGGGCAGCAGTCGCCGAGCAGCCGTCAGGGTGGTGTCGGTCATCGCCCTACCTCGCGCTTCTGGGTCGAGAGCTGGACCACGTAGGAGAGGATCATGATGGTGATACCGAGAAGGAATGCGATGGCTGAGGCGTAGTTGATGTTGAGGCTGATGAACGCGAGATTGAAGGCATAGTAGTTCGGCGTGAACGCGTCGTTGATGGCGTTGGGCGCGATGTTGTGCAGCAGGCTCGGCTCGTTGAACAGCTGGAAGCTGCCGATGACGGAGAAAATGACCGTCAAGAGGATTGCGGGCCGTATCGCGGGTATCTTGATGCTCCAGGCTACGCGCCACTGCCCCGCGCCGTCGATCTCCGCGGCCTCGTACATCTCTGTCGGAATGGCGCGGAGCGCTGAATACATGATGATCATGTTGTACCCGACAAACTCCCAGGTGACAATATTCATGATCGACCCCAGCACGGTGCCTTCCGCGAGGAGGTTCGGGGCCGGCAGGCCGATCGTCCGGAAGAACTGTGCGATCGGGCCGAAGTCCTGCCCGTAGAGGTACCCCCACATCAGGGTGGCGACGACGCCGGGCACAGCGTGCGGAACGAAGATCAGCAACCGGAGCGCCTTGCTGCCCCGCACGCGGCCACTGTCGAGGGCGAGCGCGAAGAAGAGCGCCAGCCCCAGCATGATCGGGACCTGCACGCCGAGCACCAGGGCCACCCGCGACAGACCGGCAAAGAAGGCCGGATCGCGAAACGCCTTCGTGTAGTTGTCGAACCCGACGAAGCTGACCCCGCCGACGATCCGGGTGGCAAAGAAGCTCAGATATCCGGAGTAGGCCAGCGGCACGATGAGCATCGCTATGAAGACAGCAAAGAACGGGATCACGAACAGGTACGCGGCGAGATGCTGCTTGCGCTTCCCCGCTGTGATGGTCCGCTTGGAGCGATAGTGCGCTGTTCCCCGTGCCGACACGTCGGCGAGTGTGGCGCTGGTCATCGGGACTCCCTCGTCCTCGTCTCGCGGGATGCGTGGGCGGCTGGTCGATGCCAGCCGCCCACGCCCGTGGAGGCTCCTACTTGACTGTGAAGCCCTGCTGCGTGCCGTAGTCGACGAGGGCCTTCTGCCAGGCGTCCAGGCCCGCGGTCAGGTCCCCCTTGTCCGAGATCGCCTTGCCCAGGGTCTCCTTGTAGCTCGAGGCGGCGAAGTCCATGTACGGCAACCACTCGAACTTGACGTCGACGGTCTCGGACACCTGCGCAAACACCTTGTTGACGGCCTGCCCGCCGTAGAAGTCAGACTTCAGATCGACGAAGGCTGGATCGCTGAGCACGCTCTTCAGGGTCGGGAAGAACAGCTGCTTCGTGGTGAACTCACTTGCCGACGACTTGTCGTTGTTGAGCCACTTGGCGAGCTCGTAGGCAGCGATCGGGTTCTTGGTCGACTTCAGAACGGCGTCAGCCGAACCGCCCCAGTTCCCCGACTTGTGCTCGCCAGCCACCCACTGCGGCAGCTCCGCTGCGCGCCACTTGCCCGACGTGGACGCCGCGGTCCCCTGGAGGAAGACGGGGCCCCAGGCTGCGGTGATCCAGCCGGCGTACTTGCCAGCCGCCAGACCCTGGTACCACTGGTCGGTGTAGTCGGGGTCGACGGAGATCAGGTCGGCCTGGATCAGCTTCTGCCAGTACGCGACGACCTTCTTCGCGACGTCACCGTTGAGTGCGACGCCCACCGTCTGCTCGCCGTCATAGGCGAACGGCTTCACGCCCGCCTGCCACAGGAGACCGAGCATCTGGCTGGCATCGTTGGGCGCCAGGTTCGAGATGTACGAGCCAGTCTTCGACTTCACGGTCGCAGCTGCCGTGGCGTAGTCGTCCCATGTCGCGGGCGGCTGAGAGATACCAGCGCTCGTGAGGATGTCGTCGCGGTACAGGTTCCCCATGGGGCCGGAGTCCTGCGGGATTCCGAAGACCTGTCCCTTGGCCGAGACCTGGTTCCAGACCCAGTCGACGTAGTCGCCCTTGAGGTCGCTCGCACCATAGGGAGCCAGGTCAAGGAGGCTCTTGGTGACGGTGAACGACGAGATGTCCTGGTACCGCATCTGCACGACGTCCGGTGCACCGCTTCCGGCTTGGAGCGCAGTGCGGATCTTGGTGTTCTGGGCCGGGCCGTTTCCGACGTTCTCGACGTTCACAGTGATCGCCGGGTACTTCTTCTGGAACATCGCGACCTCATCGGTGATGTTCGGGACCCACGTCCAGAACGTCAGAGTGGTCGGCGTCGTCATGGCCTTGTCGATCTCCGCCTGAGGGAGAGTGGCCGCGCTCGGGGTACCGGACGGTGAAGCCGTCGCGCCACCGCCACCGCCGCCGCTCGAGCAGCTGGAGAGCAGCAGCGCTGCCACCAGGATGCCGGAGCCCAGCGCCGTTGCTGTTCTTGGTGCCTTGCGCATCATGTGCCTTTCTTCCTCGTCATGCCGCCCCGTCATGAGGCGGTCTCGTCGGCCAGCACCAGGCAGGCCCAGGGCTCGAGCGAGAGTTCGCTGCCGGCGGCGATGCGCTCGGCGGTGATCCTGTTGATCACATTGCTTGGCGCGACCGCGGTAGCCGCGTCGCCGCTCCAGTTGCACAAGAACCAGGTGCGTGCGCCGTCGGGGGTCGTGCCGGATGTCACGCGCACGGTGCTCGACGCGGCCCCCAGCCAGGCGTGCACGATCGGCTCGGAGATGACATGGCGCATCAGATCGGCGGCGAGTGCCGTGTTGGGCACCGTGCCGACGTAGGTCACCCGTCCGGAGCCGCTGGCCCGCGTCGTGACTGCGGGAAAGCTGCCGAAGACCGGATGGTCATAGCCAGCGAGCACCTCGGCGTCATCATTGATCAGGCCATCAGCCCACTGCGTTGCACGTGCGCCGCTCGAGAGGTCCAGCGCACTGCTTGCCGTCAGCCGCAGGGGTGCATCGAGGTTCGTGTACTCCTCGTACCAGACCCCAGCCGCGTCGGTCAGGAACGCCGGCGCGACATCCAGTCGTGCGCGTGCCTCGTCGTCGCCGTAGCCCGTGCGGATCCCTAGAACCAGGTGGCCGCCTGCACGCACGTACTCGCGGAGGAACACGAGGGTGGCGTCGTCAGCGACGTAGAGACCGGCCGCCACGAGCACCGGGTGGGAGGCAGCGAACCCTGCGGGGTCGTCGCCCAGCTGGCTGACGTGCATGATCCGGGCCTGGGCGCCCGCATCGATGACTCCTCGATAGAACGTGTCGAAGAGATGCTGGTACGAATCTCGGTCGGCTGAACCATCGCCGTTGTGCAGCGGCGGGAAGAACTCGAACGCCCACTTGCTGTCGTAGGAGAAGATGAGGGTGACGTCGGCGTCCGGCACGTAGCCGTCAAGGCTCGACCCGAGTGCCTTCAGGGCATCGCCGATCTGGGTCACTTCACGGTAGATGCGCCCGGGGCGCTCGCTGTGGGGCAGGACTCCGCCCCAGTAGGTCTCGGTGCCGTAGTGCAGCGTGTGCCAGTGCCAGTACTCGATCATGGCCGCCCCGCGCGAGACCAGTGCCAGCGCTGCCAGCATCAGCTGACCGGGGTACGGCGGGTAGTTCTGGTCGCTGCCCATGATGGACTGCGCGTTCGTCTCAGTGACGAGAAACCGAGCCTGCTTCGAGGAGTAGAAGCGGTCCGCCTGCCGGTAGAGCCCCCACGGCCCCGTCGTCGTCGGCGGCCGACCCGGAGCCAGATCCGCCGTGATGTCGAAGTGGTCCTGCATCCCGTAGTAGGCATTGGCTGCCGTGATGTCGAGTGTCGACGTGAGATCGGCGTCCTGCAGGGCGGGACGAAGATACGCGATGCAGGTCGTCACGAACTGGTCGGGACTGCTGTATTCGCGGACGATGTCGGCCTGCCATGCGATGAACTCGGTCGTCAGGTCGGCCTGGTAACGGCGCCATGCCAGGTTGTACTGCGGGAGCGTGTTCCCGTCCGGAACCCACAGCTCGGACCAGTCGGCGATGCGGTGCGACCAGTAGGTCAGACCCCACTCGCGATTGAGAGTCTCGACGTCGCCGTAGTGCGCCTTGAGCCGCTCGACGAACCTCAGGAAGGATCCACGGTTGTGGAACAGCTGCATTCCCGGCTCGTTGTCCACCTGGAACCCGATGACGGCGGGGTGGTGCGCATAGCGACTGACGACGGCCCGCACGACGCGTTCAGCGTGGTAGAGAAAGGCGGGGTGCGAGAAGTCGGCCTCTTGCCTGGCACCCCAGGGAATCGGCTGGTCGGTCGCCCTGTCGGCGGCGATCTCCGGATGACTCTTCTGCAACCAGGGTGGCACCGCATAGGTGGGTGTGCCGAGCACGACTCCGATGCCGCGAGCGTGCGCGCCATCGAGAACGGGCTGCAGCCAGTCAAGGTCGAAGACCCCGTCTTGCGGCTCCCATGTCGACCACACCGACTCGCCCACTCGGATCACCGTGAAATGAGCGCCCGCCATCAGGTCGAGGTCTTCTTCGACACGATCGGAGAGCTGATACTCCGCGTAGTACGCAGCGCCGTATCGAACGCCACTGGCCCTGAACGGGATCTGTCCCGCCTCCTGCGTCGGACCGGACTCCGTCGTCCTATTCATATCATTGACCCTGTTCGGTTCGAGTGACGACAACAGTTCTTCTTCGCCGCGCTGCTTCACAGTCCGGGCGGCGGTCCCAGCTGCCGGCGCAGCGAGCTCAATGCGTGGTAAGCCTTCTCCCGGTAGGAGAGAAGTTGCGGAACATCGGCCTCGTCAATGTCGAGGAAGCCCTTCCCGCTCTTCAGCCCGAGGTGTCCTTCATCGACGAGCCGGGTCAACGAGGCGGGTGCGTCCAGACGGTCACCCAAAGACGCCGCGAGCGTCGCATACGCCGCCGCATACACATCGAGGCCGGCCATGTCGCCGATGGCAAAGGGACCGAACAGGGCGAGCCTGAACCCGAACGTGCTGCTGACGACCAAGTCGATCTCTGCCGGCGTCGCAAGGCCTTCCTCGACGACCTTGACGGCCTCCCGATAGAGCGCGAACTGAAGACGATTGGCAACAAATCCCGGCGAATCGGCAACTCGCGCTGTGACCTTTCCGGCCGCTCGAATGAACGCCTCGACGGTCTCGATCGTGTGCGCGGAGGTCTGAGTAGCAGCGATCAGCTCCACACCCGGGATGAACGGCGCCGGGTTCATCCAATGGACGCCGAGGAACCGCTCGGGCCGCTCGACCGCTTCAGCCAGCTCGCCGATGGGAATCGCGGACGTGTTCGTCGCGATGATGGCTTGCTCGGGAGCAGCCGCGCTGATGCGCGTGAGGGCCTCCCTCTTGATCTCGCGAGTCTCGAAAACAGCTTCCGTCACGTAGTCGGCACTCGCGACAGCGTCTTCGACACTGTTCGCGGCCGTCAGTCGCTGGCGGAGGACCTCTCCGGAGCCCGCGTCGAACAGCCCGCTCGACTCGAATCGATCCGCCTGCTCGATGAGTCGGTTGAGCGCCGCCGCGGCGCGTTCACCGTCAACGTCTGCGAGCACCACCGTCGCCCCGCTGAGCGCCAGGACCTGCGCGATGCCGCCGCCCATGTAGCCGGAGCCGACGACGGCAACACGGTGGATCTCGCCATGTGCGACTGTGCTGTGAGTCATGATCTGCCTTCTCGTTCTCGTCATGCGTCTGCGGTCGATGTGGGCGCTGTCGCCCGGACCCGAGTGGCACTGAAGGCGGCTGGAGGACCGCGGATGACGATCGTGTGAGCGAGTCTCAAGGTGTGCTGCCAGCGGTGGCCGGCAACATGAGCATGAAGTAGATTCACATCGTTGTCAAGTATGTTAACGTGGTTTCACAGCGATGCACAGCCGACGAGGATGGCGGCCACAACCCAGGAAGAGAGATGCCGATGGTTGCGTGGGGATGCGTCGCGGACGACCTGACGGGTGCCACGGACCTGGCGACCAACCTCGTGGCGAGGGGGTTCAGAACCGTCGTGCTCTTCGGGGCATCCGGCGCTGGACTGTCCACAACCCCGATCTCCGCCATCGACGAGGTCGATGCGATCGTGGTCGCGCTCAAGTCGCGCACCGCCCCCGTTGCAGACGCGGTCTCCGCCGCTCGGTCGGCACTGGGGGTCCTCGAAGCGGCGGGCGCCGACCGGATCTACGTCAAGTACTGCTCGACGTTCGATTCCACACCGCAGGGCAACATCGGCCCGACGATCGACGCCGTCCTCGCCGAGACGGGCGAGACGCTGACTGTGGTCGTGCCGAGCTTTCCCGACACCGGCAGGACTGTCTACCAGGGCTATCTGTTCGTCGGGGACCAGCTGCTCAGCGAGAGCCCGATGAGGCACCATCCCCTGACGCCGATGCGAGACTCGAGCCTGCCGCGCCTGCTGGCGCCACAGACCACCGCGGACGTGGCAGTCATCCCTCTGCAGGTGGTGCGCAGTGGACCCGCGGCCGTGAGGTCGGCGCTTGATCGCCTCCGCCGGCCGGACGGGCGCGTGTTGGTCGTCATCGACGCACTGACGGTGGACGATCTGTCAACCATCGCCGCTGCCACGACCCACCTGCGCGTCGTCACAGGCGCGTCAGGATTGGCTCAAGGTCTCGTTGGCGCGCACGCGGAAGGCGACATCCGGAGCATCCCGGTCGTCGACGGCCGTCGAGTCAGCCTGTGCGGGAGCGTCTCGCAGCAGAGCCAAAGGCAGGTCACCGCGGCGCAGCTTCATGCGCCCGCCCGCAAGCTGGATATCGAGCGGCTCCGTGCCTCGTTCGAGGTGGCGGTCGCTGAGGTCATCGACTGGACGCTCGGCGC
>NZ_DASUIR010000084.1:0-12216 GCF_036279715.1 Cellulomonas sp. | reverse complement strand
GACATCGCCACTCCCCCGTCGCTCCGACATCACTCGCGCTCGCGATCGTCATTCGTCTCGAACACATGTTCGATCATGCCACCAGATGCCGACACTGCGGGAGCCGGCGATCCACGCACCTGAGGTCGAGGAGCGCGCGGGTGCCCGGCTCGGCATGATGGAGACAGGCGGCCGCAGGCCGTCCCGGACCGAGGAGAATCCCGTGGTCATGTCCCTGACCCGCCCGCTCGCACCGGACCCGTACTCGCTGCTTCCCGTCGTCCCGTCCTTCATGCTCACGAGCGACGACCTGCGCCAGGGCGAGCGCCTGCCCGACGGGCAGGCGGCACCCCCGCACGCGAACGTGTCCCCGCACCTGCACTGGGAGGGCTTCCCGCCGCAGACGCGCTCGTTCTTCGTCACCGTCTTCGACCCGGATGCGCCGGGCCCGGCGGGCTGGTGGCACTGGGTCGTCGTCGACCTGCCGGTCACGACCACGACCCTCGCCCGCGGAGCCGGCTCGCCCCACGGCGACAACCTGCCCTCGGGGGCGTTCCACCTGCGCGGGGACGACGGGGTCCCGGGGTACGTCGGTGCGGCGCCGCCGCCGGGCGACCGCGAGCACCGGTACTTCTTCGCCGTGCACGCGCTCGACGTCGAGCACCTGACCACCGGTCCGCAGACCATGCCGGGCGCCGCGGCGTGCGCCGCCACGTTCCATACGATCGCCCGCGCGGTCCTCGTCGCGACCTACCGGCGCTGAGGACGGCGCCCGGGACGCCGTCGGCGTCGCGCGGTTGGCTAGCCTCTCTGCATGCAGCTGGCGACCTTCGGATCACTCACCTGGCTCCGCGCGGTCGACCGCTTCGACCTGCTCGCGCCGAGCACGGCCATGGCGATCGAGGCATGGGCGCGGATCGACCCCCGCGTCGCTGACGCCGTCGGCGTCGCGGAGATCGACCCCGACCTGGCCGACACCGCGGCCATGACCGAGGCCTACGACCTGCCGCTCGCGGCGTCAGCGAACTGCGTGCTCGTGTCCGGGCGCCGCGAGAGTGTCGAGCGCATCGCGGCCGCCGTCGTCCGCGCGACGACCCGGGCCGACGTCAACAACGCCGTCAAACGTCTGCTCGACGTCCGCAAAGCGTCGTTCCTGCCCATGGACCGCGCGACAGCCGAGTCGGGCATGGAGTACGGCGGGATCACCCCGCTGGGGCTTCCGGCCGGCTACCGGGTGCTCGTGGACGCGCGGATCGCCGCGGCCGACCCGACGGCGGACGGGATGGTCGTCATCGGCAGCGGGCTGCGCCGCTCGAAGCTTGCCCTGCCGGGCGCCCTGCTCGCCGCCGCGCCCGGGGTCGAGCTGGTGGACGGGCTCGCGCTGGTGTAGGTCGGCGGCCGGTCCGGTCAGGCCTCGGGTGCCCGACGCGTGACGCGCTGGCTGGCGTTCCAGTCCCGCATGCGCTGCGGGTAGCCGGTCCGGTGCACGTCGTAGACCGGGATGCCGAGGTTGCGCGCGAGCTCGTACGCCTCCTTGGCGCCCGGGACCTTGCGCCGCGTCCACTCGCCGGTCGTCGCGATCAGCATGAGCGTCGTCTGCGTCACGTTCGTCTCGGGCTCGACGTACGCCTCGACGCCGACGCGGGTCGCCACGAAGTCGCGCAGGTGCGCGAGGGTCGCCTGCTGCGCCTGGCGGGGCGACGGCGCATCCGGTGCGCCGTCAGCGGCGCGCGCCCGACGACGTGAGAACAGACCCATGTCAGGAGCCTAGCGGGCAAGGTTGACAGACACCTGAGAGACCGATGTCCGCCCTTCGCGTGCCGTCCAAGACATGGGACGAATGTTCCCGGCGTCACAGCCCTCAGGTCGCCGTACCGTTCGTTCGCCTCGCACCGAGATGACAAGATGGGCGGCGAGCACCGCAAGTACCACACGTCCTACACAGACCCGCTCTGAGGAGTTGCACGTGGCCGACACGAACGGCACCGCTTTCGACATCGTCGTCCTGGGCGGAGGGAGTGGCGGCTACGCGACAGCGCTCCGCGGCGCCCAGCTCGGCCTCTCCGTCGCGCTCGTCGAGGCCGACAAGCTCGGCGGGACCTGCCTGCACAACGGCTGCATCCCGACGAAGGCCCTCCTGCACGCCGCCGAGCTCGCGGACAACGCGCGCGACGGTGCCCACTTCGGTGTCCACACCGAGCTCAAGGGCATCGACATGGCCGGGGTCAACGAGTACAAGGCCGCCGTCGTCGGCCGGTTGTACAAGGGCCTGCAGGGACTGATCAAGTCCCGCAAGATCACGGTCTTCGAGGGCTACGGCACGCTCGTCGGCCAGGACACGGTCGAGGTCAACGGAGAGCGGATCACCGGGCGCAACGTCGTGCTCGGCACCGGCTCCTACGCTCGTTCGCTCCCAGGCCTCGACATCGGCGGCCGAGTCATCACGTCCGACCAGGCACTCCAGCTCGACTGGGTGCCGCGGTCCGTGATCATCCTCGGCGGCGGCGTCATCGGCTCCGAGTTTGCCTCCGTCTGGCGCTCGTTCGGCGCCGACGTGACCATCATCGAGGCTCTCCCCCACCTCGTCCCCAACGAGGACGAGGCGCTGTCCAAGGCGTTCGAGCGTGCCTTCCGCAAGCGCGGCATCGCGTTCAACCTCGGCGTCCGCTTCTCGGGCGTGACGCAGGACGACAACGGTGTGCACGTCTCGCTCGAGGACGGCAAGACGTTCGACGCCGACCTGCTGCTCGTCGCCGTCGGGCGCGGTCCGCGCACCGAGGGCCTCGGTTACGCCGAGCAGGGCCTCACGCTCGACCGCGGGTTCGTCATCACCAACGAGCGCCTGCACACCGGCGTCGGCAAAATCTACGCGGTCGGCGACATCGTCCCGGGCCTGCAGCTCGCGCACCGCGGGTTCGCCCAGGGCATCTTCGTCGCCGAGGAGATCGCGGGCCTCGCCCCGCAGACGATCGTCGAGTCGGGCATCCCCCGGGTGACGTACTCCGACCCCGAGGTCGCGTCCGTCGGCCTGACCGAGGCCAAGGCACGCGAGGTCCACGGCGACGACGCCGTCGAGACCCTCGAGTACAACCTCGGCGGGAACGGCAAGAGCCAGATCCTCGGGACGACGGGCTTCGTCAAGCTGATCCGCAAGAAGGATGGCCCCGTCATCGGCGTCCACATGATCGGAGCCCGCGTCGGCGAGCTCATCGGCGAGGGCCAGCTCATCGTGAACTGGGAGGCGTACCCCGAAGACGTCGCCTCGCTCGTGCACGCCCACCCGACGCAGAACGAGGCTCTCGGAGAAGCGCACCTCGCGCTCGCCGGCAAGCCGCTGCACGCCCACAACTGACCCCACGACCGAAGGAGACCAGCGGTCATGTCTGACAACGTGCAGCTTCCCGCTCTCGGCGAGTCCGTCACCGAGGGAACTGTCACCCGGTGGCTCAAGAACGTCGGCGACACCGTCGCCGTCGACGAGCCGCTGGTCGAGATCTCGACCGACAAGGTCGACACCGAGATCCCGTCGCCCTTCGCGGGCGTGCTCGAGCAGATCCTCGTCCAGGAGGACGAGACCGTCCAGGTCGGGGCCGTGCTGGCCGTGATCGGGTCTGGCCAGCCCGGTGGATCCGCCGACGCCGCACCAGCTGAGACCGCACCCGCCGAGGCTGCGCCTGCGGAGGCGTCCGAGCTCGTCGAGCAGCCCGCCGCCCCAGCGGAGCCCGCCCCGGCCGCGCCCGCCGAGCCCGCACCCGAGGCACCGGCTGCGACGGGCACCCCCGTCGGCGCCGAGGTCACTCTCCCGGCGCTCGGTGAGTCGGTCACCGAGGGCACCGTCACGCGGTGGCTCAAGGCCGTCGGCGACGCGGTCGAGGTCGACGAGCCGCTGCTCGAGATCTCCACCGACAAGGTCGACACCGAGATCCCGTCCCCGTTCGCCGGCACGCTCCTGGAGATCCGTGTCCAGGAGGACGAGACGGTCTCGGTCGGCGCGGTCCTGGCTGTCATCGGCTCCGGCGCGGCCGCCGCACCGCAGGCCGCAGCACCGGCGGCACCCGTCGAAGCAGCACCCGCGCCCGTCGCGGCACCTGTCGAGGCGCCAGCCCCGGTTCCTGCTCCAGTGGCTGCTCCCGTCGCTGCGCCAGCCCCGGCACAGCACGCGGCGCCCGCCCCCGCGGCGTCGGGGACCTACCTGACGCCGCTCGTCCGCAAGCTCGCCGCCGAGAAGAGCGTGGACGTGTCCACACTGGCCGGCACCGGTGTGGGCGGGCGGATCCGCAAGGAGGACGTGCTCGAGGCCGCGGCCAAGGCCGCCGAAGCCGCGGAGGCCGCCAAGGCCGCCGCGACAGCGAGCGCCCCGGCCACTCAGAAGGCCCCGGCGAAGGCCGCGGCACCGCTCGAAGTCTCGCCGCTGCGCGGCACGACCGAGAAGGCCAGCCGCCTGCGTCAGATCATCGCCGAGCGCATGGTCGACGCGCTGCACAGCCAGGCGCAGCTCACGACGGTCATCGAGGTCGACGTGACGAAGGTCGCGCTGCTGCGGGCACGGGCCAAGAACGACTTCAAGGCGCGCGAGGGCATCAACCTCACGTTCCTCCCGTTCTTCGTGCTGGCCGCGATCGAGGCCCTCAAGGTGCACCCCAAGGTCAACGGCGTGCTCGAGGGCAACCAGATCACGTACCACGGCCACGAGAACGTGGGCATCGCCGTCGACACCCCGCGTGGGCTGCTCGTCCCGGTCATCCGGGATGCCGGTGACCTCAACCTCGCCGGGATCGCCCGCAAGATCGGTGACCTCGCCGTGCGCACGCGTGACAACAAGGTCACGCCCGACGAGCTGAGCGGTGCGACCTTCACCGTCACGAACACCGGCTCGGGTGGCGCGGTGTTCGACACGCCGATCGTCCCGGGCGGTACGTCAGCGATCCTCGGCACGGGTGCGATCGTCAAGCGCCCCGTCGTGATGACCGACGCCGACGGTGGTGAGGTCATCGCGATCCGGTCGATGTGCTACCTCGCCCTGTCGTACGACCACCGCCTGGTCGACGGCGCCGACGCGTCGCGCTACCTGGCGACGGTCAAGGCGCGCATCGAGGAGGGTGCGTTCGAGGCAGAGGTCGGCCTCTGACGACGAGCTCTCCCCGACGCCCGGTCGCAAGCCTCTCCCGCGAGGTCGGCGACCGGGCGTCGTCGTTCCTACCCATGGTCGTTCCCGCTTTCGTCCGGCTCCGTAGGGTGGGCACATGGACATCGTCGTTGCCGGCTCGCGCGGACTCATCGGCTCTGCGCTCGTTCCGGCGCTCCGCGCGCACGGCCACCACGTCCGTCGACTCGTGCGGGGGACGCCGTCCACGTCCGACGACGTCGAGTGGGACCCGGATGCCGGCCGGCTCGAACCGTCGGCGCTCGTAGGGGCTGACGCGGTCATCAACCTCGCGGGCGCCAGCGTCAGCGACCGCCCGCTGACGAAGGCGCGCAAGCGGACGGTCCTGCTGTCCCGGACGCGAACCGCCGGGCTCCTGGCCACGACGATGGCTCGCCTCGGGGCGGGTCCCCAGGTGCTGCTCCAGGCGTCGGGGATCGGCGCCTACGGGGACCGCGGAGCCGACGTGCTGGACGAGCACGAGCCGCTCGGCAGCACGTACTTCGCCGGCGTCGTGCGGCAGTGGGAGGCGGCGACGCTTCCCGCCGTCGAGGCCGGGCTCCGCGTCGCGCACCTGCGCAGCGGCATCGTGCTCGCGCCGCGCGGCGGTGCGCTCGGACGGCTGCTCCCGCTCGTGCGAGCGGGCCTGGGTGGCCCCCTCGGCTCAGGCCGGCAGTACTGGAGCTGGATCACGCTGCCCGACCAGGTGCGGGCGATCATCCATCTGCTCGATGCGCCGGTGAACGGCCCGGTGAACATGGTGGCCGGTGCGGACACGAATGCCGACCTCACCCGCGCGCTGGCTCACGCCCTGCACCGACCGGCTGTGCTGCGCGCTCCGGCGTGGGCCGTGCGGATCGCGCTGGGTGACTTCGCCCCGGAGGTCCTGGGGTCGATCCGCGCGACACCTCGCGCCCTGACCGACAGCGGGTTCGTGCCGGTGCACCCGGACCTGGCTGCGGCCGTGCGGTACATCACCGCATAGCGCGGCGGCACAGCGCGGCCCGGCGCCGGACGCCACCGTCAGACTCCCCCACCTGTCGCGTCCGGGGTCAGGACGTCCGTGACCCGCAACCCGTCGCTCGCCGGCTCGAGCTGGAGCACGACGGTGCGCTGCCTGCCTGCAGGCACGGTGCTCTCGGTCGTCCCGTCGGCGCGCAGCAACCGGTAACCCGACGTCGCCGACGTCACCGCGACCTTGGCCTGGGTGCCCGCCGTCGCGACGAGCTCGACGCCGGTCACCGCCACGGACAGCCCCTCGATGCGCAGGCCGCGCGCAGCCAGGTCGGCGAGGATCGCGGCGTCGGCGGTGTGAGCGGGCGAGCCGAGCACCTCGACCGATGCGAGCGCCCCGGCGTCACCCGCCGAGATCACGTCCGCCCGGAGCTCGGTCAGACGTCGCGCCTCGACGACAGGATCGGCTGACGCCCTGCCTGCTGCCTCGGTCGGTGCCACGGGCGCGGTCGAACGCGCCGCGAGCGCACTGGAGGCACGGCCCCCGTGGAGCAGGCCGATCGCCGACAGGTCGGGGGCGCCGGGAACGCGGGTCAGAGCCACGTACGTGGTGCCCGTGTCCTCACCAGGATCGTGCCCACCCGCCTCAGCGGCGCCCCGCTGGCCGACGGCGAACACCAGGACCCCGCAGACCACCACCGCGCCGACGGCCGCGGCGGCGCGACTGAGGTGCGCCCGCCACGTCCGACGCCCGCGGTGACGCGAGGTGCGTCGTACCGTCGGTGTTCGTCCGCCACGGCTCGCGAGGCCGGCCAGCTCGGTGCGGGCGAGCACCGAGCTGTCCGGCAGCAGGATCGGCTCGGGCGCGTGCGCACGGAAGCACGCGTCAGCGAGCTCACGGGCGGCCAGCCTCAGCCGGGGGTCCGGGTCGGTCGCCGCCGTCAGCAGGTCCCGGACGCGCTGGGCGTCGCTCGAGGCGGTGAGGTCCGCACCGGCTCCTCTCCCGGTCGGGGCGGGCCCGAGCTGGGCGAGCACCACGCTCGCGAGCGCATACACGTCCCCTGGCGGCTCGCACGCCTCACCCCGACGCACCTCGGGGGCGGCGAACCCCGGTGTGCCCGCGCTGGGTGTCAGGGCGCCGAGCAGGTCGACGAGGACGGGTCGCCCGTCGAGACCGATGACGATGTTGGCTGGTGACACGTCGCCGTGGACCAGGCCGGCGGCGTGCAGGGCCTCGAGCGCGTCGGCCAGCGGGACGGCGAGCGTCACCGCCTCGCCCGCGCTCAGCGGACCCCGCGCGGACCGGAGTGCGGCGAGGGTCGGCCCGGCCACGTGGTCCACGAGCAGCGCGGCCGTGCCCGGTCTGACGGCGACCACGTCCCGGACGCGGGCGAGGTGCTCGTGCTGGACGTTGCGCAGCCGGTCGAGGCGCGCGCCGTGCCGCGGGTCTGCGGCGAGGTCGACGACGCGGACGACGACCCGCTCCGGGGGGCCGTCGAGGGCGACCGCCGACCACGCGGGTCCCTGCGCACCGCGACCGATCGGTCCGAGGACCCGGTACCCGCCCGTGAGCAGGGCGGCCACGACGTCGGGGGGTGCTGCGGACGGTTCCATGGCGACATCGAACCGTGGATCGATGCCCTCCCGAGCGTCATCCACAGGCTCAGTCGCCGGGTCTACCTACCGGAGCGTGATGACGCGATGCTCGCGCGACGACTCGCGCGCGGCATCGAGCACCGCAGCGGTCCGCACGGCATCCCACGGGTTGACGGGCAACGGGCCGTCGACGGTGAGCCAGCGCACGACCGCACGGTAGAAGTCGGCCGGGCCGCCGGGCGCGCGCGAGACCGGGACACGCTCGGCCCCGTGCACGAGCCACCCCTCGTGCGACTGGTGGGCATGGTCGTGCCGGGAGTGCGGGATGTCGTCGATGACCGAGAACGGCGTGGGCTCGGCCTCGAACGAGGTCACGAGGTAGGCCCCCGCGTCGCCCAGCACCCGCGTGCGCGGACCGGGCGCTCCGACCAGCGCGCCGGCCTGCAGGTGGCTGTGCACGCGGACCCCGTTCGGCCCTGCGGCGTGCTGCAGGGCGAGGAACACGTCGTCGTCGACGGGCGTCGTGAGCGAGCGGAGCTCGGCGTACACGGAGACGACCGGACCGAACAGCTGGACGGCCGAGTCGACGAGGTGCGAGCCGAGGTCGAGCAGCAGACCGCCCGCAACGACGTCCATCTCCTTCCATCGGTGCTGCGGCACGGGACGCCACCGCTCCCAGCGCCGCTCGAAGGTGTGGACGTTGCCGAGCTCCCCCGAGTCGAGCACCTGACGGAGCGTGAGCTGTTCGGCGTCCCACCGGCGGTTCTGGAAGACCGTGAGCCGGCCGCTGTGCGCCTCGGCGGTGCGGGCGAGCTGCCGGGCGTCGTGGGTGGTCGTCGCGAGCGGCTTGTCGACGACGACAGGCAGTCGCGCCTCGAGCGCGGCGTTGACGTTGGCCATGTGCGTGCCCGTCGGGCTCGCCACGACGACGAGGTCGAGCTCGGCGGCCCGCGTCAGCATGGTCGCGACGTCCGGGTCGATGACGACGCCGGGCCAGTCGGCTCGCGCTGCGGCCGCATGACCGGGGTCGCGCACGACGACGTGAGTGACCCGCTGACCGACCTCGCGCAGCAGCCGCGCATGCTCGCCGCGCCCCGAAGCCCCGTACCCGACCAGCCCGACACGCAACGAGTCGCTCATGCCATTCACCATAGGACCGCGGGCTCGCGACCGTCAGGTGAGGCGCGGTCCGTGTCGCCGACTCACCCCTTCGGCCGTCCGAGGGCGCTCGGCCACCACGTGCGCCGACCGATGTCGTGCACCAGTGCGGGCACGAGGAGGCTCCGCACGATGAGGGTGTCGATCAGCACGCCGAACGACACGATGAACGCGAGCTGGGCGAGGAAGAGCAGCGGGATGACGCCCAGCGCGGCGAACGTCGCCGCGAGGACGACGCCGGCCGACGTGATGACCCCTCCCGTCACGGCGAGGCCGCGCAGCACCCCCTCGCGCGTGTCGACGCGCAGGCTCTCCTCGCGGACGCGCGTCATGAGGAAGATCGAGTAGTCCACCCCGAGCGCGATGAGGAACGTGAAGGCGAACAGCGGCACGGACGGGTCGGCGCCCGGGAACCCGAAGACGTGGTTGAACGCGATCGCCGAGACACCGAGCGCCGCGGCGAAGGACAGCACGTTCGCGGCCATGAGCAGCAGGGCCGCGACGACCGACCGGAGCAGCAGCATGAGGATGAGGAGGATCACCGCGAGCACGAGGGGGACGATGACCCGCAGGTCCCGGGTGCCGGACAGCTGGGTGTCGAGCGACTGCGCCGCAGCACCCCCGACGAGGGCGTCCGGAGAGGCCGCATGGACGGCGACCCGGAGCGCCTCGATCGTGCGCACGGCCTCCTGCGTGTCGGCCGCGGACGTCGTGGCGACGTCGATCCGGACCTGCCCGTCGACGACCTTGGGCGGCGACTGCTCCCCGGTCGATGAGCCGGCGGGCGCGCCCGCTCCCCCGCTGCCCGTGTACGCGGTCACGGTGTCGACGCCGGGGACCGCCTCGGCTGCAGCCGAGACCGCATCGACGTCGGCCTCAGGCGCGATGACGATCGCGGGCTGGACGGTGCCGGCAGCGAAGTGGTCGGCGAGCACCTGCTCGCCGCTGACGGCGTCGACGTCCGTCAGGAAGACGGCCGTCTGGCTCGTCCCGCTGGCCTGGAGCGTCGGCAGGAACGCGGCCCCCGCGACGAGGGCGAGCGCGGTGACGAGCCACACGGGCCGCGCGTGCGCTCCGACGAACCGGGCGATGCGACCCCACAGCCCGGTGAGGACGTCGGCCGTGGGCCGGGCGATCGCGCCGACGGACGCCGTCTGCGACACGTGGTCGACGACGCGGGGGCGACGCGGCCAGAACAGGGCGCGCGACCGGCGTCCGAGGACGAGGAGCAGGGCCGGCAGGAAGGTCATCGAGGCGAGGAACGCCGAGAGGATCGCGATGGCGCCGACGGGTCCGAGGCTGCGGTTCGACGCGAGGTCGGAGAGCATCAGGCAGAGCAGACCCGCGATGACGGTGCCTGCGCTGGCAGCGATGGGCGCGATCGATGCGCGGACGGCGCGTCCCATCGCGATGTGCGGGCTCTCGGTGTGGTGCAGCTCCTCGCGGTAGCGCGCGACGAGCAGCAGCGCGTAGTCGACCGACGCGCCGACGACGAGGATCGACATGATCCCCTGCGCCTGGCCGTTGAGAGTCAGCAGGCCCGCGTCGGCAAGGTGGTAGACCGCGAGCGCCGCGGCGCAGAGCGCGAACACTGCCGAGAAGATCACCATGAACGGCAGGAACGGCGAGCGGTACACGACGACGAGGATGAGCAGCACCGCGCCGAGCGCGACGAGCAGCAGGACGCTGTCGATCCCGCCGAACGCGTTGACGAGGTCGGCGACGAAGCCCCCGGGGCCGGTGACCCAGGCCTGCAGCCCCACGCTGCCCGAGCCCGAGGCGGTGGCGCCGAGCCGGCTGTCGAGCGTGTCGCGCAGACCCTGGACGACCGCGCCGGTCACCCCCTTCTCGCTGGCGAGCACGTCACCCGCTCGCGCGCCGTCGAGAGACAGGGGGACGAGGAGCGCCTTCCCGTCCTGCGACGGGATCACGACCGCTGGTCCGACGAGAACGTCGGCCAGGGTCCCGGGGTCGCCGGCTGCCGGGTCGGCGCCCGGGATGGCCACGCTGCCGATCTCGGCGGCGACTCCCTGCACCGCAGTGAGCTGTGCGGGCGTGATCGCGGTACCGTCCTCCGGCTGGAGCACGACGAGCACCGGCAGCGTCTCGACATCGACGAAGCCCTTGCTGGCGGTCCCGGCCCGGGCCGACTCGGCCGAGGCAGGCAGGAACGCGGCGGCATCGTTGGTCTGGACCTGCGACAGCTTGCCCTGCGCCATGCCGCCCAGCCCGCCGACACCCAGCCAGGTGAGCAGGACGGCGACGATGACGACGGCGCGCAACACTGGACCGCGAGAATTACTCAGCATGCTGAGTATCATGGTCCACGGTCGGATTGCGCGCAAACGAGAGGTGGTGGGAGCGCGTGGATAGCGAGAAGCCAGGGGCGTCAGAAGGGCGGATCCCGGCGAGCGCCACGTCGACCGATCCCGCCGACTGGCCCGTCGGGCGCCTGCTGTCGGCTGCCGCGCGGCGCGTCGAGCGCGAGTGGAACGCCCACCTGGCCACCTGGGACCTCAACCACGCGAGCATGCCGGTGCTGCTGCACCTCCTGCAGCGCCCGCGCTCGCAGCGTGAGCTCGCGAGCGCGAGCGGCGTCACCGAGCAGACGATGAGCCGGATCCTCGCGCGGATGGAGCGCACCGGCTACGTCACGCGCGCGCCCGACGAGAACGACCACCGCAAGTACGTCATCACGATCACCGACCTCGGCCGCTCGGTCGCGATGCTCGCCGCCGATCCGCGCCCCGCCGAGGCCATGACGACGCGCGGGCTCACCCCTCAGCAGGTCGAGGAGCTGCGGGCACTCCTCGCGATCGTCGCCTCGCCGCACGTCGACGGACCGGGGAGCGCTCCCCCCGCGTCGGCCCCGGCCCGCGACGAGCCCGACGAGGCCGCGGGTTAGCCTGACGTCATGCAGTTCGTCGAGCTCGACCTCGGGACCCGCCGGGTGGCCTACCAACCGACCTGGGACCTCCAGCGTGAGGTGCACGCCCAGGTCGTCTCCGGGCAGCGCGAGGACACCACGCTCCTGTGCGAGCACGAGAGCGTGTACACCGCGGGGCGCCGGACCGCGTCGTGGGACCGACCCGCTGACGGCACACCCGTC
The DNA here is from genome assembly GCF_036279715.1 of Cellulomonas sp. GTDB lineage: Bacteria > Actinomycetota > Actinomycetes > Actinomycetales > Cellulomonadaceae > Cellulomonas_A. Next base: position 277 of record NZ_DASUIR010000084.1, on the reverse strand, counting down.
ATCGATGTCGATCGCGGTGGTCGCATCACGTGGCACGGGCCAGGTCAGCTCGTCGGCTACCCGATCGTCCGGCTCGCGAGCCCCATCGACGTCGTGCGCTACGTGCGGGCGATCGAGGAGGCCGTCATCCGGGTGTGCGCCGACCTCGGTCTGGTCGCACGACGCGTCGACGGCCGAAGCGGGGTCTGGTTCCCCGCCGACGACCCGTCCACGCCGGGCCCGGCGCGGCGCGACCGGAAGGTCGCGGCAATCGGCGTCCGCGTGGCGCGCGGCGTGA
>NZ_DASUIR010000083.1:0-13332 GCF_036279715.1 Cellulomonas sp. | reverse complement strand
ACGTCTGTCTCGAGGACGGAGTAGATGCCCGTCGGCATCCCGACACGGACCCGCGCCAGGCATGGTTCGTCAGATCCGGGGCCGGCCAGCGTCGCTCACGCTTCCGAGACCGTGGTTTCGTGGCCGACGAGCAGGACCGTGCGGACGTCCGACGACACTGCGCGGACCACCTCCAGCAACGCCCGGACCCCGGCCGAGTACAGCGCGTCGCTGATCTCCACCACCGGCTGTGCACCGAGCGACGAGCGCACGAGGTCCCAGGTCTGGCGGGTCCGGACCGACGAGGAGCAGAGCACGAGCTCGGGGTTCACACCCGCGGCCCGAAGCGTGGCACCCACGCCGGCCGCCTGGCGGCGACCGACGAGCGACAGCGGACGCAGCTGGTCGGCGATCTCGCCCCCGTGCTCGGCCTTCGCATGACGGAGCAGGACGAGCCGGCGCGGGGTGGTGCTGAGGTCTTCCACGCCCCAAGAGTCGCATCGTGCGCGCTCCCGCGTCGACGTGAACGAACCGGCTCGGCTCGGCGGGGGGTCTCAGCGGTGCGCGCGCGTCGTCAGTGGCCCATACCGAGACCGCCGTCGACGGGGATCACGGCACCGCTGATGTACCCGGCGTCCGCGGACGCGAGGAACTGCACGGCGGCGGCGACCTCGTCGGGCAGCGCGAACCGTGCGAGCGGGATCGCGGCGCGGTAGGCGTCCTGACGTGCCTCGGGCAGCTCCGCGGTCATGGCCGTCTCGACGAAGCCCGGCGCGACGACGTTCGCGGTGATCCCGCGCCCGCCCAGCTCGCGTGTGAGCGAGCGGGCCATGCCGACGAGCCCGGCCTTCGACGCCGAGTAGTTGACCTGGCCGGGCGAGCCGTACAGCCCGACGACCGATGAGATGAGGATGATTCGTCCCCGACGGAGCCGGATCATGCCCTTGGACGCGCGACGTACGACCCGGAACGCCCCCGTGAGGTTGACGTCGATGACGTCCTCGAACTCCTCGTCGGTCATCCGCAGGACGAGCTGGTCGCGCGTGATGCCGGCGTTCGCGACGAGGACCTCGACCGGTCCGTGCTCGGCCTCGATCGCGCTGAACGCCGCGTCGACTGAGGCCGAGTCCCGCACGTCGCCGATCGCGCCGAAGACGCCCTCCGGCAGGTCCCCGCTGCGGTAGATGGTCGCAACCTTGTCGCCGGCCGCGACGAAACGCTCGGCGATCGCCCGGCCGATCCCCCGGTTCGCCCCGGTCACAAGCACGCTTCGTGGTGCGGGTCCACCCGCTGTGATGTCTGACACGAGAACCGACGCTATCCGACGGACGGTCCTCGGCGCCGTACGACGGACCTCACGCTCGGGCCTCCGAGTTGTCCGGTGGGCACAACGGCGCACGGCCGCCAGTCGGCACCAGCGCCGGATCGACCACGGCACGCCGGTCTAGGATCGGGAGGTGAGAAGGAAGCGACCGGGCACCGGCGAGGTGCATCGGATCACGACCGCCGCCGACCCCCTGGCCGACGACATCGCGCGGCGCACCCGTCGATACCTCGTCCAGATGGGTGTTCGGGTCGTGTGCTTCCTCCTCGTCGTGATCCTGTGGAACCGGATGCCGGTGTGGCTCTCCGTCATCCTCCTCGTCGCCGCCGTGGTCCTGCCGTACATCGCGGTCATCCTCGCGAACGCGGGCCGCGAGCGGCCCGACGACCCGGTGGAGGTCGTCGACACCCGCACGCTCGGACCCGGCACGGGTACCGGCCAGCTCGATGGAGGCAAGCGATGACCCTGTCCGTTCCCACGCCGGACGCCGTCCAGGACCTCATCTGCAGCGCGCGCGGCTGTCGCGAGGAGGCGACCTGGGGTCTGCTCTGGAACAACCCGAAGCTGCACACTGTCGAGCGCCGCAAGGTCTGGCTCGCGTGCGACGGCCACCGCGCACAGCTCGAGGAGTTCCTCGGCGCGCGCTCGTTCCTGCGTGACGTCGTCCCCGCCACCGAGCTGCCCGGGGCTGACGTTCCCGCAGCCGACCTGCCGGTGGGCGACGGATGATGAAGCCGCACGTGCGGCGCGCCGTGTCGCTCCTGCTGCTCGCGCTCGCCCTCGGCGTCACCTGCACGTTCCTGGGACGGTGGCAGTGGAACCGGCATGTCGCCCGCGACGCGCAGATCCGGCTCATCGAGGACAACTACTCGGCCCAGCCCGTCCCGCTGTCGACGCTGGTCGCGACACCGGACGAGGCGTTGCCCGCCGACGCCGAGTGGCGCCAGGTGACCGTCACGGGTCGCTACGAGACCGACGCGACCGTGCTGCTGCGCAACAGGCCGATCGGCGGCATGGCGGGCTACCACGTGCTCGTCCCGCTCGTGGTCGCGGACGGGGGCGAGGCCGGAGCGGTGCTCGTCGTGGACCGAGGATGGGTCCCGACGGGCGAGAACGGCACCGAGGTCGCGGGTGTCCCGGCGCCCCCCGCCGGCACCGTCACGGTGACCGTGCGGCTGCGCCGTGACGAGGCTGCGTCGCCGCGGTCCGCACCGCCCCGCCAGGTCCAGGCGATCTCGGTCGACCAGGTCCTCGCCGCCGGTGACGCCATCCCGACGACCACCGGCTCGCACAGTGCCTACCGGGTCTACGGCGAGATGGCGGCCGAGGACCCCGCACCGGACCACGCGCTGGGGGCGCTGCCTTCGCCGAGCACCGACCCCGGCTCGCACCTGTCGTACGCGTTCCAGTGGTGGACGTTCGCTGTGGGCTCGCTCGTCGGCTTCACGGCCATGGCTCGGCGCGAGCTGCAGGACGGCTCCGCTGCGGGCCCCAAGGTCCGCCCCGAACGACGTCGACGGTCGCCGAGCGCCGAGGACGAAGAGGACGCGCTCGTCGACTCCCAGCTCGGTTGACGCGCGCCGCGCACCACGCCCGGGTCAGGCGAGCGAGATGAGGTCCAGGTAGTCCGAGCTCCAGTGGTCCTCGTCGCCGTCGGGCAGCAGGACGACGCGCTCGGGGTTGAGCGCCTCGACCGCACCCTCGTCGTGGCTCACGAGGACGACTGCGCCGGCGTAGCTGCGCAGCGCACCGAGGATCTCCGCGCGGCTGGCCGGGTCCAGGTTGTTGGTGGGCTCGTCGAGCAGCAGGACGTTGGCGGACGACACGACGAGCGCCGCCAGGGCGAGCCGCGTCTTCTCGCCACCCGACAGCACGTGCGCGGGCTTGTCGGCGTCGTCGCCCGAGAACAGGAACGACCCGAGCACCGAGCGCACCTGGGTGTCGGTGAGGTCGGGCGCCGAGCTGCGCAGGTTCTCCAGGACGGTCCGGTCGAGGTCGAGCGTCTCGTGCTCCTGCGCGTAGTACCCGAGCTTGAGCCCGTGACCGGCGTGCACCTCCCCGGTGTCCGGGGTGTCGATCCCGGCGAGCATGCGCAGCAGGGTCGTCTTGCCCGCGCCGTTGAGCCCGAGCACCACCACGCGGCTGCCCCGGTCGATCGCGAGGTCGACGTCGGTGAAGACCTCCTGCGATCCGTACGACTTCGACAGCCCGCTCGCGGTGAGCGGTGTCTTGCCGCACGGTGACGGGTCGGGGAAACGCAGATGGGCGACCTTGTCGGACGCCCGCACGTCGTCGAGCGAGGACAGCATGCGCTGGGCCCGCCGGGCCATGTTCTGCGCCGCGACCGCCTTCGTGGCCTTCGCGCGCATCTTGTCGGCCTGCAGCAGCAGCACCGCGGCCTTCTTCTCGGTGTTGGCGCGTTCGCGCTTGCGCCGCTTCTCGTCCGTCTCGCGCTGCACGAGGTAGGCCGCGTACCCGAGGTTGTACTGGTCGAGCTCGGCCCGGTTGGCGTCGAGGTAGAACACCTTGTTCACGGTCGCCCGCAGCAGCTCGACGTCGTGGCTGATCACGATGAAGCCGCCCGCGTACGTCCGCAGGTAGTCGCGCAGCCAGAGGATGGAGTCACCGTCGAGGTGGTTGGTGGGCTCGTCGAGCAGGAGCGTGTCGACGCCCGAGAAGAGGATCCGAGCGAGCTCGACGCGCCGACGCTGGCCACCCGAGAGCGTCCCGAGCGTCTGGCCGAGCACGCGGTCGTCCAGTCCCAGGTTCGAGGTGATCCGGTGCGCCTCGCTCTCGGCCGCGTACCCGCCCGCGGCCGAGAACCGCGCCTCGAGCCGCGAGTAGCGCTCCATCGCAGCGTCGCGCGTCTCGTCGATCGCGCTCGCCATCGCGCCCTCGGTCTCGCGCATGGCGTTGACGATCTCGTCGAGGCCGCGGGCGGACAGCACGCGGTCCATCGCGAGCATGGCGAGGTCGCCCGACGTCGTGTCCTGCGGGAGGTAGCCGACGTCGCCGGACCGCGTGATCTGTCCGCCGGTCGGGAGGGTCTCCCCCGCGAGCGTCTTCGTCAGCGTCGTCTTGCCCGCACCGTTGCGCCCGACGAGACCGATCCGGTCACCCGCCGCGATGCGGAAGCTCGCCTCCTCCAGCAGCACGCGCGCGCCGACGCGCAGCTCGATGGCATGGGCAGTGATCACTAGGTGTCCCTCCGGGGTCGGCGAACCGCCGACTGCGGTTTCCTCCGAACGCCACGCTCCACTGTTGGGTGCGGGCACAAACGCGCCCCAGTCTACGACCGGCTAGCGTTGCAGGCGGCCGCAGGCCCTCAGACCAATCATCTCGGGCGCCGTGCCGGGCCCTCCACCGACGTGCCACAACCCCTTGGAGCTCCGATGCCCGACGCACCTGACAGCTCGATCCCCGCCCTCGGACTGGGCGCCGCCGCCCACCCCGTCGCACCCGCGGTCCCCGTGGCCCGGTCCTCGGCAGCCACCGACGTCGCGCTCGTCGCGACGTTCGCCGCCTTCATCGCGGTGTGCGCGATCCTGCCCGCGATCCCGGTCCCCGGCAGCGCCGTACCGATCACGCTCCAGACGTTCGGCGTCATGCTCGCGGGGCTCGTCCTCGGCGCACGGCGCGGCGCTCTGGCCGCCCTCCTGTACCTCGCGGTGGGGGCTGCGGGCCTGCCGGTCTTCTCGGGCGGCGCCGGCGGTGTGGGCGTGTTCGCTGGCCTGTCGGCCGGCTACCTGCTCGCGTTCCCGCTGGCTGCGGCGCTCGCGGGCTACCTCGCGACGCGGGCCGGTGGGCTGCGGCCCTCGGTGCGCTACGTGGCCCTGTTCGCCTCGGCCACCGCTGCGAGCCTCCTGCTGATCCACCCGATCGGCATCGCGGTCATGGGGTGGCGCGGTGGGCTCTCCGTCTCGGAGGCCCTCGTCGCAGGGTCCCGCTACATCCCGGGTGACCTGATCAAGAACCTGCTCGCGGCTCTGGTCGCGAGCGCGGTGCTCCGGGCGTTCCCGGACATGGTCCGGCGCCGTCCCTGACGCACCGGGACACCACATGATCGAGCTCGACGCCGTCACCGTCACCGCCTACGCCTCGCGCGACGGCTTGGGCCCGACGAGTGACGTCGTGACGCTCCTCGGTCCGGTGACGTGCCAGCTCTCCGAACGACGGATCGCCGTCATCGGCGCGAACGGGTCGGGCAAGTCGACGCTCGCGCGGCTCGTCAACGGGCTCGTCCTGCCGTCGTCGGGCACGGTGCGGGTCGACGGGCTCGACACGGCCCGGGACGGACGCGCCGTCCGGAGCCGCGTCGGATTCGTCTTCACCGACCCGGACGCCCAGCTCGTCATGCCGACGGCCGTCGAGGACATCGCGCTCTCCCTGCGCCGGCTCGGTCTGCCGGCCGCGGAACGCACCGAGCGCGCCCACGAGATCCTCGCCCGGTTCGGCCTCGGGGGGCGCGGCGACGTGCCTGTTCATGCGCTCTCGGGCGGCCAGAAGCAGCTGCTCGCCCTCGCCGGCGTGCTGGCGACCGAGCCGACGGTCCTCGTGTGCGACGAGCCGACGACCCTGCTCGACCTGCGCTGGCGCAGGGTCGTCGACGACCTGCTCGACGGGCTCGCCCAGCAGGTGCTCCAGGTCACGCACGACCTCGAGGCCGCAGCCCGCGCCGACCGCATCCTCGTCGTCGACTCGGGCGCTGTGGTGTTCGACGGCGAACCGGGCCCGGCCGTCGACGCGTACCGCGCTCTGATGGCGCCACGGGTCTCGCCATGACCCGACGGACCCACCCGGCGCGGCGCAGCCCGTGGGCCGGGCCGCTCGGGCTGTACCGGCCCGGCACGACGCCGCTGCACCGGGCCGGGCCGGGGGCCAAGCTCGGCGGACTCGCCGCTCTGGGAGTCCTGGTCGTGGTCCTGCGCGGGCCGGCGAGCGCCATCGCCCTCCTCATCGCCGCGCTGGGCGCCGCCGCACTCGGTCGGCTCCCGCTGTGGTCCACGGCGCGCAGAACCCTCCCGGTGCTGCTCACCGCGACGCTGCTCGGCGCCTACCAGTGGTGGGCGCGCGGCTGGCAGGTCGGTGCGGAGGTCGCCGTCGACCTCGTGACGCTCGTCCTCGCGGCCACCGTCGTGACATCGACCACGCCGGCTGACCGCACGCTCGACGCGCTCGGTACCGCCGCCCGTCCGCTGCGTCACGTCGGGCTGCCGCCCGAGAACGTGGCCCTCGCCGTCGGGATCATGCTCCGCGCGATCCCGGCGCTGCTGGAGACGTTCGCCGAGACCCGCGACGCGGCACGCGCCCGCGGGCTCGACCGATCTCCGCGCGCGCTGCTCGTCCCGGCCGCGGTCCGCACGGTGTCGCGCGCCCGCGCGACCGGCGACGCGCTCGCGGCCCGCGGCCTCGCCGACTGAGCGTCGAAGGGAGCCGTCCGCCGCCTGCCGTGCGGACGATGCGGGCAGGACGTACTTTGTCCGACATGACTTTTGCCGAGGGTGGCAGCTTCGAGGGCGGCCGCGTCAAGACCAGCCGGGGCCGGCGAGGCGCGGCCGCGGGCGGTGGGGTGGGCCTGCTCGCCATCGCCGTCTATGTGATCTCGCAGCTGACCGGGGTCAACCTCGCGCCCGTCGTCGACGCCGTCCAGGGCGGCGCGGCACCGGGCGCCGTGCAGGCGACCGAGGGCACCCTCGGGACGTGCAGCGCCGCGGAGGCCAACTCCCAGCGCGACTGCCGCCTGTCGGCGACGGTGTACGCGCTCGACGCGTACTGGGCGCAGACCCTGCCCGCGAACAGCTTCACGTTCTCGCAGCCGGACGTCTACAGCTTCGAGTCCACGATGGAGACCGGCTGCGGGACCGCATCCGCCTCGACCGGCCCGTTCTACTGCCCGCCTGACAAGGCCATCTACATCGACCTCGGCTTCTACGACCTGCTGCAGAGCCAGTACGGCGCATCGGGCGGCTCGCTCGCCGAGATGTACGTCGTGGCGCACGAGTACGGACACCACATCCAGCAGATCACCGGCGTCATGGACCAGGCGAACCGCCAGGGAACGGGTGCCGACTCGGACTCCGTGAAGACCGAGCTCCAGGCCGACTGCTATGCGGGTCTGTGGACCGGCCACGCCGCGACGACGGTCGACCCGAAGACCGGTGTGACGTTCCTGAACCCGATCACCCAGGCCGAGCTGTCCGACGCGCTGTCCGCCGCGCAGGCCGTCGGCGACGACCACATCCAGCAGCAGTCGATCGGCGGCGTGAACCCCGACACCTGGACGCACGGGTCGAGCGCCGAACGCGAGCGTTGGTTCATGACCGGCTACACCCAGGGGACGATCGCAGCGTGCGACACGTTCAGCGCGGCAAGCCTCTGACGGCGGTCAGCCGCTGAGTCGGACGGTCTGGAGGACCGACCGCCGGCCCGCAAACAGCCACGTCCTGCATCAGATGTTGAAGCCGAGCGCCCGCATCTGCTCACGTCCGTCGGGCGTGATCTTCTCGGGGCCCCACGGCGGCATCCACACCCAGTTGATGCGGAACCCGTCGACGAGCCCCTCGAGCGACATTCCGGCCTGGTCCTCGATGACATCCGTGAGTGGGCAGGCCGCCGACGTCAGGGTCATGTCGATGACCGCGTGGTTCTGCTGGTCGACCATGACGCCGTAGACGAGGCCCAGGTCGACGACGTTGATGCCAAGCTCAGGGTCGATGACGTCGTGGAGGGCCTCCTCGACGTCCGCGGCAGTGGTCGGCGACGGGTTCGCAGGCGCGGCACCCGGCGTGGTGGTGGTCATGCGTCCTCCTGTGGGGTGCCCGGCGACGTCGCGCCGGTCTTGATCAGGGCATCCTGCAGCGCGGCCCAGCCGAGCAGCGCGCACTTGATCCTGGCGGGGTACTTCGCGACGCCGGTGAAGGCCGTCGCGTCGCCGAGCAGCTCCTCGGCGTCGTCGTCGAGCCCGAGTCCGCGCGCGTTCATCAGTGCGCGGAAGGTGCCGGCGAGCCGGTCGACCTCCTCGAGGTCGGCGCCGACGACGAGGTCGTGGAGCACCGAGAGGGACGCCTGCGAGATGCTGCAGCCCTGCCCGTCCCAGCTGACGTCCCGGACGATCGGCCCGCCCGCGTCGTCGAGCTCGACCCGGAGCGTGACCTCGTCGCCGCACGTGGGGTTGATCTGGTGAGACTCGCCCGCGAGCAGGCCGAGCGGCTGCAGCCCCCGGCCGTGCGGTTCCCGCGCGTGGTCAAGGATGACCTGCTGGTAGAGCTGTTCCATCGCATCGATGCTCATCGCACGTCCTTCTGACCCGCCGTGACGACCGGTACGCCATCCACTCCGAAGAACGCTCGGACACCCGCCAGTGCTTCCCGGAAGACCTCGACCTCGTCGAGGGTCGTGTAGACGCCCGCCGACGCCCGGGCGGACGCGGCGACACCGAGCCGCCGGTGCAGGGGCTGGGCGCAGTGGTGGCCGACGCGCACGGCGACGCCCGCGTCGTCGAGCACCTGGCCGACGTCGTGCGCGTGCACGCCGTCCACGACGAACGCCACCGTCGCGAGGCGGTCGCGGGTGTCGGTCGGCCCGAGGACGCGCACGCCGGGGACCGACGCGACCGCGGCGAGCAGCGCGGCCGCGATCTCCGCCTCGTGGCCCGCGACGGCAGGCATGCCGAGCTCGTCGAGGTAGCTCGCGGCGGCGCCCATCGCGATGGCCTGCGACACCATCTGCGTGCCTGCCTCGAACCGCTGGGGCGGCGGCGCGTAGGTCGCGTGCTGCATGGTGACGACCTCGACCATCGATCCGCCGGTCGTGACCGGCGGCATCGCCTCGAGCAGCTCACGGCGTCCGTACAGCGCACCCACGCCCGTCGGTGCGAGCATCTTGTGCCCGGAGAACGCCGCGAAGTCCACGCCGAGCGCGTGCAGGTCGACGGGCAGGTGCGGGACGCTCTGACAGGCGTCGAGCACGGTCAGCGCGCCGACCTCGCGCGCCCGGGCCACGAACGGAGCGACCGACGTCACCGCCCCCGTCACGTTCGAGGCATGCGTGAACGCCAGGACCCGCGTGCGCTCGGTCACGACCGTCGCGAGCTCGTCGAGCCGGATCCGGCCGTCGTCGTGCACCCCGAGCCAGCGGAGCGTCGCTCCCGTCCGGGCGGCGAGTTCCTGCCACGGCACGAGGTTGGCGTGGTGCTCGGCCTCGGTCACAACGATCTCGTCGCCGGGCGCGAGCGCGAACCGCCGTGCCGCCTCACCCCCGCGACCCAGAGTCGCGTTCGACATGGCGTACGCGACGAGGTTGATCCCCGCAGTCGCGTTCGAGGTCCAGACCAGCTCTCCCGGGTCCGCTCCGACGAAGGACGCCACTCGTCCCCGCGCGTTCTCGAACGCCTCGGTCGCCTCTTCGGCGAGCTGGTGCGCCCCGCGGTGCACCGCGGCGTTGCGCTGGAGGTAGAAGTCCTGCTCCGCGTCGAGCACCACGTCGGGCTTCTGCGAGGTCGCCGCAGAGTCGAGGTACACCAGGGGGCGCCCCCCGCGGACGGTGCGGGCAAGCAGCGGGAAGTCTGCCCGCACGGCGGCGAGCTCACCCGGCGTGAGCCGGGTGGCCTGCGAGATCTCGGTCACGGTCGGTCCTTGCTCTCCTCGGCGGGACGTTGCACGACGCGCGGTGCGGCGTGCAGCGTCAGGCCGTCGCCCCGTCGGTCAGGAAGCGGTCGTAGCCCTCGTCCTCGAGCCGGTCGGCAAGCTCGGGCCCGCCCTGCTCGGCGATCCGCCCGTCGACGAACACGTGGACGAAGTCCGGCTTGATGTACCGCAGGATCCGCGTGTAGTGCGTGATGAGCAGGACGCCCACCTCGCCGCTCTCGCGCACGCGGTTCACGCCCTCCGACACGATGCGGAGCGCGTCGACGTCGAGGCCGGAGTCGGTCTCGTCGAGGATCGCGAACTTCGGCTTGAGCAGCTCGAGCTGGAGGATCTCGTGGCGCTTCTTCTCGCCGCCCGAGAACCCCTCGTTGACGCTGCGCGCTGCGAACTCCGGGTCCATGCGCAGCAGCTCCATGGCCGCCTTGACGTCCTTGGTCCACGTGCGCAGCTTGGGTGCCGTGCCGTCGATCGCTGTCTTGGCGGTCCGCAGGAAGTTCGTCACCGACACCCCGGGGACCTCGACGGGGTACTGCATCGCGAGGAACAGCCCGGCACGCGCCCGCTGGTCGACGGTCATGGTCAGCACGTCGGCGCCGTCGAGCGTCACCGTCCCGCTCGTGACCGTGTACTTGGGGTGACCGGCGAGCGAGTACGCCAAGGTCGACTTGCCCGAGCCGTTGGGACCCATGATCGCGTGGGTCTCGCCGCTCGCGACGGTCAGATCGACGCCGCGCAGGATCGGCTTGGGGCCTTCCTTGGTCTCGACGCTGACGTGCAGGTCGTGAATCTCTAGCGTGGCCATACTCAGCTCTCCTCGGAGGATCCGTTGGCGTCGACGTCGACGAGCACGCGCTCGCCGTCGACGGTCAGGGGGTAGACGGGGACGGGACGGACGGCCGGTGGGCTCAACGGCTTGCCGGTCCTCAGGTCGAAGCGGGAGCCGTGCAGCCAGCACTCGATCGTGCTGCCCTCGACCTCGCCGTCGGACAAGGACACCTGCCCGTGCGAGCAGATGTCGGAGATCGCGTGCAGCGCGCCGTCCTCGTCGCGCACGACGGCGACCTCGACAGGACCGCTCGCACCGACCAGCTCGACCCGCAGCGCGCTGCCGACGGCGACGTCCGCGACGTCACAGGCAAGCTGGGCGCTCACAGGCTGTCCTCGAGCCCCGCGAGCGTGGGTCCGGCGTCGAGCACGCTCATGCTCTTCTCGAGCTCGGCGTCGATCGCCGCCGTGAGGCGCTCCTCGACCTCGGGCACGCCGATCGCGTGGATGAGCTCGGCGAAGAAGCCGCGAACCACGAGCCGGCGTGCGTCGGGCTCCGGGATGCCGCGCGAGCGGAGATAGAACAGCTGCTCGTCGTCGAACCGGCCCGTGGCGCTCGCGTGCCCGGCGCCCGCGATGAGACCTGTCTCGATCTCGAGGTTCGGCACCGAGTCGGCGCGGGCCCCCTCGGACAGGACGAGGTTGCGGTTGAGCTCGTAGGTGTCGGTGCCCTCGGCGGCCGCCCGGATGAGCACGTCGCCGACCCACACCGTGTGGGCACCGTCGCCCTGCAGGGCGCCCTTGTACGTGACGCGCGACCGGCAGGACGCCACCGCGTGGTCGACGAAGAGGCGGTGCTCCTGGTGCTGGCCCGCGTCCGCGAAGTACAGCCCGATCATCTCGACCGAGCCGTTCTCGCCGACGAACTCCGCGTCAGGCGTGATGCGCACGACGTCGCCGCCCAGCGTGACCACGATGTGCTTGAGCGTCGCGTCCCGGCCGAGTCGCAGGCGGTGCGAGGACGCGTGCACCGAGCCCGGGGCCCAGTCCTGGACCGAGATGACCGTGAGGTGCGCGCCGTCCTCGACGATGACCTCGACCGTCTCGGCGAGCGTGGCCGGCCCGATGTGGTCGATCACGACGAGTGCCTCGGACAGCTCACGGGCGTGCACGAGCACGTGCGACGCCGTCGGCTTGCTCGCGTCGATGCCCTCGACCCGGATCGTCGTCGCGGTGGACGCGACGGCCTGCGCCGGGATCGTCACGACGGTCGCGCGCTGGAACGACGCCCATGCCGTCGCGGCCGTCCGGTCGCCGGGCTTGCCGGCCTGGCCCAGGCGGACGTCGTCGCGGTCGACGACCTCGACCGTCACCTCGGGTGCCTCGATGACCGTCGTGATGACCTTGGGCCCGGTGAGCTCGGCGTCGAACAGCGGGGCCAGCCGGTCGACCGGCGCGAACCGCCACTCCTCCTCGCGCCCGTTCGGCACGGGGAACTGCGCGAGGTCGAACGAGCTGACGCGGTCCGCGCGGCTCGACTGGGGCGTGCCACCGCGACCGTGCTGGTGCGCCCCCTCGGCGACCGCCCGCGAGTGGTCGGTGGAGAGTCCGCGCGGCGCGCCGGTGGCCTCGTCGAAGTCAGTAGTCGTACTCGTCATCAGCCGACGGCACCTTCCATCTGCAGCTCGATCAAGCGGTTCAGCTCGAGGGCGTACTCCATGGGCAGCTCCCGTGCGATCGGCTCCACGAAGCCGCGCACGATCATGGCCATGGCCTCGGTCTCCTTCATGCCGCGCGACATGAGGTAGAAGAGCTGGTCCTCGCTCACGCGCGAGACCGTGGCCTCGTGGCCCATCGACACGTCGTCCTCGCGGACGTCGACGTACGGGTAGGTGTCGGACCGGGAGATCTGGTCGACGAGGAGTGCGTCGCACAGCACGTTCGACGCCGAGTGCGAGGCGCCCTCGAGCACCTGCACCAGACCCCGGTAGGACGTGCGTCCGCCACCGCGGGCCACCGACTTCGACACGATCGAGGACGACGTGTTCGGGGCCGCGTGCACCATCTTGGCGCCCGCGTCCTGGTGCTGACCGGCGCCCGCGAAGGCGATCGACAGGGTCTCTCCTCGCGCGTGCTCACCCATGAGGTAGATCGCGGGGTACTTCATCGTGACCTTGGAGCCGATGTTGCCGTCGACCCACTCCATGGTCGCGCCCTCGGCCGCGGTGGCCCGCTTCGTCACGAGGTTGTAGACGTTGTTCGACCAGTTCTGGATCGTGGTGTAGCGCACCCGCGCGTTCTTCTTGACGATGATCTCGACGACCGCCGAGTGCAGCGAGTCGGACGTGTAGACGGGAGCCGTGCAGCCCTCGACGTAGTGCACGTACGAGCCCTCGTCGGCGATGATCAGCGTCCGCTCGAACTGGCCCATGTTCTCCGTGTTGATGCGGAAGTACGCCTGCAGCGGGATGTCGACGTGCACGCCCGGCGGGACGTACACGAACGAGCCGCCGGACCACACGGCCGTGTTGAGCGACGCGAACTTGTTGTCGCCCGACGGGATCACCGAGCCGAAGTACTGCTCGAAGATCTCGGGGTACTCGCGCAGACCCGTGTCGG
>NZ_DASUIR010000082.1:0-6573 GCF_036279715.1 Cellulomonas sp. | reverse complement strand
GTGCCGAGCGTCGCCCCGCCGGCCAGGCCGAGGTCGTCGCCGCTCCAGAACGTGCCCGGGTCGAACCAGCTCGAGCGGTGGCCGTCGGGCAGCAGACCCATGGCCTCGAAGGTGAGGGCGACGACCTCCGCGCAGTAGACGGTCTCCAGGTGCTCCTCGCGTCGCGTCCACGAGGGCCTCGGCGCACGTCCACCGAGCCAGCGCAGCCCGAGCTGGACCGTCGAGGGGAACGGGGTGCCGTCGAGGCGCGCGATCGTGCGGAGCACCGCGTCCTCCATCGCCCGCGTGACCGGCTGGTCGAGCTGGCGGAGCCACGCCTTCTGGTCGTACCGGTTGCCCCAGACGACGACCGCGTCGCGCAGGTCGTGGAGCTGCGCTCCGCGGTGGTGGTCGCCCGTCCACTGGTCGCTCAGCGACCGGCCGAGCTCGGCGTGCCACATCAGCGGGGGGAGGTCGTCGACGACCACCGCCATGCCGACGTGGTTGACGGGGCTGTTGGTCGTCATCTGGATCGCGCGGTCGGCGACCGTGTGGCCCCGGAACAGCCACAGGTCGCCCGTCCGCGTCGCGGTCAGGGCCTCGTCCAGGTCGATCCGGTCCGCGAGCACGTCTGTAGCCTAGGCGGATGAGGTGGTGGAAGGTCCTGGGTGTCGCCGCGTTCGCGGGCGTCGCCGCGGGCGGCGTGCTCATCGCGAAGGACGAGCGCCGTCGCCGCGCCTACACGCCCGAGGAGATCCGCGAGCGCCTGCACGCCCGGGCCGCCGAGGCCGACGCGGCGACCGACGACGGCGAGGTCGACACCCCCTGAGACGACACGGACGCCCGCCGGCTCCCCGAGAGGAGTCGACGGGCGTCGGGTCTCACGCCGGCCGTGAGGTGGGTCAGCAGCACCGGCCCTGCGGGTTGCGCTCCTGCCGGTCGGTCACGTCGCGCCAGAACTCGCGCTCGGTCATGACAGGTCCGCAGTCGCCGTCGTGCTGGGCCGCGTGGTGCTCGACGTACTTGTCGTACGCGTCCTCACCGAGCATCCCCTTGACGAACCAGGAGACGCCGCGCGCGCCCTGGCGCACCGCCGCGGCCACATCCATCAGTGGCCTCCCGACCGCACGCGTCCGGTGGCGGCGGTGTGCACGGCCCACTGCTCCTCCAGCACCTTCTCCGCCGGGGTCGCGACGAAGCCGGCCGGCGCGAAGATGCGGGACGAGACCGCACGGTCCTCGGCGTTGGGTCCGCCGCCGAGCCGGAAGGCCTTCCAGGTCTCCCAGAGCGACGCGATGATCACGATGATCGAGAGCACCACGAACAGGACCGACAGGACGCCCTGGATCATCGTGTTGCGGAACACCGCCTGCATCGCCTCGACCGTCGCGGCCGACCCGAAGCTCGTCTTGCCGTCGGCCAGGGCCTTGCCGAAGGCCGCGTGCTGGGCGAAGTACCCGACGGCGGGCACCGGCGAGAAGATCTTCAGGAACGACGCCGTGATCGTCACCGCAGCGGCGAACACCAGCGGCACCGCCACGATCCAGATGTACCGGAACGCCCCTCGCTTGGCGACGATCGCCATGCAGACCGCGAGCGCGATCGCCGCGAGCAGCTGGTTGGCGATCCCGAACAGCGGGAACAGGGTGTTGATGCCGCCGAGCGGGTCGGTGACGCCCATGAGCAGGACCGCGCCCCACAGCCCGACCATGACGGCCGTCGTGATCCACGCCCCGACGCGCCACGACGTGTCCCGGAACCGCGGGACGAAGTTGCCGAGGCTGTCCTGCAGCATGAACCGCGCCACGCGGGTCCCGGCGTCGACCGCGGTGAGGATGAAGAGCGCCTCGAACATGATCGCGAAGTGGTACCAGAACGCCATCATCCCGGTGCCGCCGACGAGCTGCTGCATGATGTGCGCGAGCCCGACCGACAGCGTCGGTGCGCCACCGGTACGCGAGATGATCGACTTCTCGCCGACGTTCTTCGCGGTCTCGGTCAGCAGCTCAGGGGTGACGTGCACGCCCGAGAGCCCCAGCCCGTTGACCCACGCGGCCGCGGACTCGACGGTGCCGCCGGTGAGGGCGGCCGGTGCGTTCATGACGAAGTAGATCCCGCGGTCGATCGAGAGCGCGGCGACGAGCGCCATGATCGCGACGAACGACTCCATGAGCATCCCGCCGTACCCGATGAAGCGCGTCTGGCGCTCCTTCTCGACGAGCTTCGGCGTGGTGCCCGACGCGATGAGCGCATGGAACCCGGACAACGCCCCGCACGCGATGGTGACGAACAGGAACGGGAACAGCGAGCCGGCGACGACCGGGCCCTTGCCGGTCGAGGCGAACTCGCTGACGGCCGGGACGTTGATGATCGGTCGGACCAGGACGATCGCGACGGCGAGCATCACGATCGTGCCGACCTTCATGAAGGTCGACAGGTAGTCGCGCGGTGCCAGGAGCAGCCAGACGGGCAGGATCGCGGCGACGAAGCCGTAGACGATGATGCCCCAGCCGATGGCGACCTTGTCGATCGTGAAGACGCTCAGGCCCCACGAGGTGTCGGCGATGAGGCCGCCGCCGATGATCACGGCGATGAGCAGGATGAAGCCGATGATCGAGACCTCGGACACCTTGCCCGGGCGGAAGAAGCGCAGGTAGACACCCATGAGCAGCGCGATCGGGATGG
Organism: Cellulomonas sp.; assembly: GCF_036279715.1. Lineage (GTDB taxonomy): Bacteria > Actinomycetota > Actinomycetes > Actinomycetales > Cellulomonadaceae > Cellulomonas_A. Next base: position 3,909 of record NZ_DASUIR010000082.1, on the reverse strand, counting down.
TCATGCCGACCGAGAAGACGCCCCACGGGCTCGCGGCCAGCGCGTTGACGACCACGAGCGCGAGGATCGCGATGATGATCACCATGATGGTCAGCGTCGCGACCAGGGCCGCGGTGCCGCCGATGACCCCGAGCTCCTCGCGCGCCATCTGGCCGAGCGAGCGGCCACCGCGACGCATCGAGAAGAAGAGCACCAGGTAGTCCTGGACCGCGCCTGCGACGATCACACCGGCGATGATCCAGATGGTGCCCGGCAGGTAGCCCATCTGGGCGGCGAGGACCGGGCCGACGAGCGGGCCGGCGCCGGCGATCGCGGCGAAGTGGTGGCCGAACAGCACGCGACGGTCGGTCGCGACGTAGTCCTTGCCGTCCGCGTCGTACTCGGCGGGCGTCGCGCGCCTGTCGTTGGGCCGCAGCAGATGCTTCTCGATGTACCGGGAGTAGAACCGGTACGCGATGAGGTAGGAGCACACGGCGGCGAACACGAACCACACCGCGTTCACGGTCTCGCCGCGGATGCCGGCGATGATGACCCAGCTCACGCCCCCGAGGAGGGCGACCGCGACCCAGATGGCGATCTTGGCCGGCGTCCAGTGGGTGTCCTGCGACTCGAGCGCGGCCTCGTCGAGTGCGACGGGCGGCAGTCCCGGATCTTGCCGCAGTACATCCGAACTGTCTGGTGATCCATACGGTGCGTCGACGCTGGCGCCCATGACTGCTCCCGGAACTCGCGAGATAGATGCCCTGTCCGAGTGACGGTACCCCTCGCCGCGGAGGGGCACCGCACAGCCACGGCACAGCGGCGGCTCGCTCAGCGCGCGGGGAAGACGACCCTGGTCTGCCAACGGCTCGGGTCGGGCTCGGTGTCAGGTCCGACCAGGTACTCCTCCCACATCTCCCCCTCGGGGGTCAGCCCCTGCTCGGCGATGAAGGCTGTGACCTCGGCGTAGGTCGTCGGCAGCGAGTCGTACGACCCGGTGTGGACCGCCTCGACGGTCGGTCCGCCGGGAAGAGTGGCAGTCACGACTCCGGGGCCAGGCGTCACGGGCTGCCCGACGGGAAAGCCCGCGGTGACGTCGACCGTGGTGGTGACAGGCCCGCGGTACAGCGCGACCGGCGGTCCGGCCGGCGCAGCTCCCTGCCGGCCCAGGTCAGCGGCCGCAACGCCGAAGGCTCGGCCGAAGAACTCCTGGAACCGCGTCATCGGCACGACCTCGCGCACCCCCAGGATCGTCTGCGGATCGCGCTCGGCTCGTTCGATCGTCATGGCACACCTCGGTCCGCTCGTGCGAGCCCCGGGTCGGCGCCCGCTACCTCAGCCCTACCACCGGGCGCTCGCGGCGGCAGGACCGAACGTCCCGAATGTCCGACTTCAGCGAGGCCACGACCGCGCGCGCCGGTCCCGCGAGAGGTCTGGTGGCGAGCGCGCGAGAGTGCTATCAATGTGCTATCACTTTCAGCGAAAGGAACACACCGTGAGCGCCGTCGATTCGCCCTTGAAGGCCGAGCCCGTCGGGCTCCAAGGAGCTCGGCTCGTCATCAGTCAGCGCCCCGCCCTCGCTGTCAGCGGCTGGCTCGGCGTCCTCGTCCTGGCCGGGTGCACGTGGTGGTTCGCGGTCGGTCAGCAGCGCGCCGAGACGTGGCTGTGGGTCCCCGCGGTCGTCGGCGTGCTGACCATCACGTCCCTGGTCGTCGTGACACCGGGGCAGACGTCCGTGATCCAGTTCTTCGGCAGCTACATCGGCACGGTGCAGCGCCCTGGGTTCTGGTGGGTGCTGCCGCTGACCAAGCGCCGCAAGGTGAGCGTCCGGGTCCGCAACTTCGAGACCGCCCACCTCAAGGTCAACGACGCCGACGGCAGCCCGGTGGAGATCGCCGCGATCGTCGTCTGGCAGATCGCCGACACCGCCAAGTCGACCTACGCGGTCGAGAGCTACCTCGACTTCGTCACCGTGCAGGCCGAGTCGGCGCTGCGCCACGTCGCCACGACCCACCCCTACGACGACACGACCGAGGCCGGCACCTCGCTGCGCGGCTCGACCGACGTCGTCGCAGCCCAGCTGGCCGCCGAGGTCGCGACCCGGGTCGCCATCGCCGGCGTCGAGATCGTCGAGGTGCGGATCTCCCACCTCGCCTACGCCCCCGAGATCGCCCAGGCGATGCTGCGCCGCCAGCAGGCCAGCGCCGTGGTCGCCGCCCGTTCGCGCATCGTCGAGGGTGCGGTCGGCATGGTCGAGCTGGCCCTCAACCGGCTTGAGGAGAACGGTGTCGTCAGCCTCGACGACGAGCGGAAGGCCGCCATGGTCAGCAACCTCATGGTCGTGCTCTGCGGGGACCAGCCGCCGTCGCCGGTCGTGAACGCCGGCTCCCTGTACACATGAGCGAGCGTCGGCAGGTCCTGCTCCGCATCGACCCTGCCGTCCACGACGCGCTCGTCCGGTGGGCCGACGACGAGCTCCGCAGCGTCAACGCCCAGGTGGAGATGCTGCTGCGTCGGGCGCTCACCGACGCGGGTCGGATGCCCAAGCAGGTGGCGCCGATCCCCCCGCGTGGCCGCCCCCGGACCCGCGACGGGGGGTCACCGCCGTCGGCCCCGTGACCGTCCGGCACGCACCTCGCGCCGACGCCGCAGACCCGCCCGACGCACCGAACGCCCCGGCCGTGCGGCCGGGGCGTTCGGTCGTGCCTGGTGCCGAGGTCAGCTCTTGTCGGAGTCGTCCCCGTGACGGACGCCCGCGAGGGAGACCTCCCACGTGACGTTGTCACCGTGCTGCTGGGTCCAGAACGTGCGCCACGTGCCGTCCGTGAGCTTCGGCGTCTTCGCGCCGAGGATGCCCGCGGGCGTCGGGTCGCCGTCGGACACGTGGATGCCGGTGATCTCGTTGTCGCCGTCGTTGTAGCCGGGGTTCGTCGTCGCGTCGAACAGCGCCGAGGCGTCGCGGCCCTCGGCGAGGAACCGCGTGATCTTCTTGGCCTTCTTGTCGCTTCCGCTCAGGTCCACGACGTAGCCCGAGTCGAGCGCGTTGCGCTGCTGGTGCAGCGTGTCGCCCGCATCCTCGACCACAAGCAGCTGGTCGCGGCCGGCGAACGCGATGTTGTCGAAGCCCGTGTGCGTCACGTCCCCGATCGACACCGGGCTCAGCGTCCCGGCGGCCGCGCTCGGCGACGACTGGACCAGCCGGAAGACCGCACCGAACCCGCCCGGCAGGGTCGAGGTGGCCGACGTGTCGCCCGTCTCGGTGAAGTAGAACTCCCCGAACGAGGTACCGGGCCGGAACACGCCGTTCTCGGGGCGCTTGAACGGGGTAGCCCCGGCGGTCGCCGCCGCGCCGGTCGCGTCGAACGCCGCAGTCCCGTCGTGCACGGTGACCCACGTCGTCGCGAACGTCGAGCCGTAGGTGTGCAGGTCGGTGACGACCTGGTCGGACGGGTTCGCGGCGAGCTGCGCAGCGGTCACCGGCGAGCCGTCCGCACGCGCGACCTGCAGCGCCTGGAGGCTCCCGCCGAGGGTGAGGTCCGCCGGGTCGGTCGGGGTGAAGCGGTAGACGTAGCTGTTCGGCACCTTGCCGTGGGTGCCGGCGACCGTCGGGCCACCGATGTCCTCGACCAGCCAGACGTTGCCGTCGGAGTCCGTCTGGGCGCCCTCGTAGCCGCCGGAGCCGAGGGCGTCGAGCCGCACGGCGCTGCCGTCGACCGGGTCGCCGCTGCCGTCGAGGGAGACCCCGAAGACGCCGCCGGTGGGGGACTTGGCCTCGGCCGTCAGGAGCAGCTGGTGGGTGAAGGGGTCCCAGGTGAGGCCGTCGATCGTGGGGTAGGGGTTGCCGTGGGCGTCCTTGTCGGAGATCAGCGTGACCCGCTTGGCCGGGTCGGTCGCGTCGAGGTCGATCCGGGTGACGTAGCCGCGCGGGCC
>NZ_DASUIR010000081.1:0-32664 GCF_036279715.1 Cellulomonas sp. | reverse complement strand
ATCCTCGTCTCATGATATGCAGTGGGTGCAACTTTGCACCGCATGTAATATTGCGCTCATGCAAGCAGAGAGGGCGGAGGCCGCCGCAACCGCAACCGCAACCGCGCCGAGCGGTGCCGGGCTGCGCGAGCGCAAGAAGGTCGCCCGCCGCGAGGCCCTGATCGACGCGACCCACCGGCTCGTCGCGGAGCGTGGCCTCGACGCCGTCACCATCGACGCCATCTGCGCCGAGGTGGGTGTCTCGCCGAGGACGTTCTTCAACTACTTCGAGACCAAGGACGACGCGGTGCTCGGCATCGGTCCGTGGTCGCTCGACCCGGCGGTCGCCGACACCTTCGCGGCGGGTGGGCCGACCGGGAACCTGTCCGCGGACCTGCTCGTGGTCGTCACGGAGCTGCTCGACAAGCCCGCGTTCGGCAAGGAGCGCATCGCGGCCGCGTTCGAGCTCGCCCGCCAGGAACCTCGGCTCCTCGTGCGCCACCTGACCTGGATGGAGCAGCACCGCCACGACATCGACGCGCTCGTCACGCGTCGGCTGGCCGTGACGGGCGAGACCGGCGGCGATCTCGTCGGCATGCTGCTCATGGTCCTGACCCACATGACGTACGTGCGCTGGGAGGCCGCCGGCGGCTCCGGTGACGCCCGCGCGCACCTGCCCCACGTCGTCGGCGACCTGCGATCCCTTCTCGGCGCGCCCTGACCCGCGTCGACTCCCAGCTCTTCCCGTACCGAACGACCGACCACCACGAACGAGGACCTCATGGCTACCGCTGTCTCCGCACAACCCGGCATCGCGAGCGACAAGCCGCCTGTCGTGCTGACCAGGCGCACCGTCTGGCTCATCTTCGGCGCCCTCATGGCGAGCATGTTCATGTCGTCCCTCGACCAGTCGATCGTGGGCACCGCGCTGCCGACGATCGTCGGTGACCTCAACGGGGTGGCCCACCAGGGCTGGGTCGTGACCGCCTACATCATGGCGATCGCGATCGTCATGCCGCTCTACGGCAAGTTCGGCGATCTCTGGGGTCGGCGCTGGCCGTTCCTCGTCGCGATCGGGCTCTTCACCCTTGCGTCGGCCGGGGCGGGCTTCGCCACCACCCTCGGCGAGCTCGTGCTGTGGCGCGGCATCCAGGGCCTCGGCGGCGGCGGCCTGATGATCCTGAGCCAGGCGATCATCGCCGACATCGTGTCGGCGAAGGAGCGCGGCACGTACATGGGCCCGATGGGTGCGCTGTTCGGCATCTCGTCGGTCATCGGTCCGCTGCTCGGTGGGGCGTTCACCGAGCACGCGGACTGGCGCTGGTGCTTCTGGATCAACATCCCCATCGGCATCGCGGCCTTCGTCACCGCCTGGTTCACGCTCAAGCTCCCGAGCCACCGCTCGGGCAAGAAGATCGACGTCGCCGGCATCGTGCTCCTCGTCGTCGCGACGTCGGGCCTCATCCTCACGACCAGCTGGCAGTCCATCAGCAGCACCCGCGGCTACGACTGGACCGACGGACGGCTCGTCGCGCTCGTCGTGGGAACGGTCGTCGCTGCCGTGGTCTTCGTGCTCGTCGAGCAGCGCGCAGCCGAGCCGCTCCTGCCGCTGCACCTGTTCAAGAACCCGACCTTCGCGATCGCGACGTCGGTCGGCCTGATCATCGGCATGGGCATGTTCGCGGCACTCGCGTTCCTGCCGACGTTCCTGCAGATGTCCACCGGCGCGAGCGTGACCGGGTCGGGCTTCCTCATGCTGCCGATGATGGCCGGCGTCATGCTCACGGCGATCGGCTCGGGCATCGCGATCACGAAGACGGGCCGCTACCGCAGGTACCCGATCGTGGGCATGGCGCTCGCGACCGGTGGCCTGATGTGGCTCACGCAGCTGCAGGGCGGCATGTCGATGGTGCTGTTCAGCGCGATGATCTTCGTGCTCGGCCTCGGGCTCGGCCTCGTCATGCAGACGATCGTGCTCGCGGTGCAGAACTCGGTCGACCCGCACGAGATCGGCACGGCGACCAGCGCGAACAACTTCTTCCGCGAGATCGGCGCGGCGGTCGGCGTGGCGTTGTTCTCGACGATCTTCACGGGGCGCCTGACCGACCGGCTCACGGACGTGTTCGCGAGCGTTCCGGGCTCCGCCGCCGGTGCGGGGTCGGGTGGCGCCTCGCTCACCCCGGCGATCGTCGCGGCGATGCCCGAGCCCCTGCACTCCGGGGTCATCGGTGCCTACTCCGACGCGCTCGCGCCGGCGTTCTGGTACCTCGTGCCGCTCGTCGCCGTCGCCTTCGTGCTCACGTTGTTCCTGCGTGAGGTCACGCTGTCCGACGTCGCCGGGATGGTCGCGCGCGGCGAGGCGGTCGCGGACCACGGACGGCTGGTCGAGGGTGTCGTCGCGGGCGCAGGCGAGCCGACCGAGGCGTCCGAGGGCACCGCCGTGCAGGCGTCCGGCGAGCAGGACGCCGGTACCCTGACGCGATGACGAGCCCCTCGCCGACCGTGCGCCGCAAGCGTCCCGCGCGCCCCCAGTTCGCGTCCTCGATCCTGCTGCTCGAGGCGATCCTGGTGCTGTTCGCGACGCTCACGGCGTACGGGCTGGCGGCGGCGAAGCAGACCGAGTTCTCGACCGGGACCGCCTGGCTCGTCGGCGGCGCGCTCATGGTCGTGCTCGCGGTGCTGTCCCGGACGGTGACGCGGCCCGGCGGCTACGTGGCCGGTTCGGTGGCGCAGGCTCTCGTGCTCGCGGCCGGAGTGGTCATGCCCACGATGGCTGTGGTGGGCGCCGTGTTCGTGATCCTGTGGGTCGTCGCGCTGCGCCTCGGCGCGCGCATCGACCGCGAGCGCGCCGAGTGGGACGCGGCGCACCCCGGGCAGGTCAGCGCGTGAGGTCGTGGCCGCTCGGCCGCTAGGGTGACCGCCATGACCGATGCACCGAAGACCGAGCGCACCCTTGTCCTCGTCAAGCCGGACGCCGTCCGTCGCGGGCTCACCGGAGAGGTGCTGCGCCGCGTCGAGGCCAAGGGCTACACGCTCGTCGCGGCCGAGCTGCGCACCGCCGACGACGCGCTCCTCGCGGAGCACTACGCCGAGCATGCCGGCAAGGGGTTCTTCGGGCCGCTCGTCGAGTTCATGGGCTCGGGCCCGGTGCTCGCCGTGGTGGTCGAGGGTCACCGGGTGATCGAGGGCTTCCGCGTCCTGGCCGGCACGACCGAGCCGACGACGGCGGCGCCCGGCACGATCCGAGGCGACCTCGGCCGCGACTGGGGTCTGTCCGTGACCCAGAACCTCGTCCACGGCTCGGACTCCGCGGAGTCGGCCGCCCGGGAGATCGCCCTCTGGTTCCCGTCGCTCTGAACGTCGTGCGACGGGGCGCGGGCGCGCGCCCAGCACCGGGACGCTCGGGGCATTTCGCCCGCGGCACCGACCGGCTCGGCCGCGCCGTCCGCGGACGGCCGCCGGTGAGCACCTAGGGTTGGGGAGTGCACCTCAAGACCCTGACCCTGCGCGGGTTCAAGTCGTTCGCCTCGGCGACGACGCTGCACTTCGAACCCGGCGTCACGTGCGTGGTCGGCCCGAACGGTTCGGGCAAGTCCAACGTGGTGGACGCGCTCGCGTGGGTCATGGGCGAGCAGGGGGCGAAGTCGCTCCGCGGCGGCAAGATGGAAGACGTCATCTTCGCCGGGACCGCGGGCCGCGCCCCGCTCGGTCGCGCCGAGGTGTCCCTCACGATCGACAACACCGACGGCGCGCTGCCGATCGAGTACACCGAGGTCACGATCTCGCGGACCCTGTTCCGCAGCGGCGGGTCCGAGTACGCGATCAACGGCCAGGGCTGTCGGCTCCTCGACATCCAGGACCTGCTGTCCGACTCGGGCCTCGGCCGCGAGATGCACGTCATCGTCGGCCAGGGCCAGCTCGATGCGGTGCTGCGCGCGACCCCCGAGGAGCGCCGCGGGTTCATCGAGGAGGCCGCGGGCGTCCTCAAGCACCGCAAGCGCAAGGACAAGGCCCTGCGCAAGCTCGAGGCGATGCAGGCGAACCTGCTGCGGCTCGGCGACCTCACCGCCGAGATCCGGCGTCAGCTCGGGCCGCTCGGCCGGCAGGCGCAGGTGGCGCGCAAGGCCCAGGTCGTCCAGACCGACCTCCGTGACGCGCGCGCGCGCCTGCTCGCCGACGACCTGGCGCAGCTGTCCGCGACGCTCGAGCAGGAGATCGCCGACGAGTCGGCGGTGCGCGCTCGGCGCGCCGAGGTCGAGGCGACGCTGACCGACGCCCGCGGACGGCTCGCGGCCCTCGAGCGTGAGGCCGCCGAGGCGGCACCGGCGCTGAGCGAGGCGAGCGAGATCTGGTACCGGCTGTCGTCGCTGCGCGAGCGGCTGCGCGGGACGGCGACGCTCGCCGGCGAGCGCGTGCGGCTGCTCGGCAGTGCGGCCCCCGAACGCAGCAGTGGCTCGGACCCGGCCGACCTCGCCGCGCAGGCCGAACGGGTGCGTGCGGCGGAGGCCGAGCTGGCGGCCGAGGTCGAGATCGCGCGCGCGGCCCTTGAGGGTGCCGTGGTCCTGCGCCAGGAGTCGGAGCAGGCCGCCACCGCCGCCGAGAAGCAGCTCGCGACAGCGCTCCGCTCCGCGGCCGACCGCCGTGAGGGTGTCGCGCGGCTCGCTGGCCAGGTCGGCGCGCGCCGGAGCCGGCTCGAGGCCACCGAGGCCGAGATCGGCCGGTTGCGCGAGTCGCTCTCGGCGGCCGAACGCCGCGGCCAGGACGCGACGACCGAGTTCGCTGCGCTCGAGACCCAGGTCGCGGGCGTCGAGGAGGGCGAGGAGGGTCTCGACGCGGAGCACGAGCAGGCCGCCGACGCCGTCGAGCAGGCGTCCGCGCAGCTCACCGCGATCAAGGCGGCGCTGGCCACGGCCGAGCAGGACCGCACGGCGCTCGCGTCCCGGATCGAGACGCTCGAGCTGAGCCTGACGCGCAAGGACGGCGCGGGCGCGCTGCTCGCCGCCGACGGGCTGCCCGGCACGATCGGCTCGCTGGCCGCGCTGCTCTCCGTCGCGCCGCGCGACGAGGACGCGATCGTCGCAGCGCTCGGGCAGCACGCCGACGCGGTCGCGGTCGACTCGGTCGACGCGGCCGTCGACGCGATCCGGCGGCTCCGCACGGACGACTCGGGGCGCGCGAGCCTGGTCATCGCGGGAGCCGGGACCGCCGACGAGGCTTCGTCGGGCCCTCTGGTCGTGCCCCCGGGAGCGGATCGTGCGCTCGACCTCGTGCAGGCTCCGGCGGCCGTCCGGCCGGCGGTCGAGGCTCTGCTGCGCGACGTCATCGTGGTCGACGACCTGGCGACGGCCCGCGCGCTCGTCGTCGAGCGGCCTGAGCTCACGGTGGTCACCCGCACGGGCGACGTCCTGGCCCGGCGTCGGGCCTCGGGAGGCTCCGCGACCGCGCCGAGCGCGTTGCACCTGCAGTCCGCGCTCGATGCCGCGCGGGCCGACGCCGCCGACGCAGCGGCGCGCGCCGAACGGGCCCGGTTCGAGCTGGCGGGCGCGCAGGCGGCCGAGTCCGCGGCCCGCGGGCGGTACGAGGACACGCTCGACCGGCTCAACCAGTCGGACGCCGCCCTGGCCGCGGTGGCCGAGCAGCTCGGGCACCTCGGGGCGACGGCGCGGGCCGCCCGGGCCGAGGCGGAGCGGGTGCAGGCATCGCTCGACGCCGCGACGGCGACGCTCGCGGCCGGTGCGGACGAGCTCGCGGAGCTGACGGAGCGGCTCGCGGCCGCCGAGTCGGAGCCGGCCGAGACCGAGGCTGCCATCGCGGGCGGCGGACTCGAGCGCGACCGCCTCGCCGAGCTGGCTGCGGCCGCGCGCGCCCGAGAGACCGAGGCCCGGCTCACGCTGCGCACGAGCGAGGAACGTGCCCGTGCGCTGGCGGGGCGCGCGGAGTCGCTCGAACGTGCCGCGCGGGCTGAGCAGGCAGCGCGCGAGCGGGCGGCGCAGCGGGAGCGCGCGCGCGTGCGGCAGGCGCTCCTGGCGGCGGCGGTGCGCGAGGGCGCGAACCGATCGCTGGCAGCACTCGAGGACTCGCTGCGACGGGCCGCGTCGGAGCGGGAGGCCGCAGAGGCAGCACGCACCGCACGCGAGGAGACGCTCCAGCGCGTGCGCGCCGAGGTCGAGACCCGTGCGCGCGAGCTCGCCGAGCTGACGGACGTCGCGCACCGCGACGAGGTCGCGCGGGCGCAACAGCTCTTGCGCATCGAGCAGCTTCAGACCCGCGCGATCGACGACCTGGGCCTCGACCCGACGGTGCTGCTCGAGGAGTTCGGACCGCACCGTCCCGTGCCCGTCGTGCACCTGCCCGACGCCGACGTGGACCCCGACGCGCCGACCGAGGTGCCGTACGTGCGTGAGCAGCAGGAGAAGCGCCTGCGGTCTGCTGAGCGGGCGCTCTCGCTGCTCGGCCGGGTCAACCCGCTCGCGCTCGAGGAGTTCGCGGCGCTCGAGGAGCGGCACAAGTTCCTCGTCGACCAGCTCGCGGACCTCAAGAAGACCCGGACGGACCTGCTCGAGATCGTCCGGGAGATCGACGAGCGGGTCGAGCAGGTCTTCGCGGACGCCTACCGCGACACGGCCGCGGCCTTCGACGTCGTGTTCCCCCGGCTGTTCCCCGGCGGTGAGGGCAGGCTCGTTCTCACGGATCCCGACAACATGCTCACGACCGGAATCGAGGTCGAGGCGCGGCCGGCCGGCAAGAAGGTCAAGCGGCTCTCGCTGCTCTCGGGCGGGGAGCGCTCGCTCACGGCTGTCGCCCTGCTGGTCGCGATCTTCAAGGCGCGGCCGAGCCCGTTCTACGTCATGGACGAGGTCGAGGCGGCCCTCGACGACGCCAACCTGGGGCGGCTCCTCGAGCTGTTCAAGGAGCTCCAGGAGGACTCGCAGCTCATCGTCGTGACGCATCAGAAACGCACGATGGAGATCGCCGATGCGCTCTACGGGGTCACGATGCGCGGCGACGGGGTCACGACGGTCATCAGCCAGCGGATGCGCGAGGACGTCTCGGCCTGACCCTGGGGCATTGCGCCCGGTCTGGGCGCACCGGGCGGACGGGGCGGTGTGAAGGTTGTGTGCGGTTCGGGCAGAGCGCGCGGGTCACGGCCTGTCGCCCCCGATCCGGCTCGCATACTGGAGCCATGCTGACTGTGCTCGTGTGGACTCTCGTCGCGCTCGTCGCTGCTGCGGCGGTGGTGCTGGTCGCGAGCGCCGCGAGCGGCGGGGGTCCTCGCGGGGCCGGGTTCGTCGCGGACCTGCGTGCCGGGGTGGCCGCCCGACGCCACCCCGATGCCGAGGACGCCGCGGCCGCGCGCGCCGCCGAGATCGAGCCGGTGGACGTGCGGCTCGACGAGTTCCTGCGGGCCACCGCCGTGGACGACGACGGCTACCTGCAGGTCGACGAGGTGCGCGACGTGCTGACGAAGGCGCGTGACCGGGCCGTGCGCGGCATGCATCACCTGGGCAGCCGGTCCGCCTGACGCGCTCCAGAGCGCCGGGAGCTCTCCGGCGTCGCTGCCCGAGCGTGCTGCGGCGCGCACCGGCCTGAGAGACTGTCGCCGTGGACAACGACCTCCTGACCGCGATCGTCGTCGGCGTGCCTGCTCTCGCGGCAGCCGCCGGGGCAACCCTCGTGCTCGTGCGTCGCCGGGGCGCGACGCCCCCGGATGCATCGACCGCCGCGCCGACCGCCCTCGACGAGCACCCGACGACAGCGGTCGCCGACGCACCAGTCGTGGGCGCGCCGACCGCCCACGCCCCCGAGCCGGAGCTCCTCGAGGAGCTCCCCGGCCTCGAGGAGGCGCCCCCGCTCGAGGTCCCGGCGCCCGTCGCCGGACGGCTCGCTCGGCTCCGTGACCGGTTGGCGCGCTCCGGGTCGCCGCTCGGCACCCGGCTGCTGGCGGTGCTGTCCCGTGACCACCTCACCGAGGACGACTGGGACGAGCTCGAGGAGACCCTGCTTCTCGCCGACGTCGGCGCCGGGCCGTCCGCTGAGCTCATCGCCGCTCTGCGCACGCAAGTGCGCGTCCACGGTCTGCGGGACCCGGGCGAGGTCCGGGCGCTGCTCCGCGAGCAGCTCATCGCGCTCGTCGACCCGAGCCTCGACAGGTCGCTCGCGACCGGTCCCGTCTCCCCGGTGATCGAGCCGGGCGCGGAGGCAGGCGAGCCCGACGTGCCGACGGCGCACGTGCCGGCCGTCGTGCTCGTGGTCGGGGTGAACGGCACGGGCAAGACCACGACCGTCGGCAAGCTGGCCCGGGTGCTCGTCGCCGAGGGGCGCACGGTCGTCCTCGGCGCGGCGGACACCTTCCGTGCCGCTGCGGCCGACCAGCTCGAGACCTGGGGCGCGCGCGTCGGCGTCCCGACGGTGCGCTCGGACCGCGACGGCGCGGACCCGGCAGCCGTCGCGTTCGACGCCGTCCGCACCGGCAAGCGGACCGGCGCCGACGTCGTGCTCGTCGACACGGCGGGACGCCTCCAGAACAAGGCCGGGCTGATGGACGAGCTCGGCAAGATCACCCGCGTCATCACGCGCGAGGCTCCGCTGTCGGAGGTGCTCCTCGTCCTGGACGCCACCACGGGCCAGAACGGCCTCAACCAGGCCCGGGTGTTCGCCGAGGTGGCGGGAGTGACCGGCATCGTCCTGACGAAGCTCGACGGCACGGCCAAGGGCGGGATCGTCATCGCCGTCCAGCGCGAGCTGGGTGTTCCGGTCAAGCTCATCGGGCTGGGTGAGGGTCCCGACGACCTCGCGCCGTTCGACCCCGAGGCGTTCGTGGACGGCCTCCTCCAGGCCTAGGCCCGTGCACCGGTCTGGGGGGCCGATCGGACCTGGACGTCCGGCCAGGACGAAACGCAACGTTTACCTGAGCGCGGTGCCTGTCACGTGGCCGTAACGTCCGCCACGAGTGCACGAAACGGCTCTCCTCGACTCTTGAGGCCGACCGGTCGCCCGACCGGTGTGTGAGGGAGAGGCGATCCACATGGATTTCGTGCTGGACACCGGTAACACGGCGTGGATGTTGACATCCGCGGCTCTGGTGCTGTTGATGACGCCGGGTCTGGCGTTCTTCTACGGCGGCATGGTGCGCGGCAAGTCCGTCCTCAACATGATGATGATGAGCTTCGGTGCCATGGGCGTCGTCGGCATCATCTACATCTTCTGGGGCTACTCGATGTCGTTCGGTTCCGACGTCCTCGGGTGGTTCGGCAACCCGTTCGACGCGTTCGGCCTGAGCAACGTCACCGACACCGACGCGTCCAACCTGCTCGCCGCGAACGGTGTGCCGATCCTCGTGTGGATCGCGTTCCAGGCGACCTTCGCGATCATCACGGTCGCCCTGATCTCGGGCTCGATCGCTGACCGGACGAAGTTCGGCACGTGGCTGGTCTTCAGCGCGATCTGGGTCACGGTGTCGTACTTCCCGCTGGCCCACATGGTCTGGGGCGGCGGCTTCCTGAGCAACTCGGCCAACGGGCTCTCCGCGAAGATCTTCGGGACGACGGACGGCATCGCCTCCGTGGCCCCCATCGACTTCGCCGGTGGCACCGTCGTCCACATCAACGCCGGTATCGCAGCGTTCGTGCTCGCGATTCTCCTCGGCAAGCGCAAGGGCTTCGGCACGGAGCCGCTGCGGCCGCACAACATCCCGTTCGTGATGCTCGGTGCCGCTCTCCTGTGGTTCGGCTGGTTCGGCTTCAACGCCGGCTCCGCCGGTGCCGCCAACGCGACGGCGGGTCTGGCCTGGATGAACACGACGGTCGCCACGTGCGCCGCCATGCTGGCCTGGCTCGTGACGGAGAAGATCCGCGACGGTCACGCCACGTCGCTCGGCGCGGCGTCCGGTGTCGTCGCAGGTCTGGTCGCGATCACGCCCGCGGCCGGTGCGCTCAGCCCGGTCGGGTCGGTCGTCATGGGTCTCGTCGCCGGCGTCCTGTGCGCCCTGGCGGTCGGCCTCAAGTACAAGTTCGGCTACGACGACTCGCTCGACGTCGTCGGCGTCCACCTCGTCGGTGGCCTCACCGGCACGGTCCTCATCGGCTTCCTCTCGACGACCACGGGCGTGTTCTACGGCGGGGGAGTCAAGCAGCTCGTCGTGCAGATCCTCATCGCGCTGGTCGCGGTGGTGTACTCGGGTCTGGTGACGCTCGTCATCGGTCTCATCCTCAAGGCCACCCTGGGCTGGCGCGTCTCGGAGGAGGCCGAGGTCGGCGGTGTCGACCTTGCGGTCCACGGCGAGACGGCGTACGAGTCCCTGGGTGCCCGAATCCTGACGGAGGTGAAGTGATGACCAAGCTCGTCACAGCAGTGATCCAGCCCCACCGGCTGGACGACGTGAAGTCGGCGCTCGAGGCAGCCGGTGTCCACGGTCTGACGGTCAGTGAGGTCAGCGGCTACGGCCGCCAGCGCGGCCACACCGAGGTCTACCGCGGTGCCGAGTACACGGTGGACCTGGTCCCGAAGGTGCGCATCGACGTCCTCGTGCACGACGAGGACGCCGGGACGGTCACCGAGGTCATCGTCACGGCCGCTCAGACCGGCAAGATCGGTGACGGCAAGGTCTGGGTCCAGCCGGTCGACGACGTCGTCCGGGTCCGCACCGGTGAGCACGGCGCGGGTGCGCTCTGACGCCGACGCTCCGCGACCGGCCATGACGGACGACCGTCAGCCTGAGGTCCCGCACCCCGCGCTCGGGGTGCGGGACCTCAGGGCCGAGCGGCTCGAGCTCGCCTCGGGACTCATGGGTCCCGGGAGCGACGGGGTCGCGCGTCGTGCCGCGGGCGTCAAGCTCGTCCACGAGCGGCTCGGGGAGCTGTGGGCGCAGGCGACGGAAGGGTTCGACGGATCGGGCATCGCGCTGGGGGCGGTCGGGAGCGTGGGTCGCGGCGACGCGAGCCCGGTGAGCGACCTCGACCTGCTGCTGGTGCACGAGGGTCGGGGGAGGACCGCCGAGGAGATCGGTGCGCTCGCCGAGCGGCTGTGGTACCCCATCTGGGACGCCGGCCTCGACCTCGACCACTCCGTGCGGTCGCTCGCCCAGTGCCGCCAGGTGGCCTCCAAGGACCTTCCGGCGGCCGTCGGGCTGCTCGACCTCCAGCCGGTCGCCGGCGACGCCGTCGTGGTCCACCGGGCCAAGTCGGCCCTGCTCGCCGACTGGCGCTCTGCCGCCCGTCGTCGGTTGCCCGAGCTGCTCTCGTCGACCAAGCAGCGGGCCGAGCGCCACGGGGAGCTCGCGTACCTCATCGAGCCGGACCTCAAGGAGGCGCGTGGCGGGATCCGCGACGCCGTGGTCCTCTCGGC
Source organism: Cellulomonas sp. (assembly GCF_036279715.1). Classification (GTDB taxonomy): domain Bacteria; phylum Actinomycetota; class Actinomycetes; order Actinomycetales; family Cellulomonadaceae; genus Cellulomonas_A. The sequence continues at coordinate 21,342 of NZ_DASUIR010000081.1, read as the reverse complement.
CCTTGCCGCGACCTGGCTCACCGATCGTCCGCACGGCGCTGTCGACAAGGCCTACGCGCACCTGCTCGACGTGCGCGACGCCGTCCAGGTCGTCACACGCCGGCACACGAACCGCCTGCTCCTCGCCGACCAGGACGAGGTCGCGGCCCTGACCGGCTTCGACGACCGGGACGACCTGCTCGCGAGCCTCGCGGAGGCCGGCCGGATCATCTCCTACGCGCTCGACACGACGGTGCGCAACGCGCGACAGGCGCTCCAGCGGCCCCTCGTGCGCCCGCCCGTGCTGATCCGCGGCCGGCGTGGCGCCCCGCGACTGAGGCCCATCGGGGAGGGGCTCGTCGAGCACGACGGGGAGATCGTGCTCGCGGTCGACGCGCACCCTGCGGACGACCCGTTGCTGTCGTTGCGCGCTGCGGCGACCGCGGCGCGCACCGGGCTCACGCTGTCGCCCGTGACGGTCGCCAGCCTGACCCGCACCCCGCCGCTGCCGACGCCGTGGCCCAAGGCGGCGCGCGCGTCGTTGCTCCAGCTGCTCGCGTCGGGGCACGCCCAGGTGCCGGTCTGGGAGGCGCTGGACCTCGCTGGTGTGGTGACGACCTGGATCCCGGAGTGGGCCGGGGTGCGCAACCGTCCGCAGCGCTCGCCGGTCCATCGGCACACGGTCGACCGGCACCTCGTCGAGACCGTGGCCATCGCCAGCCATGCGAAGCGGGACGTCGAACGCAGCGACCTGCTGCTGCTCGCCGCGCTCCTGCACGACATCGGCAAGCGTGCGGGCGCGGGCGACCACTCCGTCGAGGGTGGTCGGCTCGCGGGACCGATCGTCGAGCGGATGGGGTTCAACGAGCAGGATGCCGCCGACGTCGCGCGCCTGGTCCGGGAGCACCTGACGCTGGCAGACCTCGCGACGACCGCCGACCCGGACGACCCGGCGACGGTCGACGCGCTGCTCGAGGCCGTCGACCACCGCGCCGACCTGCTCGAGGTGCTGCGCGTGCTCACGGAGTCCGACGCGACAGCGGCGGGGCCGACGGCGTGGAGCGCGTGGCGTGCCCGGCTCGTCGACGACCTGACAGCACGGGCGAGGCGGCAGGCGGCAGGTACCCTAGGTCGTCCGTGATCCCGAGGAGAGCATGAGGATCGATCGGTGTTCGCCACCCTGTCCGACCGCCTGACGTCGACCTTCAAGAACCTGCGCACCAAGGGCAGGCTCTCCGAGGCCGACATCGACGCGACCGTCCGCGAGATCCGCCGGGCCCTGCTCGACGCCGACGTCGCCGTGCCCGTCGTGCGCACGTTCACGGGGGCGGTCCGGGAGCGGTCGCTCTCGGCCGAGGTCTCGGGTGCGCTGAACCCGGCCCAGCAGGTCGTCAAGATCGTCAACGAGGAGCTCGTCGCGATCCTGGGCGGCGCGAACCGCCCCCTGCACCTCGCGAAGACCCCGCCGAGCGTGATCATGCTCGCGGGACTCCAGGGTGCGGGCAAGACGACGCTCGCGGGCAAGCTGGCGCTGCACCTGCGCGAGCAGGGGCACACGCCGCTCCTCGTCGCGGCCGACCTGCAGCGGCCGAACGCCGTCACCCAGCTCCAGATCGTGGGGGAGCGCGCCGGGGTCCCGGTGTTCGCACCGCACCCGGGCAACCAGGGCTCCGACGACGCCCTCGTGGCGGGCGCCGATCCCGTCGCCGTGGCTCGCGAGGGTCTGGCGACGGCACGGGCGCGCCAGCACGACGTGCTCATCGTCGACACGGCCGGCCGGCTCGGCGTCGACGCCGAGCTCATGACCCAGGCGTCGGACATCCGGGACGCCATCAGCCCGGACGAGATCCTGTTCGTCATCGACGCGATGATCGGCCAGGACGCGGTCACGACCGCCCAGGCGTTCGCGGACGGCGTCGGGTTCACCGGCGTCGTGCTGACGAAGCTCGACGGCGACGCCCGCGGCGGCGCCGCACTGTCGGTCGCGAGCGTCACAGGGCGTCCGATCCTGTTCGCCTCGACCGGCGAGAAGCTCACGGACTTCGAGGTGTTCCACCCGGACCGGATGGCCTCCCGGATCCTCGACATGGGCGACATCCTCACGCTCATCGAGCAGGCCGAGAAGTCGTTCGACGCCGAGCAGGCCGAGGCGATGGCCGGCAAGCTCGCGGCGGGCGAGGACTTCACGCTCGAGGACTTCCTGCAGCAGATGCAGGCCATGAAGAACATGGGCTCGATGAAGAAGATGCTTGGCATGCTGCCCGGCATGGGGCAGATGCGCGAGGCCCTCGACAACTTCGACGAGCGCGAGGTCGACCGCATCGAGGCGATCATCCGGTCGATGACCCCGGCGGAACGGCGCGCACCGAAGATCATCAACGGGTCGCGGCGATCGCGGATCGCGAGCGGCTCGGGCACCAAGCCCTCGGACGTCAACCAGCTGCTCGACCGGTTCGACGGCGCCCAGAAGATGATGAAGCAGATGGCCCGTGGCGGCGGCATGGGCCTGCCGGGCATGGGCAACCTGCCGGGCATGGGCGGCAAGAAGTCGCGCGGACGCGTCGCACCGCCGACGCGCAAGGTCAAGGGGAAGTCGGGCAACCCCGCCAAGCGCGCCGAGGAGGAGCGTCTGGCCGGGGACCGCGCCGCGGGCATCGCCCCGAGCGCCCCGAGGGGTTCGGCGTTCGGGCTCGGGCAGCAGACCCCGGCGCCCGAGTCGATCGACCCCGCGACGCTGCAGCTCCCGGCCGGCCTGGACAAGCTGTTCGGTCGCTGACCGCTGCACGACCGCGCGTCGAGGCGCTCTGCGGGGCCCGTGGTGCGGTGGGCGTCCGCGGTCTGGCAGAATGTCTGCCTGTACTCGGTGCGGTCGGCCCCTCTATCCGGCTGTCATCGCGTCCTTCCGGTCATGCCGGCCCACTCCCCCCACGAGCAGGGCTCGCGCGACCACCACAGCAGAAACCAGGAGAGACCACCCTGTGGCCACCAAGATTCGTCTGAAGCGTCTGGGCAAGATCCGGGCGCCGTACTACCGCGTCGTCGTCGCGGACTCACGCACCAAGCGTGATGGCCGTGTGATCGAGGAGATCGGCAAGTACCACCCCACCGAGGAGCCCTCGTTCATCGAGATCACCTCCGAGCGGGCGCAGTACTGGCTGGGTGTCGGCGCACAGCCGACCCCGCAGGTGCTCGTGCTCCTCAAGATCACGGGGGACTGGCAGAAGTTCAAGGGTCTCCCGGGCCAGGAGGGCACCCTGCGCACCAAGGTGAAGATCGACGCCACCGAGGTCCAGGCCGCCGTCGAGGCTGCCGCCACCGACGCCGAGAAGGTCAAGGCCAAGGCGTCGGAGAAGAAGGCCGCTGCTGCCAAGGAGGCGCCCGCCGCCTCTGACGCGCCGGCTGAGGCCGAGCAGGCCTGATGCTGGACGACGCGCTCGAGCACCTGGTGCGGGGCATCGTCGACCACCCGGACGACGTGAAGGTCGCTGCCAAGACGCTTCGTCGTGGCGACCTGCTCGAGGTCCGGGTCCATCCCGAGGACCTCGGGCGTGTCATCGGTCGCGGCGGTCGCACGGCGCGAGCCCTGCGGACCGTCGTCGGCGCACTCTCGACGGAAGGTCCGGTCCGGATCGACGTCGTGGACGTCGACCGGCGCTGAGCAGTCCGCGGCACTGCGAGGTGCCGCAGAGGCGTGAGCACAGCGAAAGGCCCGGTCCCCGTGCGGGGGCCGGGCCTTCGTCCATCGTGACCCCCTGAGATCGACCCACGAGTGAGAGGTACCCCCATGCAGATGACCGTCGCACGCATCGGACGCGCGCACGGCCTGCGCGGCGAGGTCGCGCTCGACCTCCGCACCGACTCCCCGGCCGAGCGGTTCGCGGTCGGCGCCGTCCTGGCGACGGTCCCTGCGACGGCTGGCCCGCTGACCGTCGCCGCGACGCGTGAGCAGCACGGGCGCTGGTTCGTCACGTTCGAGCAGGTGGTCGACCGGTCCGCGGCCGAGGCGCTGCGCGGTGTCGAGATCGTCGCGGAGCAGGACGAGACCGACGAGGACGACGCCTGGTACCCCCATGAGCTCGCCGGGCTGCGGGCCGAGCACGTGGACGGGACTCTCCTCGGGGAGATCATCGGCCTCGAGCACCTGCCGGCGCACGACTCGCTCGTGCTGCGCGAGCCGTCCGGGGCCCGCACGCTCGTCCCGTTCGTCCGCGCGATCGTGCCCGTCGTCGACGTCCCGGGCGGACGCGTCGTGATCGACCCCCCGGGTGGCCTGCTCGCGTCGGACGCCGCGAACCTCGTCGTGAGCGACGAGACGCGCGGCGAACCCGCCGACGAGGACTGACGTGCGCATCGACGTCGTCTCGATCTTTCCGGACTACCTCTCACCCCTCGAGCTGTCGCTCGTCGGCAAGGCGAGGGCATCCGGTCTGGTCGACGTGCGGGTCCACGACCTGCGGGACTGGGCGACCGACCGCCACCGCACGGTCGACGACACGCCGTTCGGCGGCGGCGCCGGCATGGTCATGCGGCCCGACGTGTGGGGGGCCGCCCTCGACGACGTGCTCACGGGCGGTGGACACCTGCTGGTCCCGACGCCGTCGGGCACCCCGCTCACCCAGCGCACCGCCGAGGCCCTCGCCCGCGAGCCGCACCTCGTGATCGCGTGCGGGCGGTACGAGGGCATCGATGCGCGCGTCGCGGCGCACTACGCGACGCGTCCCGACGTCGCGGTCAGCGAGTACTCGATCGGCGACTACGTGCTCAACGGTGGCGAGGTCGCCGCCCTCGTCCTGGTCGAGGCCGTCGTCCGCCTGCTGCCGGGGTTCGTGGGGAACCCTGCCTCGCTCGTCGAGGAGTCGCACGGCGCAGCCGGGCTGCTCGAGTACCCCGTGTACACCAAGCCTCCCGTGTGGGCCGACCTCGCGGTCCCCGAGGTGCTGCTGTCCGGGCACCACGGTCGGATCGCCCGGTGGCGGCGCGACGAGGCGCTCGCGCGGACCGCGAGCCTGCGGCCCGACCTCGTGGCGGCGCTCGACGTCGCCGGGCTCGACCCGCAGGACCTCGAGGTCCTCGCGGAGCACGGCTGGACGGTCGCGGACGGCGTGCTCGCGCGCCGAGGGGCCTGACCGGCATTCGTCGCCGGTCGTCCGGGTGTGGCAGACTAGCTCGTTGGTGCGCGCCGGTCGCGTCTCTGCCACAGGGGAGACGACCACGACCACTCCAGGACACGCTTCGCGCGTGGCCCCGGACGCACCGGACCAGAGCCCTCGGGACCTCCGCCCAGCGGAGCGCCCTCGACGACGTGTCTGACCTGTGGCAGTGCGAGAAAGCGAACCACCATGCATACCCTCGACCAGGTCGATGCCGCATCGCTGCGAACCGACATCCCGCCCTTCCGTCCCGGCGACACCCTCAAGGTGAACGTCAAGGTCGTCGAAGGCACCCGCGCACGCATCCAGGTGTTCCAGGGCGTCGTCATCTCCCGCCGCGGCGGCGGGATCGGCGAGACGTTCACGGTCCGCAAGGTCAGCTTCGGCGTCGGTGTCGAGCGCACGTTCCCGGTGCACTCCCCGAGCCTCGAGTCGATCGAGGTCGTCACACGCGGTGACGTGCGCCGCGCGAAGCTGTACTACCTCCGCGCGCTGCGCGGCAAGAAGGCCAAGATCAAGGAGAAGCGGGACGCCGTCCCGGCCAAGTAAGGCCGGCTCGACGTATCGCAGCACGTCCCGACGGGCGGTCACCGGGCTTCCGGTGGCCGCTCGTCGTCGTCACGCGGTCCCTTCCACGCGCACCGGCCGGACAGTGGTGCGGTGCGTGGTCACCGTCGATCGTTCATCATCTTGGCGTGGGAGAGTGAGCGCGTGACAGACCAGAACGCGCCCGAGCGCGACGACGTCGAGCTCGAGACGCCCAGAGCGCAGCACCGCCGATCCGGACGCAGTGTGGGCGTCGCCTGGCTGCGCGAGTCGGCGATCATCGTCGTGAGCGCGCTCGTCCTGTCGTTGCTCGTCAAGACCTTCCTCGTGCAGGCCTTCTTCATCCCGAGCCCCTCCATGCACGACACCCTGATCGAGGGCGACCGGGTGCTGGTCAGCAAGCTGACACCGGGCCCGTTCGACCTGCACCGCGGTGACATCGTCGTGTTCAAGGACCCGGGCGGCTGGCTGACCGACGTCACGAAGCCGCACGAGAACGCGCTCCAGACCGCGGTCGGCGATGCCCTCACGTTCGTGGGGCTGCTGCCGCAGGACGCGGGGGAGCACCTCATCAAGCGGGTCATCGGGCTTCCGGGCGACCACGTGGCGTCGACGGGTGCGGGGGCGCCGGTCACCGTCAACGGTGTCGCACTCGACGAGCCGTACCTGGCCCCGGGCGCGATCCCGAGCGAGATCCCGTTCGACGTGACCGTGCCCGCGGGCGAGCTGTGGGTCATGGGGGACAACCGCCAGCACTCGGCGGACTCCCGCTGGAACATGGGCAAGCCCGGTGGCCCGTTCGTCCCGATGGGCAACGTCGTCGGCGTGGCGTTCGTGACGGTCTGGCCGTTCGACCGGCTCGGCGCGCTGACCAACCCGGCGACCACATTCTCGGCGGTCCCGGACCCGTCATGACTGCCCGCGGCCTCCTGTCGCCGACGCCCGGGGAGATCTCGGCGCCGCCGGAGCGGCGTGTCGTGACTCCGCCGTCCGGTCCGTCGCACCGTGCACCGCACCTGCGCCACGAGCGGGCCCTGCTGCGCGAGGGCGCTCTGCTCGTGGCGGGCATGGACGAGGTGGGGCGTGGGTCGCTCGCCGGACCGGTCAGCGTGGGTGTCGTGGTCGTCGATGCGCGGACCCGGGCGTGCCCCGTCGGCGTCACGGACTCCAAGCTGCTGACCCCCGCCGCCCGGACCGCCCTCCTGCCGGCCCTGAGCCGGTGGGGGCTGGCCCGTGCCGTCGGTCACGCGACTGCCGCGGAGATCGACGCGGTCGGGATCATCGGGGCGCTGCGGCTCGCGGGGAACCGCGCGCTGGACGCCGTCTCGCTCGCCGTCGGACCGGTCGACACGGTGCTCCTCGACGGGTCGCACGACTGGCTCACGCCGCCCGCGCAGGGGTCGCTGTTCGACGACGTCGGACCCGACGGGTCGGTCGACGGTGAGCTCGATCCGGCGGCCGGGCGCTCGGACGTCAGGAAGGTCCGCATGCTCGTCAAGGCCGACCTGACGTGCGCGTCGGTCGCGGCCGCGAGCGTGCTGGCGAAGTGCGAGCGCGACGCCCTCATGACGCGGCTGGCAGCGGACTTCCCGGCCTACGCCTGGGACGCCAACAAGGGGTACGGGTCGCCCGACCACATCGCGGCACTGCGGACGCACGGCCCCAGTCCGCTGCACCGGTGCAGCTGGAACCTGCCCCTCGAGGAGTGAGCGCACCCGGGTGAACCTCGCACCGCACCGGGCGGTCGGGGCCGCGTGTGACACGACCTGCGCGGCGATGGGGGATGATGGCCCGGTGAGCGCGGAGGACCTGGAGAACTACGAGACCGACATGGAGCTCGCGCTGTATCGCGAGTACCGCGATGCTGTCGGGCTCTTCTCGTATGTCGTCGAGACCGAGCGCCGCTTCTACCTCGCGAACCACGTCGACCTGCAGGTCCGGTCCGCGGCGGGCGAGGTCTACTTCGAGGTGACGCTCGCCGACGCGTGGGTCTGGGACGTGTATCGCTCGGCGCGGTTCGTGAAGTCGGTGCGCGTCGTGACGTTCAAGGACGTCAACGTCGAGGAGCTGGCGAAGGCCGAGCTCGATCTCGGGGCCGGTGGCGGGTTCGTCCGCTGACGGGTGGCGGCTTCGTCCCCTGACCTGCCCACAGCCCGGCGGGAGCTCGCGGCTTCCACCGACGGGGGGGCTTGCGGCATGACCGCGGACCCGGCCCGCGATGCTCGGCGGCGGAGGTGGTCGCCATGCGGGCGAAGGACGCGGTCGGCAGGTACGGGGAAGACGTGGCGGCGGCCTATGTGCGCAACGCCGGGTGGGTCGTGCTCGACCGGAACTGGCGCGGTGAGCGTGGCGAGCTCGATCTGGTCGCCCTCGACGGCAGCGAGCTCGTGGCGGTCGAGGTCAAGACCCGCCGGACCGCGACGTTCGGCAGCCCAGCCGAGGCGGTGACCCCCCGCAAGCTCGCGCGGGTGCGACGGCTGACCGCCCAGTGGCTCGCTGCTCACGACGTGCATCCCGCCTCGGTGCGGATCGACGTGATGGCCGTGCTCGTGACCGGTCGAGGCGCCGCGCAGGTCGATCACCTCGTGGGGGTGGTGTGAGTGGTGCTGGGTCGCACTCTCGCTGTCTCGCTGCTCGGCCTGGCCGGGCACGTCGTCGAGGTCGAGGCTCATCTCGCGGCGTCCTTGCCCGCGTTCTCGCTCGTGGGCCTGCCCGACGCCTCCCTCGCTGAGGCGCGCGACCGCGTCCGGGCGGCGGTGACCTCGAGCGGGCTGCCGTGGCCCAACCGGCGGATCACCGTGAACCTCTCGCCGGCGAGCCTTCCGAAGTCGGGGTCGGGGTTCGATCTCGCGATCGCCGTCGCGACCCTGGCCGGCGCCGGCCTGATCGACCCAGCGGCGGCACGCGGTGTGGTCCATCTCGGCGAGCTCGGGCTCGACGGACGGCTGCGACCGGTCCGGGGCGTGCTCCCCGCGGTGGCGGCGGCTGTCGCCGCGGGTCACCGTCGGGTCGTCGTCCCCGCCGCCAACGCGCCCGAGGCGAGTCTCGTCCCGGGTGCCGTCGTGGTGGCCGCTCACAGCCTGGCCCAGGTCGCCCATGCCTACGGGGCCGGCATCGACGTCGCTGACGTCGTCCCGGTGCCCTCCGACCACCTCGAGGTCGCCCGTGCGGCGCCGGATGCCGACCTCGGGGACGTGCTCGGCCAGGACGAGGCACGCATGGCGCTCGAGGTGGCGGCCGCGGGCGGTCACCACCTGCTGATGGTCGGCCCGCCCGGCTCCGGCAAGACGATGCTCGCCGCGCGCCTGCCGGGCCTCCTGCCGGACCTGACCGAGGCCGAGGCGGTCGAGGTCACCGCCGTCCACTCGGTCGCGGGGACGTTCGACCCGGGCGGCGGACTGCTGCGCCGCCCGCCGTTCGAGGACCCTCATCACACCGCGACTCCCGCGAGCATCGTGGGGGGCGGCTCGGGCGTCCCACGGCCTGGCGCGGCGTCCCGGGCGCACCGCGGTGTGCTGTTCATGGACGAGGCGCCCGAGTTCTCCACCGCGGTCCTCCAGACGCTCCGTCAGCCGCTCGAGCACGGCGAGCTCGTCATCCATCGCGCCTCGGGTGTGGCGCGTTTCCCTGCCCGGTTCCAGCTCGTGCTCGCGGCGAACCCGTGCCCGTGCGGCCGCGGGGTCGGCAAGGGGCTCGAGTGCACCTGCCGGTCCGAGCAGCGCCGGAGGTACTTCAGCAAGCTGTCGGGGCCCTTGCTGGACCGGGTCGACCTCCAGGTCGACGTGCTCCCGGTGTCCCGGTCTGCGCTCGACCCCGGGAGTGTCGCGGAGGCGAGCAGCATCGTCGCGGCGCGCGTCGCGGCTGCCCGCACCGCGCAGGCGGAGCGACTCGCTGGAACGCCCTGGCGGACCAACGCGGAGGTGCCGGGTGCGTGGATGCGTGAGCGGCTGGGACCGGATCGCCGGCTCGTGAGCGATCTCGACCGTGCGCTCGACCGCGGGCTCCTCAGCCTGCGCGGCGTCGACCGGGTGCTCCGGATCGCCTGGACCCTCGCCGACCTGGCCGGACGGCAGGGCCCCCGGCGTGACGACATCGGGCAGGCACTGCTGCTGCGCACTCGTGGTCAGGGGCTCGCATGAACGCGTCGCAGATCACCGCGGACGACGAGCTCATGGCCCGCGTGGCGTGGAGCCGGTTGATCGAGCCGGGTGACGCCGTCGCGGGCGCGCTCGTCAGGGCGCTCGGTGCGGGTCGCGCACTGGCCTGGGCGCGCGGCGCGGCCACGTCCCGAGACGCCGCGCCGCTCATTGCGGCGCTCGTGGAAGCCGAGCCCTCGCTGGACGACGTGCGGCGCCGTCTCGGCACCGCGGTCGGGCGCTGGGCAGGGCGACTCGTCGACCTGGACCCGACCCGCGACCTCGAGCGCATGGACCGTCTGGGCGGCGGCGTGCTGCACCCCGGGTCGGTGGGCTGGCCGCCCGGTCTCGACGACCTCGGCGCCGCCGCGCCGATGTGCCTGTGGGTCCGTGGACGACGTGATGTGTCGGCGTCGCTCGACCGTTCGGTCGCGCTCGTCGGGGCTCGGGCCTCGACGTCCTACGGCGAGCGCGTCGCGGTCGATCTCGCCGCGGGCCTCGCCGCGCACTCGACGTGCGTGGTCTCGGGCGGCGCCTACGGGATCGATGCGGCCGCCCACCGCGGCGCTCTGGCTGCGGGTGGGACGACCGTGGCGCTGCTGGCGGGTGGCGTCGACCGCGCATACCCGGTGGGCAACGCGCCGCTCCTCGAGCGCATCCTCGAGCAGGGCGGGAGCGTGCTGAGCGAGGTCCCCCCGGGCGGCGTGCCGAGCAAGGGCAGGTTCCTCATGCGCAACCGGCTGATCGCGGCTGTGAGCAGGGCCACGGTGGTCGTCGAAGCAGCCTGGCGGTCGGGTGCGCTGAGCACGGCGAACCATGCGATCGCGCTCCTGCGACCTGTCGGGGCCGTGCCCGGGCCCGTGACCTCGATGGCCTCCGCGGGGTGCCACCGGCTGCTGCGGGACGGCGCGGCGGTCTGCGTGACCGACGCGGCGGAGGTCCTCGAGCTGGCGGGGCGCGCGGGCGAGGACCTGCTGGAGGAGAGGGTGAGCGAGCACCGCGACGGCGACGACCTCGACTGGGCGTCGCGCCGGCTCCTCGATGCCCTGCCGGGCCGCTCGCCCGCGGGGCACGACGAGCTCGCACGCACGGCCGGGCTGACGGTGGGCGAGGTCCGGGGCGCACTGGGCGCCCTCGAGCTCGCCGGTCTCGTGCGCCGCGTCGGTGCAGGATGGGCCAGGTCCGTTCGCAGCGGCGCAGGCGGTCGCGCCTGACGTTCGACGAACGAGCTGTAGGGCAGTCGCCGCAGCCCGCTCGAGCCGTGCATCGTTCTATCGGGAATCGGACAAGGCGCCGCGTATCGCCCAGACACGGGTGAAGTCTGGTTGGCCTCGCTTGTAAGTGACATGTCCGGCACGGCACGGTAGGGGCATGCACTCGGCCGCGGGCACGGGCGCGGCAACGGTGCGAAATGCCGCTGTCGCGGACTTTGCCATGCATCTGAGGGCGCAGCGGGGCCTTTCGGAGCACACCGTGCGCGCCTACGTCGGCGACATCGAGCACCTCATGGCGTTCGCCGGTCGGTATGGCAGGCCTGAGATCGCGGACGTCGACCTGGGGCTGCTGCGCGCGTGGCTCGCCTCCATGGCGGCGGCCGAGCGGAGCCGAGCGACCCTGGCGCGCCGGGGGGCTGCGGCCCGGACCTTCTTCGACTGGGCGCGACGGACCGGACGCGTGGCGACCGACCCCGCGCTTCGGCTCGCGAGCGCACGCCCGGCGAGCCCGCTGCCGACCGTCCTCGGCGTCGACGCGACGGCCCGGCTGCTCGATGTCGCGCGCACGCGCGCGCAGGACTCCGACCCGGTCCATCTACGGGACTGGGCGGCGCTCGAGCTGCTGTATGCGACGGGCGCGAGGGTCGGCGAGCTCTGCGGAGCCGACGTGGACGACCTCGACCTGGCCGAGCGGACGCTGCGCGTCGTCGGCAAGGGCGACAAGGAGCGCGTCGTCCCGTTCGGGGTGCCGGCCGCCCAGGCGGTGCAGGCATGGCTCGACCGAGGGCGCCCTGCGCTTGCCGGTGACGTCGCCGGTCGCGCGCTGCTGCTCGGCCGTCGTGGCGGGCGGGCCGACCAGCGCCAGATCCGCGCGGTGGCGCACGCGGTCGCGGCGCTCGCCGGCGTCGACGACGTCGCGCCCCACGCCTTGCGGCATACAGCCGCGACGCATCTGCTGGAGGGCGGCTCCGACCTGCGCAGCGTCCAGGAGGTCTTGGGTCACGCGAGCCTCGCGACGACCCAGCGGTACACGCACGTCACGGCTGAGCGCCTGCGTACGTCATTCGAGCTGGCGCATCCACGCGCATGATGAAGGAACTGGGGGACAACGTGACTGCGCAGCCGGAAACGGTCGTGTCCATGGCCGCGCACACGCGGCGTTCGGCTGCCGCGCCCGACGGCGTCGTCCCGCGTCCCCGCAGGGGCCTCGGCGCACCGACGCATCAGCGCGACACCGTCCCGCAGCAGCTCGGCCCGCAGGGTCTCGTGGAGAGCATCGAGGCGCTCGAGGTCGACCCCATCACGGTTGCCTGGCAGGAGTTCAAGGCCGGTGCCGGGCGACTCGTCCGGGAGCGGCTGATCCTGCACTACGCACCTCTCGTGACTGCCGTCGCGTCGCGCGTGGGCATGCGTCTGCCGAGCTCCGTCGAGCAGGCCGACCTCGTGTCCTACGGGATGTTCGGTCTCATCGACGCGATCGAGAAGTACGAGCTCGACCGCGCCGTCAAGTTCGAGACCTACGCGAGCGCACGGATCCGCGGCGCGATCATCGACGAGCTGCGCGCCATGGACTGGGTCCCGCGGTCGGTTCGTACCAAGGCGCGCGCCGTGGACCGTGCGTACGCAGAGCTCGAGAGCGAGCTGCACCGGACGCCGAGCGAGGTCGAGGTCGCCGCGCGACTCGAGCTCGGGGTCGGCGAGCTGCGCGCTGTCTTCACCCAGCTGTCGACCGTGAACGTGGTCGCTCTGGACGAGCTCATCGGCTCGGGCGCGGAGCGCTCGGACCAGGTGACGCTGATCGACATGCTGGGCGACTCCCGCACGCCGGACCCGGCCGGCTCGTTCGAGGTGCAGGAGACGAAGTTCCTGCTGGCTCGCGCGATCGAGCAGCTCAGCGAGCGCGAGAAGATCGTCCTCGTCCTGTACTACTACGAGGGCATGACCCTGGCGGAGATCGGCCGGGTGCTCGGCGTCACCGAGTCCCGCATCTCCCAGATGCACACCGCGGCGATGCTGCGCCTGCGCGCGAAGCTCTCGGAGAGCGAGCGGATCTGACCGGTGCCTGGCGCTCAGTCGAGCGGCAGGAGCACGACCGGCCCGTGGATCGGTAGCAGGCTCATCGGGTCCAGGTAGGTCTCGCCGGCGCGCACGCCCCAGTGCACGCATCGTCGGGGCGCGCAGTGCGCGGAGACGTCCGCGAGCATCCCGACGACCTGGCCTCGTGTGACGGGGTCGCCGACTCGCACGGATCCGACGACCGGTTCGAGGCTGCTGCGCAGACCGTCCGGATGGCTCACCACGACGACGGGCCGACCGGCCACGGGTCCCGCGAAGGTCACGACCCCGTCGGACGGGGCGAGCACGGGCGTGCCGTCGGGGGCCGCGAGGTCGACGCCCCGATGACCGGCGGCCCAGGGGGCGGGTGGTGCCTCGAAGGCGCGCACGACGGTGACGGGCCCGTCGAGGGGAGGCGCGTAGGTCGGCGCGACGGGACTGGCGCGTGCGACACCGGTCGCACCTGGAGCCACCGCCACGATCGCTCGGTCGACGCCCGCCGCGGAACCGGCGGGCACCGGGAGGCCGCACGGCAGGGCGCTGGCGGCGAGCGCGAGAGCTGCAGCGGCGCCGGCAACGGCGAGGGTCGAGGTCATCCGCTCACGGTGAAGTGTCGGGGCGGCGTAGATCGGGCGGGCGTCCTCAGCCTGTGGAGCGGCGTGCGACGTGGACGGTCGGGGGGTGGTCGGGCGCCTCATCGGGCCTCGGTCGTGCGTGGGTCGCGCATCGGCCCGTTCGGGCCCCCGGTCGGGCGTCGGTTCTCCATGGATCGGGAGCGGACCGCACGCCTCGTCGTGTCCGCTAGACTGACGCACGCGACTGGCACGTGCTGGTCGACATCGCGCGTCACCGTCTCCATCCCCGTCATCGACCTGGTCCCGCCGGGTGGCTACGTGGGGGTCGAGGGTCTGCGCTGGCACCGGTCCGGGCTCGTTGAGCCCGGCGCCAGCAACGGCGTGACGCCAGGGGCATCGGCCGACCGGCCGCTGCCGACAACCGAGATGCGGGTCCGCACGCGGACCTGCTCAGTTGCGCGCACCTCACGGTGCGCGCGCGGAAGGACGTGCCATGGCCGTCGTGACCATGCGCCAGCTGCTCGAGAGCGGTGTCCACTTCGGGCACCAGACCCGCCGCTGGAACCCCAAGATGAAGCGCTTCATCTTCACCGAGCGCAACGGCATCTACATCGTCGACCTGCAGCAGTCGCTGACCTACATCGACACCGCCTACGACTTCGTCAAGGAGACGGTCGCCCACGGCGGGACGATCCTGTTCATCGGCACGAAGAAGCAGGCGCAGGAGCCCGTCGCCGAGCAGGCCGTGCGCGTCGGCATGCCGTACGTGAACCAGCGCTGGCTCGGTGGGATGCTCACCAACTTCCAGACCGTCAACAAGCGCCTGCAGCGCCTCAAGGAGCTCGAGCTCATCGACTTCGCCGACGTCGCGGGGAGCTCCTTCACCAAGAAGGAGCTGCTCATCATGCGTCGCGAGCGCGACAAGCTTGCGAAGACCCTGGGCGGCATCCGGGACATGAACAAGGTTCCCTCGGTCGTGTGGATCGTCGACACGAACAAGGAGCACCTCGCCGTCGACGAGGCGCGCAAGCTCGGCATCCCGATTGTCGCGATCCTCGACACCAACTGCGACCCCGACGTCGTCGACTACCCGATCCCGGGCAACGACGACGCGATCCGTGCCGTCTCGCTGCTGACGCGGGTCATCGCGGACGCGGCCGCCGAGGGTCTCCTGAAGCGTCACGCCGCACGCACCGGCACGGACGCCCCGGCCGACGCCGACGCCGAGCCGCTGGCCGAGTGGGAGCGCGAGCTGCTCGCTGGCGCCGAGGCAGGGCTGGCCGCTGACGCCGCGCCCGTCGCCGAGGCCGCGCCCGTTGCCGAGGCCGCGCCGGTCGAGGCTGCTGCTGTCGTCGAGGCGCCGGTCGTCGAGGCGGCCGAGCCTGCTGCCGAGGCCGTCGAGCCCGTTGCCGAGGTCGCGGCTGAGCCCGTTGCCGAGGTTGCGGAGCCCGCTGCCGAGGTCGTCGAGCCTGCCGCCGCCGAGACCGCGGACGACACCGCGTCCGAGTGACGTCGGTCCATCCGCACTGCCTCTACATCACGACAAGGACGGAACACTGATGGCTAACTACAGCCTCGCTGACATCAAGGCGCTCCGGGAGACCACCGGCGCCGGGATGATGGACGTCAAGAAAGCGCTCGAGGAGGCGGACGGCGACTCGGCCAAGGCGCTCGAGATCATCCGGGTCAAGGGACTCAAGGGCGTCGGCAAGCGCGAGGGCCGTTCGGCCTCCGACGGTCTCGTCGCGGCCCACGTGGGGCCGACGGCGGACGGCGAGGGCCAGTCCGGCGTGCTCGTCGAGATCAACTCGGAGACCGACTTCGTCGCGAAGAACGTCACGTTCCTCGCGCTCGCGGAGAAGGTCATCAGCGTGGCGGTCGCGTCGGGTGCACGGGATGCCGACGCGCTGCTCGCAGCCGAGGTCGACGGCTCGACGCTCCAGAACGTCGTCGACGAGACCGCCGGCATGATCGGCGAGAAGCTCGTCGTGCGGCGCGTCGGTCGCGTTGCCGGTGAGCACGTCGAGGTCTACCTGCACAAGGTCAACAAGGACCTTCCTCCGCAGGTCGGCGTCCTCGTCGCGACCGACGTTGCAGGTGCGTCGGTCGCCCGGGACATCGCGACGCACATCGCGGCGTACTCGCCGCGGTACCTCTCGCGCGACGAGGTCCCCGCGGACCTCGTCGCCTCGGAGCGCCACATCGCCGAGGAGACCGCGCGCAACGAGGGCAAGCCCGATGCCGCGCTCCCGAAGATCATCGAGGGCCGCCTCAACGGCTTCTTCAAGGAGAACGTGCTCGTCGAGCAGGCCTTCGCGAAGGACCCGAAGAAGACCGTGAGCCAGGTGCTCGCGGAGGTCGGCGGCAATGTGACCGCCTTCGTGCGGTTCCGCGTGGGAGCCTGATCCACGACGCGTGATCGGTGGCCCCGGCCCGTCTGGGCTGGGGCCACCGTCACGAACAGCCCAAGTCAGCACAGCGCAGAGATGGAGGAGCCGTGGCCCAGGACACGACACAGCCGACCGTTCCCGCGGGGGTGCCGACCGGCGAGCCGCGGCGCGTCCTCCTGAAGCTGTCCGGTGAGACCTTCGGCGGCGGCGGGGTCGGGCTGGCGCCTGACGTCGTCCAGCGCGTGGCCGCCGAGATCGCGATCGCGGTGCGCTCCGGCGTGCAGGTCGCGATCGTCGTCGGCGGAGGCAACTTCTTCCGCGGCGCCGAGCTGTCGCGGCGCGGGCTGGACCGGGCACGCGCGGACTACATGGGCATGCTGGGCACGGTGATGAACTGCCTGGCGCTCCAGGACTTCCTCGAGCAGGCCGGCGTGGTGACTCGGGTGCAGACCGCGATCACGATGGGCCAGGTCGCCGAGCCGTACATCCCGCTGCGGGCGATCCGGCACCTCGAGAAGGGTCGGGTCGTCATCTTCGGCGCCGGCGCGGGGATGCCCTACTTCTCGACGGACACCGTGTCGGTGCAGCGCGCCCTGGAGACGCACTGCCAGGAGGTCCTCATGGGCAAGAACGGGGTCGACGCGGTCTACAGCGCGGACCCCCGCACGGACCCGAACGCCGTCCGGCTCGAGCACCTGACGTTCACCGACGCGCTGGTCAACGGGCTCGAGGTCATGGACGCGACCGCCCTGAGCCTGTGCCGGGACAACGACGTGCGGATGCGGGTGTTCGGCATGACCGAGCCCGGCAACGTCACACGCGCACTGCAGGGTGAGAAGATCGGCACGCTGGTCACCGCGAGCTGAACGATGCTCGGCCCGGGAACAGCCCACGCACGCGACGCACATGAAGGAGCACCGGTGATCGACGAGACCCTCCTCGAGGCCGAGGAGAAGATGGACAAGGCGGTCGAGGTCGCGAAGGAGGACTTCGCGACGATCCGGACGGGACGCGCGAACGCCGCGATGTTCTCGAGGATCTTCGTGGACTACTACGGCACCCCGACGCCGCTGCAGCAGCTGGCGTCGTTCAACGTGACCGAGGCGCGCACGATCCTCATCGCACCGTTCGACAAGTCCTCGATGACCGCCGTCGAGAAGGCGCTGCGCGACTCGGACCTCGGCGTGAACCCGTCCAACGACGGCAACGTCATCCGCGTGATGCTGCCCGCGCTCACCGAGGAGCGGCGCAAGGACTTCGTCAAGCTCGCCCGGACGAAGGCGGAGGACGCGAAGATCTCGGTCCGCAACATCCGTCGTCGCGCCAAGGACGAGCTCGACCGCATGATCAAGGACGGCGACACGGGTGAGGACGAGGTCGTGCGCGCGGAGAAGGAGCTCGAGATCCTCACGAAGAGGCACGTCGACGTGATCGACACGGTGCTGGCCTCCAAGGAGAACGAGCTGCTCGAGGTCTGATGTCGATAGTCGCACCCGCCGTGAAGACGACCGCTACCCGCACCCCGAGCAGCGGCCGAGACCTGCCTGTCGCCATCGTCGTCGGGGTGACGCTGATCGCCGTCGTGATCGCGTCGCTCTTCTTCCGCAAGGAGGCCTTCGTCCTCCTGGCGGTTCTCGCCGTCGGCGCCGGCCTCTGGGAGCTCGCGCAGGCGTTCGGTCGCCGCGGGATCCACCTCCCGCTGCTGCCGCTGCTGGTGGGAGACGTCGGGATCCTCGTCTCTGCCTACACGGCGGGCCCCGAGGCGTTGTTCGTGGCGTTCCTCCTCACTGTCGGGGGCGTCGTCGTGTGGCGGGTGCTCGACGGGAACGGCGAGCCCGCCCTGCGCGACTCGACCGCCGGCACCTTCGCCGCGGCGTACCTGCCGTTCCTTGCGGGCTTCGTCATGCTCCTGCTCGCGATGCCCGACGGCGCGTCGCGAGTCCTGCTGTTCATCCTCCTGTGCGTCGCGAGCGACACCGGCGGGTACGCGGTCGGGAGCCTCATCGGGCGTCACCCGCTCGCACCGTCGGTGAGCCCGCACAAGACCTGGGAGGGTCTGCTCGGCTCGATCGTGCTCGCGTGCTTCGTCGGCGTCGTCGGACTGCAGCTGCTGTTCCACGGTGAGCCGATGGTGGGCGTCTTCCTCGGCGCAGCCACGGTCTTCACGGCGTCGATCGGCGACCTCGCCGAGTCCCTGCTGAAGCGCGACCTCGAGCTCAAGGACATGGGTTCGCTGCTGCCGGGTCACGGTGGCGTGCTGGACCGCATCGACTCGATGCTCCTGACGGCGCCGGCCGTCTACCTCATCCTCAACGTGCTGCAGCCGGTCGTGAGCTGACCCGTGCGCGTCCCACAGCCATCGACCGAGAGGGGGTGCCCGGCATGAGCGGGACACCCACACCCATCACCCTGAACCTTGCCGCGCCGACCCGTGGTGCCCGCGGCAAGCCGCCGCGCCACTTCGTCGACCTGACGCCGGAGCAGAGGGTCGAGGCCGTGACGGCGCTGGGGGAGCAGCCGTTCCGAGCCAAGCAGCTCGCGACGCACTACTTCACCCACCTCACGGCCGACCCCGCGGCCATGACGGACCTTCCGCTGGCGACGCGGGACAAGCTCGTCGGGGACCTGTTCCCGCGCCTGCTGACTCCCACGCGGACACTGACTGCCGACGGTGGCACGACCGTCAAGACGTTGTGGCACCTCTTCGACGACGTCAAGGTCGAGTCGGTCCTCATGCGCTACCCCAACCGCGCGACCCTGTGCGTGTCGAGCCAGGCCGGGTGCGGCATGGCGTGCCCGTTCTGCGCGACGGGCCAGCTCGGCCTGACCCGCAACCTGTCGACGGCCGAGATCGTCGAGCAGGTGCGGTCGGCGGGCAGGTCGCTCGCGGACGGCGAGCTTCCGGGTGGCCCGACGCGCCTGACGAACCTCGTGTTCATGGGCATGGGGGAGCCGCTCGCCAACTACAAGGCGGTCATCGAGACGGTCCGCCGCCTCGTCGCCCCGGTGCCCGACGGGTTCGGGATGTCCGCGCGCAACATCGTGGTCTCGACGGTCGGCCTCGTCCCGGCGATCGACAAGCTCATCAAGGAGGGCATCCCGGTGACGCTCGCCGTCTCGATGCACGCTCCCGACGACGAGCTCCGCGACGAGCTCGTGCCGATCAACACCCGGTGGAGCGTGGACGAGACCCTCGACGCCGCGCACCGGTACTTCGAGGCGACCGGTCGGCGCGTGTCGATCGAGTACGCGCTCATCCGGGACATCAACGACCACGCGTGGCGCGCCGACCTGCTGGGCGAGAAGCTCAATGCCCGCGGCCGCGGCTGGGTGCACTGCAACCCGATCCCGCTGAACCCGACGCCCGGCTCGAAGTGGACGGCGAGCGACCCCGCCGTCGAGCGCGAGTTCGTGGGACGCTTGCGCGCGCACGGGATCCCGACGACGATCCGGGACACGCGGGGCAGTGACATCGACGGCGCATGCGGCCAGCTCGCCGCTGAGGAGGAAGGGTGAGCGAGACGATGTTCCGAACGGTCTCCGGCCTGCACAGCGGCTACGACCCGGATGAGGTCGACGACTTCTTCGAGCACGCGCGCGCGGTCTACGAGAGCGGTCCGGCGGGCGCGCTGTCCGGGAAGGACGTTCGTTCGGTCGCGTTCGACCTGGTGCGGCGCGGCTACCAGACGTCGGCGGTCGACGCGGCGCTCGACCGGCTCGAGGCCGCCTTCGTGGCGCGCGCTCGCGCCGACTTCCTCGCGGAGCAGGGCCAGGCAGCCTGGATGGCGCGTCTCGCTGAGCAGGCCCGCACGCTGTACGCGCGCCTGACGCGGCCGGACGGCGAGCGCTTCGCCCCGGCCCACCCGCGCAAGCCCGGCTACGAGCCGGCCGACGTGGACGCACTGTGCCGTCGACTGGTCGCGTACTTCGACCGCGGTGCGCCGCTCACGGCGCAGGAGGTCCGGTCGGCGACGTTCCGGCGGCGCAACGGTCGGGCCGGTTACGCCGAGGGTTCGGTGGACGCGTTCTTCGATCGCGCGGTCGAGGTGCTGCTCGGCGCGGAGTGAGCCGGGGGCTCCCTGCGCGGCAGCCTCTCAGCCGTCCTCGTTGCGGAACGTGCGCGTCCCGAACCACAGGCCGAGGCCGACCAGCACGACGGTCAGCCCGTAGCCCCACAGGGCGGTCGAGCTCGTGATGTCGCCCGCGAACTCCGCCCGGATGCCGCTGACGATGTGCTTGAGCGGGTTCACGTCCGAGAGGTTGTTGAGCCACGAGGGCGCGGACGCGGCGGTGATCGGCAGCAGGATTCCGGACAGCAGCAGGAGCGGCAGCGCGATGCCGTTGAGCAGCGGCGCGAGCGCGTCCTCGCTCTTGAGGTTCAGGGCGACCGCGTAGGACAGCGACGCGAACGCGGCACCGAGCAGCGCCGCGGAGACGATGCCCAGAGCGATGCCGCCGAGCGGTGCGTCCAGACCGAACAGGAATGCCGTCGCGACGAGCACGACACCCTGGACGAGGATCACGAGGACGTCCCGAAGGACCCGGCCGAGCACGAGCGCCGAGCGCGGGGCGGGTGTGACCCGCTCGGACTCGATCACGCCGTCACGCCACTCGGCGATGAGTCCGAAGCCGACGAACAGGGCCCCGAACATCCCGAGCTGGACGAGGAGCCCGGGGACGAACAGCTGGTAGGCGTTGGCCGCGCCGAGCGCAGGAGCCAGCGGCTCGAGCAGCGGGCCGAACAGGCTGAGGTACAGGACGGGCTGGAGCAGACCCATGATCGACCAGACCGGGTTGCGCAGCGAGATGCGCATCGCTCGGCGGAAGACCACGAGCGTGTCGCGGACGAACGTCCCGCGGGAGGGCTCGGTGCCGCGGATCGGTCGAGGGCCGTGGGGTTCGAGGACCGTGGGTCCTGTCGTGGCTGTCATGCTGCCCCTCCGTCGGTGGTCGGCGTGTGGTCGACGGGACCGTCGGGCCGCTCGCCGTCACGCAGCGACCGTCCGGTCAGGGTGAGGAAGACGTCGTCGAGGGTCGGCCTGCGCAGCTCGACCCCGGCGAGGTCGATGCCGTCGGCGTCGAGCGCCCGCAGCAGGCCGGCGAGCAGCGTGCGACCCGCAGGGACGCGCACCTCCACCACGGTGCCCTCGACGGTCGGCACCCCCGCTCCGGGGAGTTCGCCGGCGATCGCAACAAGGCGCCCGACGTCGTCCGGCCGGGTTGACGTCAGGACGACCGCGTCGCCGCTCACCCGCTGCTTGAGCTCCTCGGGGGTGCCCTCGGCGACGATCGAGCCG
>NZ_DASUIR010000080.1:0-29357 GCF_036279715.1 Cellulomonas sp. | reverse complement strand
CCTGCTGCACATCTCGGCCGACCGGAGCCGCATCGAGGCGGTGTCGATCCCCCGCGACTCGCTCGTCAAGATCCCGAAGTGCGACCGGTCGGACGGGACCTCGTCCAAGGCCCAGACGGGGATGTTCAACTCGGCGTTCTCGATCGGGTCGGAGAGCGGCAAGGTCTCCGACGCGGCGGCGTGCACCATGAAGACGGTCGAGCAGACGACCGGCGTCTTCATCGACCACTACGTCGTGATCGACTTCGCGGGCTTCATCACGATGATCAACGCGCTCGGTGGCGTGCCGATCTGCGTCCCTAACGCCATGGACTCGCCCGACGCCGGGCTGCACGTCTCCGCGGGCTTCCAGACTCTCGACGGCCCGACGGCGCTTGCCTATGCGCGGGCACGCAAGGGCGCAGGCCTCGGTGACGGGTCGGACACCGGCCGGATCATCCGGCAGCAGAAGCTGCTCGCCGCGACGGTCACAGCGGTGCGGTCCAAGAACCTCCTGACCGACATCCCGGAGCTCGTCCGGTTCCTCAACGCCGCGACCAGCTCGATCACTGCCGACCCCGGTCTCGCCTCGATCCCGAGCATGTCCGGTCTGGCGTTCAGCGTGAAGGACACGCGGGACATCCACTTCATGACGATCCCGTTCGCTGCGGCACCCAGCGACCCGAACCGGGTCGTGTGGACCAAGGCGGCAGACGCCATCTGGGCGAACATCGCCAAGGACGTCCCCATGCTGTCGACCGAGACCGCTCCTGCTGCTACCGGTGCAACCACGGGGGCGACGACGGTACCGACCGCGACGACCGCGCCAGGCCCGGCCGTCTCGACGGCGCCGAAGCCCGGCGCGACGACCTCGACAGCGCCCACGCCCGCCGCGACCACGCAGACCGACGGCACCATCACGCCCGACGACGCCGCGCCGGCCGCGTGCTCCTGACGAGGGAGACCTGACGATGCCGTCTGACGACTCCGAGAAGCGGATCGCCGCCTCGCGCGCCCGCGCCGGCGGTCCGGCACGGCCGGTCAGCCCGACCGGCCGGCCGGCAGCACCCGGTTCGCCGCGGCCGGGCGCTCCTGCGGTCCCGCCGAGCTTCGCTCCGGCGGCGGGTCAGTCCCGCCCACCTGCCGCCGACGACGCAGTGCCCGTCGGTCGCCCGACGCGCCCGACTCCCTCCGGCCCGTCGTCGGCTTCGCGGCCGTCGGCGCCCCGCACCACGACACCGGGATGGACCGCCGCGCCGAGCGCCGCGCGGCCCACAACCGCACCTCCGCCGACGCGACGGCCCACCCCCGTCGCCGAACCGACAGGGCTACGGTCAGCGACCTCGAGACCTCCGGCGTCCCGCGCGGCCGCGACACCCGCGCGACCGATGCCCGCCGTCGACGGC
Organism: Cellulomonas sp.; assembly: GCF_036279715.1. Taxonomy (GTDB): domain Bacteria; phylum Actinomycetota; class Actinomycetes; order Actinomycetales; family Cellulomonadaceae; genus Cellulomonas_A. The sequence goes on along the minus strand of NZ_DASUIR010000080.1, from coordinate 27,972 downwards.
GCGGGCCGAACCCGCATCGGGCGCCGACGGGCCATCGTCATCGCCGTCGTCATCGTCCTGGTGCTCCTGCTCGCCTGGCCGATCGGCCTGGCGATCTGGGCGAACGGCAAGCTGACCCACATCGACGCTCTCTCGGGCGCGGCCGGCACCCCTGGCACGACCTACCTGCTGACGGGCTCCGACTCGCGTGGCGACGGTGCCGTGCCCGAGGACGGGACGCTGGGGGCCCGCACGGACACGATCATGGTGCTCCAGGTGCCGTCGAGCGGACCTGTCGCGCTCATCAGCCTCCCGCGTGACACCTACGTCGACGTGCCCGGGCACGGTCCGGCGAAGCTCAACGCGGCGTTCTCGTGGGGTGGCGCGCCGCTGCTGGTGCAGACGGTCGAGAAGCTCACGGGGCTCACGATCGACCACTACGCCGAGGTCGGGTTCGCGGGCCTCGAGAACCTCGTGGACGCCGTCGGCGGCGTGAGCCTGTGCTCCGACCTCACGGTCAACGACCCCGACTCTGGCATGGTGTGGACGCCCGGCTGCCACGAGGTCGGCGGGGTCGACGCGCTCGCGTTCGCGCGCATGCGCAAGGCCGACCCGACGGGTGACATCGGTCGTGCTGAGCGTCAGCAGCAGCTGATCGGAGCGATCACGTCGAAGGTCTCGACGCCCTCGCTGCTGGTCGAGCCCGGTACGCAGATGAGCCTGATCCGCGCGGGGACGGGCTCGCTCGCGGTGAGCAAGGGCTCGGACATCGTCGACCTGGGGCGGATGGCGATCGCGTTCCGCAAGGCCAAGGGGCCGGGCGGGATCACCGGCACGCCGCCGATCTCGAACATGGACTACCGGCCGGGACACAACCTCGGTTCGACGGTCCGCCTCAACCCCGACACGACCCCGGCATTCTTCGAGGCGATCAAGAACGGCACGCTCCCGGCAGGCCCCGTGGGCGGGGCACCGACCGCCTGAGCGTCAGGCGCTGAACCCTGCGGTCCCCCGCCGACCAGACCCGAACTGCGCGCGGAGGCGCTCCCCCTTGGCGTCCGCCTGCGCCCGCAGACCGTCCTGGAACGTGGCCATCGCAGCGGCGAGCCGGCGCGCGTCGTCGTCGGTACCCGACGCGAGGATCCGCACCGCGAGCAGTCCCGCGTTGCGTGCGCCGGCGACCGAGACGGTCGCGACGGGAACCCCGGCGGGCATCTGCACGATCGACAGCAGCGAGTCGAGCCCATCGAGGTAGGCGAGCGGCACAGGCACGCCCACGACCGGGAGCGTCGTAGCGGCCGCGAGCATCCCGGGCAGGTGCGCCGCTCCCCCGGCACCGGCGACGATCACCCGCAGCCCGCGCGCCGCAGCGGTGCGGCCGTAGTCGAGCATCTTCTCGGGCTGGCGGTGCGCGGAGACGACGTCGACCTCGACGGCCACGTCGAACTCCGCCAGGGCATCAGCCGCCGCCTGCATGACCGGCCAGTCGGAGTCCGAGCCCATCACGATGCCGACCAGCGGGTTCACAGCCATGTCCGTCTCCCAGGTGTCGAGAAGTCAAGCGTCGAGATGTCAGCTTCGAGATGTCCAGCGTCGAGATGGCCGGTGCGGGGGGTGACCATCGCCGGTAGTGCGGTCGGTCAGGGTGCCTCGCCACGCAGCAGTGCGGCGGCGGCCCGAGCGCGGTCCCGGACATCGGCGAGGCCGTCGCCCGAGACGTTGACGTGCCCGAGCTTGCGACCCGTCCGCACGCCCTTGCCGTACAGGTGCACCTTGGCGCCGGGATCACGCTGCCCGACGGCGGCGACCGCGTCGGTCGGATCGGCCGGCTCGCTCCCGAGCACGTTGGCCATCACGGTCCAGCGGGCGGTCGGTGTCGTCTCGCCGAGCGGCAGGTCGAGGACCGCGCGCAGGTGCTGCTCGAACTGGCTCGTGACGGAGCCGTCGATCGTCCAGTGCCCGGAGTTGTGCGGACGCATGGCGAGCTCGTTGACCAGCACTCGGGGCGGGGCGCCCGCCACCGCGGCCGGGACCTCGAAGAGCTCGACCGCGAGGACGCCCGTGACGCCGAGCCCGGCGGCGATGGTTCGTGCGACCTCGAGGGCCTCCGCGGCTGTCGCGGGGTCGAGGTCGGGCGCGGGGGCGATGACCTCAGAGCACACCCCGCGCTCCTGCACCGACTCGACGACCGGCCACGCGCGCACCTCACCCGACGGGCTCCGGGCCACGAGCACCGCGAGCTCCCGCGTGAACGGCACCTTCTCCTCCACGATGAGCGCCACGCCGGCGCCGTCGTGGAACGCCTCGAGCCAGTCGCTGACCTCGGTCGCGGCGTGCACGACGCGGACGCCCTTGCCGTCGTACCCGCCACGGATCGTCTTGACGACCGCCGTGCCTCCGACGTCGCGCAGGAACGTCTCGAGCGAGGCCGCGTCCGGGACGGGGGCCCAGCGCGGGCACGGCACACCGAGCTCGGTGAGCCGGGTGCGCATGACCTGCTTGTCCTGGGCGTGCACGAGCGCCGACGGACCCGGGTGGACCTGCACACCGCGGGCGACGAGCCGCTCGAGCAGCACGTTCGGGACGTGCTCGTGCTCGAACGTGAGCACCGCGGCACCCTCGACGAGCGCCTCGATCGCGGCGGCGTCGCTCGCGGCACCGACCGGCGCGTCCACGACGACCTGCGCGGCCGACGACTGCGGGTCCTCGACGAGCACCCGCAGATGCACGTCCAGGGCGGCCGCGGGCGCGGCCATCATGCGGGCGAGCTGCCCACCACCGACCACTGCCACCACGGGTGCTGCCACAGCGCCCGAGCCTAACCGAGAGCACCGGCGGGGCGGTTCCCGGCGGGCTCCGGTGGGAATGTCCGGGGAGGTGCAGGGCCCGAGAATGCGCGGTAGGGACTCTTGACTCAGGAACCGTCCAGGTGTCCGGGCTACCCTGAAGCGATGAGCAACCTCGTAACGCGGTCTCCGCGGCTGGCGGCCGTCCGGGCGCGCGTCGTCGAGCTCTCCCGCTTCCTGGCCGTCGGTGGCGTCTCCTTCGTGGTTGACCTGGGCCTCTTCAACCTGCTCCGGTTCGGTCCCGGCGAGCTGTTGCTCCACAAGCCGCTGACCGCCAAGGTGCTGTCCGTCGCGGCCGCGACCCTCGTGTCGTGGGTCGGCAACCGCCTCTGGACGTTCGCCGACCATCGGACGACGCACCGCGGCCGCGAGCTCCTGCTCTACTCGGTCATCAATCTGCTCGGCGTCGTCATCGGCATCGCGACGCTCGCGTTCTCGCACTACACGCTGGGTCTGCACACACCGCTCGCTGACAACATCTCGACGGTCCTCGGCATCGCGCTCGGCACGATCGTGCGGTACGTCGGCTACAAGCGGTTCGTCTTCATCACGCCGTCGGTCGCTGCGGTGCCCGCGGACCACGAGCGGCTCACTGAGGTCGAAGCACTCGCCTGACGCCTGCGGCGAGCTGCCGCGGGCGACTGTCGTCCGTCGTCGGCACACGGTCCTCCTCGACCGGTCGACCGAGCCCGTCGAGGACTACCGCCACCGTCTCCCGGTCCGCGGCGAGACCACCGACCCCTTGGGCAGCACCACGTCGGGAGCGAGCGACGCGGGTACCCCGGCGAGGAACAGTGCGAACACCGCGGGTCGCCGCTGAGCGAGCTCGAGCCGCCCGCCGTCGGCCGACGCGAGGTCCCGCGCGAGCGCCAGGCCGAGGCCGGTCCCCTTCCCCGACGTGACCTCACGCTCGAAGATGCGCGGAGCGAGGTCGTCAGGGACACCCTCGCCCTCGTCGGCCACCTCGACCACGACCGCACCCGACGCGCTGCCGCGCCGCGACGTGATCGTCGTCGTCCCACCGCCGTGCTTGAGCGAGTTCTCCACGAGGGTCGCAATGACCTGCGCGAGCGCGCCGGGGGTCGCGAGCACCTGGATGCGCGGGTCGACGTCGATGACGAGACGGCGCCCAGCGGTCGCGAACGCCGGCGCCCACTCCTCCTCCTGCTGGTGCAGCACGTCGAGCAGGCGGATGGCCTCGGTCGTGCCGCCGCTCGCCCGTCGCGAACGCATGAGCAGGTCGTCGACGACGGTGACGAGCCGCTCGACCTGTTCGAGGCTGATGCGCGCCTCGTCGCGGACGGCCGGCTGGTCGGACTCGAGCATGATCTCCTCGAGGCGCATGGACAGTGCCGTCAGGGGCGTGCGCAGCTGGTGGGACGCGTCGGCCCCGAACTGCCGCTCGGCGGCGAGGCGTCCGGCGAGGCGGTCGGCGCTGCGGGCGAGCTCGGACGCGACGAGGTCGATCTCCTCGACCCCGGACGCCTGGACCTGCGGCCGGACCTGCCCGGAGCCGAGCTGCTCGGCGGACGCAGCGAGGTAGACGAGCGGCGCGGCAAGCCGGTTGGCCTGCCAGATGGCCATGGCGATCCCTGCGGCGAACGCGACGACGGCGGCCACGACGACGAGGCCGATGACGCGCAGGCTCAGCCAGAACACGTCCCACCAGGACACGTACAGACTGATCTCGGCGCCGCTGCTCGAGGTGGTCCGGACGGACAGGCTCCGGCCGGCCAGGTCGGGTCCGGCCTGGTAGCGACCGCCGTCGGGCGCGAGCACGAACACGTTGGCCTGCAGCGAGCCGTTGCCGCCGACGTACGGCTCGAGCATGCGTTCGGTGAGCGGGATGCTCTCGTCGATCCGGAAGTCGATGGTGCGTGCAAGTGCCTCGGCCCGGGCCTCGAGGCCGCGCATCTCGTTCTCGCGGATCAGCTGGGCACCGAGGAACGCGAGGGGGAACCCCAGGAGCACGACGGCGACCGTGACGGCCGCGATCGTGGCCTGCAGGACGCGGCGCCGCACGGACTCAGCCCCGCTCGCCCGGGCCGATCTCGAACCGGAAGCCCATGCCGCGGACCGTCGTCACGTAGCGGGGTGCATTGGCGTCGTCGCCGAGCTTGCGGCGCAGCCAGGACACGTGCATGTCGAGGGTCTTGGTCGAGCCCGAGGGATCGGAGCCCCAGACCTCGCGCATGAGCGTCTCGCGCGCGACGACGGTGCCGGCCGCGGCGACGAGCACGCGCAGGAGGTCGAACTCCTTGGCGGTCAGGTGCAGCTCGCGCTCGCCCTGGAACGCGCGGTGGGCCGCTACGTCGACCCGGACGTTCTGTGCGTGCAGCTCGTCCTCGTCGGCGGCGTCGCCGGCGGAACGGCGTAGCAACGCGCGGACGCGGGCGAGCAGCTCGGCGAGCCGGAAGGGCTTCGTGACGTAGTCGTCGGCGCCGGCATCCAGACCGACGACGAGGTCGACCTCGTCGGCGCGCGCGGTGAGCACGAGGACGGGCGTCGTCAGACCCATGGCGCGGATGGCGCGGGCCACGTCGAGGCCGTCCATGTCGGGCAGGCCGAGGTCGAGCACGACGATGTCGGCGTCGGACGCCGCATCGATCGCGCCTTGACCGGTGCCTTGCACACGGACGTCATAACCTTCACGTCCGAGAGCGCGAGCCAAAGGCTCGGCAATCGCGGGGTCGTCCTCCGCCAGCAGCACCTGGGTCATCGGCCCATGTTAGGTCACGTGCGGGTCCTAGGAGCGAGTGGACTCGTCAACCGCAGCAATTGGGTGCTCCGCGCCCGCGTCGAAGCGGGGGAATCGGTCCGGGGACTGAGTCCATCCAGGCCGGCCTCCGCCCCCGGGTGCACGACGGCGCGGTGCCCGAGTGCCTACTCTCATGGGCGTGGGCTGGTGGGAGCGTGCGGTCCGGTGGGAGGACACCCACCGGTTCGCGGTCGACTCCGTTGGCACCGCACTGCTCCTGGTCGTGGCCGTCCCGTTCACGACCACCTTCTCGTCGGGCACGCGGTCGGCCGCGACGGCGCTCTTCGCCCTCGCCCTCGTCGCGCCGCTCGCGTGGCGGCGGCAGCTGCCGGCGGCGAGCGTCGCCACCGTGTACGCCGTGGCGCTCGTCCACCTCGCGCGCGGCCACGGCTTCCTGGTGCCCGCCGACCTCGCGGTCCTGCTCGCGCTGTACTCCGTGACGGTGCACGGACCCCGCTGGGCCCACCGGGTCGCGATCGCCGGTGCGGTCGCCGACTCGTTCGTCCTGGCCGTCTCGATGGTCGGACCCCGCGACCAGGGGTCGGTCGGTGGCATCTGGGTGTTCTGCTCGGCCGTCGCCCTCGCCGTGTGGGCGTTCGGCCTCGTCCGGCGCGCCCGCCGGGAGGCCATGGACGCTCTCGTCGACCGCGCCCACCGGCTCGAGGTCGAGCGTGACCAGCAGCACCGGATCGCCACGGCGGCCGAGCGTTCACGGATCGCGCGCGAGATGCACGACATCGTGGCCCACTCCCTCAGCGTGATCATCGCCCAGTCCGACGGGGGCCGGTACGCCGCCGAGGCCGACCCGGGCGCGGCGACGCGCGCGCTCGGCACGATCTCCGAGACCGGCCGGGCCGCGCTCGCCGACATGCGCCGACTGCTCGGCGTGCTGCGCCCCGACCTCGGCGGCGTCGCAGCGGCGACCGGGCGAGCGGGCGGTGCCGTCATCGAGCCGCAGCCCGCCGAGCTGGACGTGGAGTCCCTCGTCGAGCACGTGCGGTCGAGCGGCCTGCGCGTCTCGCTCGTCCGCATGGGCACCCCACGACGCCTTCCGCCGGGCGCCGGGCTGACCGTGTACCGCATCTGCCAGGAGGCGCTCACGAACGTGCTGAAGCATGCGGGGCCGGACCCTGCAGTGACGGTCCTCGTGCACTGGCTCCCGGCCGGCATCACCCTCGAGGTGAGCGACGACGGTCGCGGCGCGGCAGCAGAGTCCGACGGGCAGGGTCAGGGGCTGCTCGGCATGCGCGAGCGCGCTGCGATGTTCGGCGGGACCGTCGCCGTCGGCCCTCGGCCGGGCGGGGGCTTCCGCATCCGGGCGCAGATCCCGCTGCCACCCGCACCGCACGACCCGACAGCGACCGCGTCGTCCCCCTCACAGTGAGCACCGCCGGCCCGATGGGCTCCCCGTCACCGACCTCGAGAGAGCAGACCGTGTCCACCCACCCCGCAGGCAGCGACCCGACCGACCAGCCGATCACGGTCGCCCTCGTCGACGACCAGCAGCTGGTGCGCGCGGGGTTCCGCATGGTCATCGACTCCCAGCCCGACCTCACGGTGGTGCTCGAGGCCGGCGACGGGGCGCAGGCCGTGCGCGCGCTCGCGAGCGGCTCGCCGGCGGCGTCCGCCCTCGGGCACGTCGACGTCGTGCTCATGGACGTGCGCATGCCGACGATGGACGGGCTCACGGCGACCGCGGCGATCACCGCCGCGGGGACCGAGCAGTGCCCCGCGCCCCGCGTCATCGTCCTGACGACGTTCGACCTCGACGAGTACGTGCTCGCGGCGATCCGTGCCGGTGCGAGCGGGTTCCTGCTCAAGGACGCGCCGCCCGAGGAGATGCTGGGCGCGATCCGCACGGTGCACCGGGGCGACGCGGTGATCGCGCCGTCGAGCACCCGGCGGCTCCTCGAGCACCTCGTGACCGTGCTGCCCGCCGAGCTGCCCGACGACGGGCCGAACCCTGCCCACGCCGCCGTCGCCGAGCTCACCGACCGCGAGCGCGAGGTCCTGGTCCTCATGGCGCACGGCAGGTCCAACACCGAGATCGGCCAGGACCTGTTCGTCGCCGAGGCCACGGTCAAGACGCACGTCGGGCGCATCCTGGCGAAGCTCGCGGTCCGGGACCGGGTCCAGGCCGTCGTCGTGGCGTACGAAGCGGCACTGGTCCGACCCGGTTCGTGAAGCCGCCCGGGCCGTCTCCCTCCACGGGATGACGCCGTACCCGCCCTGGGCCTGACGCGCCTGGACGGGCTCGCTCCGTAGCGTCGACGGCGACAAGAGCCAGCCGATCGAGCCGAACCTGGAGCCGCACCGTGGACACGACCGTGTACCAGCCCCTCACCGAGACGCTCGCGCCACCTACGGTCGCCGCTCGAGCGCGCGGCCTCACGAAGGTCTACGGCACGGGTGCCGCCGCGGTCCGCGCGCTCGACGGCGTCGACGTCGCGTTCACCGCAGGCGCGTTCACCGCGATCATGGGCCCGTCCGGCTCGGGCAAGTCGACGCTCATGCACCTGCTCGCCGGTCTCGACTCCGCGACGTCGGGGGCCGTGTTCCTGGGCGACACCGACGTCACCCACCTGGGCGACGACGCGCTGACACGGCTGCGCCGGGACCGCGTCGGCTTCGTGTTCCAGTCGTTCAACCTGCTGCCGATGTTCACCGCCGCGCAGAACATCACCCTCCCGCTCGAGCTGGCGGGCACCGCCCTGACCGGTGAGGTCCAGGACTGGTACGACACGCTCGTCGCGACGCTCGGGCTCGGCGCGCGGCTCACGCACCGACCCGCCGAGCTGTCCGGCGGCCAGCAGCAGCGCGTCGCGATCGCTCGCGCCCTCATCGCGCGGCCCGAGGTCGTCTTCGCCGACGAGCCGACCGGCAACCTCGACTCGCGCTCGGGTGCCGAGGTGCTGAGCTTCTTGCGCCGGTCCGTCCGCGAGCTGGGCCGCACGATCATCATGGTGACGCACGACCCGACGGCCGCGGCCTACGCCGACCGGGTCGTGCTGCTCGCTGACGGGCGGATCGCCGGTGACATCGAGGCCCCGACGCCTGAGTCGGTGCTCGCCGGGCTCGACGCGCTGCGACAGCTCGACGACCCGGTCGGCGATGCTTCGGCTCTCGGTGCGATCCCGCGGGCGGGTGCCTGATGCTGCGGCTGACCCTCGCGCAGATGCGGCGCAGCATCGGGCGCCTCGTGGCGGCCGGCGTGGCGATCGCCATCGGGACCGCGTTCGTCGCTGCCACGCTCCTCGCCGGCGGCGTCATGACGCGCTCGACCTACGACTCGGTGACCGCCCGGTACGCGCAGGCCGACCTCGTCGCACCGCGGCCTCTCAACGACGCGCAGCTGGCCGCGCTCCGGGCCGTCCCCGGCGTCGACACGGCCGATCCCGTCCCGCTCGTCGGCGTCGAGCTGCGCCACGGCGAGGTGCGGGTCTGGGTGCACGCGGCACCGAAGACGAGCGACCCCCGCCTCGACGCACAGGTCGTGACCCAGGGCGCCCTGCCGTCGGGCCCGGGACAGATCGCACTTCCGGCCGCGGTCGCGCAGCGGCTGGCCGTGGCGGTCGGCGACCGTCTCGTCTCGCCGCAGTCGGTGCCGGTCACCACCGCGGACCCGACGCGGACCGGCCAACCGACCGACTCCTGGACGACCGTCGACGAGACCCTGACGGTCGTCGGCCTGCTCGACGACCCGCACCACGCCTACGCGCAGATCGGCGGTGCCGCTGCCGTGACCGCCGCCGATGCCGTCCGCTGGGGCGGAGCCGGCTCGCTCAACGAGCTCGGCGGACCGGTGCTGGTCGCACTCGCCCCGGGGACGGATCCGGGCGCCGCGAGCGCCGCCATCCGGGCGGCAGTGCCCGAGGCGGGGATCAGCACGCGAGACGAGGCCGCGAAGGCGCAGATCGCCGAGCTCAGCAGCGGGGCCGAGGTCCTCACCGGGATCGTGCTGGGCTTCGCCGCTGTCGCGCTGGTCGTCGCCGCTCTGGTCATCGCCAACACGTTCCAGGTCCTCGTCGCCCAGCGCACCCGCACCCTCGCGCTCCTGCGCTGCGTCGGCGCCGACCGCCGCCAGCTGCGCAGGTCCGTCCTGGTCGAGGCGGCGATCCTCGGAGCAGCGGCGTCTGTCGTCGGACTGCTCAGCGGGGTCGCGCTCGCCCAGGGAGCGCTCATGGTCCTCGGGCGGCTGGAGCTCGGTGTGCCGCTCCCGACCGCGGTGACCGTCACGGGATGGGTCGTCCTCGTCCCCCTGGTCCTGGGGACGGCAGTGACGCTGGTCGCCGCGCTCGTCCCGGCCCGCGCTGCGACCCGGGTCGCCCCGATCGAGGCGCTGCGCCCGTCCGACGCACCGACCGTGAGCGAGCGGTCCAGCCGCGTGCGACTGGTGATCGCCGCAGTGCTCACCGTCGTCGGCGTCGCGGCCCTGCTCGCCGGGGTCCCGCTGTCGCTGGCCAGCGAGCCGCTGCTCGGGCTCGTGGTCGCCGTGCTGGGCGGAGCGGTCTCGTTCGTCGGGGTGCTGGTCGGCGCCGTGTTCTGGATCCCCCGAGTCGTCGCGCTCGTCGGGCGCGGGCTCGCCCGCACGGGAACGAGCGCGCGGCTCGCCGCGGCCAACACGGCCCGCAACCCGCGCCGCACCGCGGCGACGAGCTCCGCGCTGCTCATCGGGGTCACGCTCGTCGCCCTGATGAGCGCCGGGGCGGCCAGCACGCGCGTCACGCTCGACAACGACCTCGACTCCCAGTACCCGGTCGACCTCGCGCTCACGGCCACGGCCGCGAGCGACGGTTCGGTCGGCGCGATGCCCGCGGACATCGCGCCGACGATCGCCGACGTCGCCGGGGTCGCGGAGATCACCGAGCTCCACGTCACGGCGGCGCGGATCAGCAGCCCCGGGCACCCGGCCGACCCGGCCGGGTCGATCCAGCTGCGGTCGATCTCGCCGACCGACCTCGCAGCCGTCGTCCGTGCGCCGGACCTCCCGGCCGCGCTCGACGACGGCACCGTCGTGATCGGCCACGTCCTCGCGACGCGGCTCGGGGTCCGGGCGGGCGACCGGGTCGACGTCGCGGCCTTCACGGGCTTCGACGACACGAGCACTCCCGCGCCCGGCGGGCAGGAGACGAGCCTGACGGTCGCGGTCGCAGGCGCGGAGGGATCGGCCGCGTTCGTCACGACGACGACCGGACGGAGGATCGCACCCTCGGCGCCGGTCGCCGAGCTGTGGGTGCGGCTCGCCGACGTCAACGATGCGCGGTCGGTCGTGCCCCAGGTCCAGGACGCGATCACCAGCGAGGCCGTCTCCGTGGACGGTCCGGCGCTCCAACGGGCGTCGTACCAGACGCTGATCGACACGCTTCTCGCCGTCGTCGTGGGGCTGCTTGCCGTCGCTGTGGTCATCGCCCTCGTCGGGGTCGCGAACACGCTGTCCCTGTCCGTCCTCGAACGGCGCCGCGAGTCCGCGACGCTGCGGGCGATCGGGCTCTCCCGGCGACAGCTGCGCTGGATGCTGGCGATCGAAGGGATGCTCATCGCCGGGATCGGTGCCGTGCTGGGTACCGGGCTCGGCCTGCTGTACGGCTGGGTCGGCGCCGCGACGGTGCTCAGCGCGGTCGGACCCGTGACGCTCGCGGTGCCGTGGCGGGACCTCGGGATCGTGCTGGTCGTCGCGCTCGCTGCGGGGCTCGCGGCCTCGGTCATCCCTGGTCGCGCTGCTGCGCGCACCTCGCCGGTCGCGGCGCTGACGGTGGACTGACCGTGAGCTGACGTCGGCCGACCGACGGGCCTGTGGACGCGGGCACACCCTGCTGCGTCCACGGGTCCGGCGCGGTGTCGGGCCGCGATCGAGCACAGTGCCGTCGTGCGGATCACCCTGCTGACACCCGAGTCGGCGACGACGACCTCGGCGCTCGTCGCGACCGACGTGGCGGTTCCTCCGGGCGCACGCCTCGGAGACCTGCGCGAGGACTTCGCGCGGATCACCGGCCACCCGGGGTGGACGACGCCGGGCGCGCGTCTCGCGGTCGACCACGTCGCGGTCGACGACGAGCACCCGTGCGGTCAGCCGCCGCTGCTGGCCGGCGCGCGGCTGCAGGTCGGGCGTGGCACGCGTCCCGCTGACGACGCCGCGATCGATGCCTTCCGACACATCGCGGTCGTCGAGGGGGCTGACTGCGGCGCGCTGCGTGCCGTCGACGAGACACTCGTCGTCGGCCGGTTCGCGCCGGCGACGAGTGTGCGCTCACCGCGAAGCGCTCCTGCCGTGGCGTCAGAACGTCGGCTGGACCTACGGGACCCGTCGATGTCCGAGCGGCACGTCGAGCTGGCGCTGCGCCGCGGCGAGGTCGCCGTGCGCGACGTGGGCTCGACGAACGGGACGCGTCTCCTGCGTCGCCGGAGCGCGCGCAGGTCCGCCCGCGGGGTCCGTCACGGCCGGGTGGTGCACCGGCGCTGGGTCCGAGCGCATCCCGGCGACCGCGTGCGCCTCGGGGCGAGCGTCCTCGAGATCCGCGGGCCCGTGACCGAGCCAGGTCCGGCGGAGCCCCGAACGGAGCCACCCGCCGGCCCCCGGCCCGGACTCGGCTCGACCGTCCTGACGTGGGTGGCCCCGGCCGCCGGCACCGTCGCACTGGCCGCGGCGACCGGCAACCGCATCCTGCTCGGGTGCGTGCTGATCGCACCAGCGATCGCCCTGGGGCAGGTCGTCGTCGAGCGCCGTCGGACCCCGCGAGACGGCCGCGCCGCGCACCCCGACGGTCAGCGCGGCGCGGTGTCGTCCGAGCACGCCGGCGCCGGCTGGGCGGCCGGGCTCGCGTCCGGCACGCCGTGCCTGGTCGACTCGATCCATCCCGCGGACCTCGCGACGGCCACCCTCGTCAGGCTCCGGCATGGGCCCCTCCCCGCGGGCCGGGACCCGGCCAGGCTGGAACCGGGGTCAGACGGCGGGCCCGGTCAGCGGCCCGGTGACCGGGCCGCCGGCGCGAACGCAGCGGGTCAGGCCGTCGCCGTCGTCGGGCCGCGCGAGCTGTCCCTGGGGATCGCGCGAGCGATCACGCTCGGGCTCATCGGCCCGGAGGGCGAGACCGCGCTCGTCGTCAGGTGCGGCGAGAGCGAGAGCGAGACATGGCGCTGGGCGCGCTGGCTCACGCACCGCTCCGCGCAGCTGCCTGGTCCGGCGGCAGGGCGGACGGTCGTCGTCGCGGACGGCGAGGGCACCCACGGCGAGATCGCTCGGTGGTGGCATGCCTCCGGGTCGACGCACGACCTCGTCCTCGTCGCGCGCAGCCTCGGCGCTGTGCCGGCATGGTGCGACGCCGTCGTCGAGGTCGGCCCGACCGGCGCGACGCTCCGACGCGGCGGCCGATCGCGTCCGCTCCCTCTGCGCGCGGTCGGGTCCGACTGGGCGGGACGGCAGAGCCGTCGCGCAGCGGGCGTCCGAACCCTCGACCGCCCCGACGCCTCGAGCGCGGGCACCCTCCCTGACCGGGTCGCGCTCGGCGACCTCCCGGGCATCGGGCCACCCGACGACGCGCTCGTCCGAGCCCGGTGGGCCGCAGCCCCGTCGAGGGGGCTGCGCGCGACGCTGGGTGCCGACCAGCAGGGTGCCGTGTCCGTCGACCTCGTCCGCGACGGACCGCACGCGCTCGTCGCGGGCACGACCGGTGCCGGGAAGTCCGCCCTGCTGCAGACCCTCATCCTCTCGCTCGCGCTCGCCCACCCGCCGACGCGGCTCGCCATCGCCCTGGTCGACTACAAGGGCGGCGCCAGCTTCGGCCCGTGCGCCGACCTCCCGCACGTCGTCGGTCAGGTCACCGACCTGGACGGATCGCTCGCCACGCGCGCGCTCGCGGGTCTGCGCGCCGAGCTGAACCATCGCGAGCGGACCCTCGCCGCGGCGGGCGTCGCCGACCTCGCCGAGCTGTGGCTCGCGCACGACTCCGGGGCGACGAGCGTCGCACCGCCACCGCGGCTGCTCGTCGTCGTCGACGAGTTCCGGGCGATGGCCGACGAGCACCCGGACTTCCTCCCGGGACTCCTCCGGCTCGCCGCCCAGGGCCGCTCGCTCGGCATGCACCTCGTGCTCGCCACGCAACGGCCGGCGGGGGCCATCGGGCCTGACCTCCGGGCGAACATCTCGCTGCGCATCGCACTGCGGGTGACCGACGCCGCCGAGTCCGTCGACGTCCTCGACCTCCCGGACGCGGCCTCGATCCTCCCGTCGACCCCGGGGCGGGCCATCGTGCGTCGCGGCACCGCGGGACCCGAGTGGGTGCAGGTCGCGCAAGCCATCGCACCGGGAGAACGGAACCTGGTCGACGCCGCTGCGTCGTGGACGGCCGCCGACCCCAGCTGGGTCCCCGGGGCCGGGAGCGATGCGCCGCAGGCCATCGCCGCACGCGCAGCGCTCAACCGGCCGAACGACGCGACGGCTCCCGCGGACGACGCTCGCCGCTACGTCGAGGCCATCCGCCGCGCCGCGGACGGCACGCCGGCACCGACGCCGCCGTGGCTCCCGGCCCTGCCCGAGGTCGTCGACGCCGAGCAGATCGAGGCGCTCCCGCTCGAACCGGGCGTCGACCCGGAGCGGACACTCCCGCTCGCGCTCGGCGACCTGCCGTCCGAGCAGCGCCGCACCGCGGTGCGTTGGGACCCGGCTGCCGGGCACCTGCTCGTCCTCGGCGGCCCCGGGAGCGGTCGCACCACGACGCTCCAGACGGTCGCGGCCGGCGCGCTCGCGCGCGGCCTGCACGTCCACCTCGTCGGGCTCGATCTGCAGGCGCGCACGCCGGTGGACCTGCGCGGGTCGGACGAGGATCTCGATCGCAGGGGCACGAGCCTCGGGACCGTCGTGGGGACCGACGACCCTCGCCGGCTCGCGCGCCTCGTCACACTCCTGGCCGAGGCCGCCGACCCCCGATCACCCCGCCTGCTCGTCGTCGACGACCTCGAGGCCGCGCTCGACGCCCTCGCCTCGGTGGCGCGTGGCGCCGCCGCTGAGCGGCTCCTCGATCTCCTGCGCGACGGCCGGCGTCGAGGCGTCACGATCGTGGCCGGGGCGCGCGCGTCCGCCCGCACCCTCACGCACGCCGCACTGTTCTCCTCGCGACTCGTGCTCGGCCAGACCGACGCGGTCGCCGACGTCCTCGCCGGCGTCCCGACTGAGCTTGCCGGCGGTCGTCGGACGCCGGGCCGGGCGGTGCTCGTGAGCGCGCACGGTGGGGTCGAGTGCCAGGTCGCGCTGGTCGGCGCGGCAGCAGCGGGATCCCAGCCGGGCGGACGCCACGTGCTCCCGCGGACACCGGCCGCGTCGGGTGCCGACCCGGTGCGGCTCCGACCCATCCCGGTGCACGTCCCGTGGACGGACCTCGCGCCGGACCGAGCCCGTGGAGCGGCTCTGGGCCTCGGGGGTGACGACGCCGCCACCGTGCACCTCGACACGAGCCGTGGGGCCCTGGTCGTCGGTCCACCGGGCTCCGGCCGCTCGACCGCTCTCGAAGTCGTCGCGCTGGATCTCGTGCGCGCGGGTCGTCGGGTCGCGGTCGTCGCCCCCACCGGCACGCTCCGCGAGGTTCCGGGGCTGCGGTGGTCCGTCGGGCACGACGGGCTGCGGACCCTGCTCGGCGAGCTCGACACCCGGGCCGATCCGATCGACCTGGTCGTCGACGACCTCGACGACCTCGACCAGTCCCAGCCGCTCGACGTCGAGCGGCTCGCGCGGATGGTCGCGCCGGACGCCACCGGCGACGTACGGCTCATCGCCTCCGCACGGACGGCACGGGCCGCGACGGCGTACCGCGAACCCTTCTCGCGCCTGCGAGCCGGTCGCCGCGGCCTCGTTCTCGACCCGCACGAGCCGGGCTCGGCGGACGTGTTCGGCCGCTCGCTCGAGTGGGTCCTCGACCCGGCGCGGCCGCACGCGCGTGGCCGCGGAGCACTGCACGACGACCGGCAGGTGGTCGCCGTCCAGGTCGCCGATGCCGGCAGCCGATCGTGAGGCCGACGCGGCCCAGGTCTCGGCTCGTCGGGGCTCAGCTCGCCCGTGCTCGTCCTGCGAGTGCTCGGCTCGTGGGCTCTCAGCTCTTCCGCGCCGCGGTGCCGGTCGTCACGGCGACCACCGACGGGAGAACGAGTCCCACGCCGACCACCACAGCCGCGGCCAGGACGAGCCCCGCCCACCAGGTCCGTTCGACCCCGAGCCACCCGAAGGAGAGCACGGCGAGCAGCAGCTGCCAGGTGAGCACCGGGGATCTCGACCAGCGTCGACCCCGCCACAGCCCGCGCACCGAGGCGACCAGCACGGCGGCGACCCCGAGCATGAAGGCGAGCAGGAACACCGCAGCGCCCGGGACGCTCGCCCCGCGCACGAGCTGGGCGCCGAAGGCGATCCCCACCCCGACGAGCAGCGCTGCCTCGAGGAGCACAAGAACGCAGACGACGACGAGCATCCGGGGCTTGGCGCGGGGGCCACCCGTTCCGTCGCTCCCGGTGGCCCCCGTTGCGGTCCGTGGACGCGACGGGCGATGGGCGGGTTCGGGACTGCGAGATGTCACGGTTCGAGGCTACGGGAGCGAGTTGGCATCGAGGCAGCCCGACAGGGTACGGTGACCGCTAGGTCCATGGTCTGCACACAGGTGTGATGAAGACCTCATCTTCACGCGGGCGAAACCTGGCGGTAACCCTTGTGCCCCGCCAGTTCAGGTGTGAGGCTTGGTCCCAGCAGTTGACCACCACCTTTCGTCGCGGGCCGGTTTCGTCTGTGCCTGCACATCGGCAAGGTCGCGTCCGCCCCCTGAGCCCAGCCCCTGATCGGGACGGGTTTGCCGTGTCCTGAGGAGATGTCCATGGATTGGCGCCACCGCGCAGCGTGTCTCGACGAGGACCCCGAGCTGTTCTTCCCGATCGGCAACACCGGTCCGGCGCTGCTCCAGATCGAAGAGGCGAAGGCCGTCTGCCGCCGGTGCCCCGTCATGGACACGTGCCTGAAGTGGGCGCTCGAGTCCGGGCAGGACGCTGGCGTCTGGGGTGGCCTGTCGGAGGACGAGCGCCGCGCCCTCAAGCGCCGTACGGCACGCCAGCGCCGGGCGAGCTGACCTCCCAGCACTCGCACGATCGTTCCGAGGCCGCCGGCCGCTCACCTGAGCGCCGGCGGCTTCGTCGTGTCGCGGGGCCCAGCAGTACAGCAACGCCGAGTCGTGCGGCAGGGCGCCGCAGTGTCGCAGGTCCGGCCGGCCCCGCTCGCGTCACCAGCCGCCCGACTCCCCTGACGTCGCGGCATCGCGGCCCGGGTTGCGCAGGACGATGTGGAGCACGACCTGCGTCCCGCCGCCGTCACGTGCTCCCCAGGCGATCGTGCCCCGGAGCTCGTTCGTGACGAGGGTCTGCACGATCTGCGTGCCGAGCCCCGTCCCGGCACCGGCGCCCGCCGTGATGCCGACCCCGTCGTCGGCGACCGTGATCGTGAGCTCGGAGCCGTCACGCTCGGCCGTGACGTCGACCGTCCCGCCGCCGCGCGAGGACAGCCCGTGCTCGACCGCGTTCGTGACCAGCTCGGTCAGGACCAGGGCAAGCGCTGTCGCATCCTCGGCGGGCACGAGACCGAACGTCCCGTGCACGACGGTCCGCACCTGGCTGCCCGCGGACGCGACGTCGGCCGCGAGCCGCAGGCTTCGACCCACGAGGTCGTCGAACGGCACGATCTCGTCGAGGGTCTGCGACAGCGTCTCGTGCACCAGGGCGATCGTCGCCACGCGACGCATGGCCTCGGCCAGTGCGTCGCGCGCCTCGGGGCTGCTCATCCGACGCGACTGGAGCCGCAGCAGCGCCGCGACGGTCTGCAGGTTGTTCTTGACCCGGTGATGGATCTCCCGGATGGTCGCGTCCTTCGTCATGAGCTCCCGCTCACGTCGGCGGAGCTCCGACACGTCGCGGCACAGCACCACCGCGCCGAGTCGCTGGCCCTCCTCGGTCAGCGGGACGGCGCGCAGGGACAGCGCGACCCCGTGCAGCTCGAGGTCGGTGCGCCACGGCGCTCTGCCCATGAGCACGAGCGGCATCGATTCGTCGAACGCGATGGGCTCGTCGATCACGTCGGTCGTCACCTCGACGAGCGATCGCCCGACGAGGTCTCCGATCGCACCCAGACGGTGGAAGCAGCTCAGGGCGTTCGGGCTCGCGTAGAGCACCTCACCCTCCGAGTTGAGCCGGATGAGCCCGTCGCCCACGCGCGGTGCACCCCGGCGCGGCCCGGTGGGGGCGTTGACCGCGGGGAAGTGCCCGCGGGCGATCATGCCCATGAGGTCGTCGGCGGCCTCGACGTAGTTGAGCTCGAGCCGGCTGGGCGTGCGGGCCCCGCCGAGGTTGGTCTGCCGAGCGATGACGGCGATCGCACGCCCGTCGTGCACGACGGGGACCGCCTCCTCGCGCACCGCGTAGGACCCGAACCAGCGCGGCTCGCGCGAGCGCTGTGCCCGCACCTCCGTGAGCGAGCGCTGGAGCTGCGGGCGCTGGCCGTCCGGCGGCCGGGAGCCCACGACGTCGTCGTAGTGGACGGTCGCGCCCGTGCTCGGTCGGCACTGGGCGATCGCGATGAAGTCGCCGTCGGACGTCGGCAGCCAGAGCACGAGGTCGGCGAACGCGAGGTCCGACACGACCTGCCAGTCCCCGACGAGCAGGTGCAGCCACTCGAGGTCGGCGGCATCGAGCGAGGCATGACGCGACGCGAGGTCGCTCAGGGTGGACACGAGGTCCAGCCTAGGTCGCCCGACCCAGCGGACTCGCGGCGAGCGGCCCGGCGGCGCGCTAGCGTGGTGGCGGGCGCGTGCGCGAGGGCCCGCGACCTGCGACGTTCCTCGGAGCCATAGCAGCTCCGCCCCCGACGCACGCGACCGAGCACAGCGCGCACCCGCGCCGACGAGGAGGACCGACCTGTGCACCTGACCGTGACGCTTGACCTGCCGGCCGACCCATCGACCGCGACGCGCATGCTCGCGGACCCGAGCTTCGTCCACGCCAAGGTGCGGGCGACCGGAGCGCTCGACCAGCACGTCGACGTGGTGAACGGCGAGAACGGTGCCTTCACGGTGACGACCCGGAGATCGCTGCCGACCGACCAGATCCCGGCCAACCTGCGAGCGTTCGTCGGGTCGAGCCTGCACGTGCGTCAGGTCGAGGCGTGGGACACCCCGAGGCCCGACGGCGAGCGGCGCGGGACGGTCGTCGTCGAGATCACGGGGGCCCCGGTGCGCCTGACGGGGACGATGGTCCTCGCAGCGCACGGCGCGGCCTCGACCCTGACGTACGACGGCGATCTCAAGGCCGGCATCCCCCTGTTCGCCGGCGCGGTCGAATCCGCCGCCGCCGAAGCGATCCGTGACGCGCTCTCTGTCGAAGGGGTCGTTGCTGCACGTTGGCTGGAAGGTCACGGAACGGTTGGCGAGGCGTAACAATTCGGTAACACGGTCGCGGCGCGCAGGCCTCTGACCTGCGGAAACGTTGCCGTGGGATCGCTACCACACCCGTTTGGACCACCCCGTCCTTGACACGCGACCAGCACCGTAAGAGAGTTCAGCGCAGCGCGTGGGAACGCTCCCGCACAGGTTGCGGGATCGCTCCCACGCGAGGGTCCACACGGCCCACGTCCGTTGATCGTCCCCGCCCCGTGGGCGGGTGCGATCCGCGAACACCCTCAGGTGCGGCGAGGACGCCGTCCGAACGACAAGGGAGTCACAGTGCGCAAGACCACACGCAAGATGTGGGCAGCCGCGGCCGGGGTCACGGGCATCGCCCTCCTCGCCACCGCGTGCAGCTCAGGCGGATCCGCGACGCCGGCCGCGACCGACAAGGCCACGACAGCGGCCAGCACCGAGAAGATCACGCTCAAGGTCGCGACGTTCAACGAGTTCGGCTACGACGACCCGGCGGGCTCGCTGTACGACGCGTACACCAAGCTGCACCCGAACATCACGATCGAGCCCGTCAAGGCCGCGACGTCCAACGAGGCCCGCGACAACATGAACACGCGTCTCGCCGCGGGCTCCGGCCTGTCGGACATCGAGGCCATCGAGGTGGACTGGCTCCCCGAGCTGCTCCAGTACTCGGACAAGTTCGTGGACCTCAACTCTGACGAGACCAAGGGCCGCTGGCTCGACTACAAGGTGTCGCAGGCCACCGACAGCACCGGCCGCCTCATCGGCTACGGCACGGACATCGGCCCCGAGGTCATCGCGTACCGCTCCGACCTCTTCAAGGCCGCAGGTCTCCCGACCGACCGCGCCGAGGTCGCCGCGCTGTTCGGCGGCAAGGACGCGACGTGGGACAAGTACTTCGCGGTCGGCAAGCAGTTCGCTGCTGGCGGCACGAACGTGCCGTTCTTCGACTCGGCCGGCGCCATCTACCAGGGCATGATCAACCAGGTCACCGACGCGTACGAGAACCCGGCTGACAACACGATCACCGCCAAGGACAGCGCCCAGGTCAAGGACATCTACACGAAGGTCCTCACCGCGTCGACGACCGACAACCTCTCGGCGCACCTCGGCCAGTGGAGCGACGACTGGGCCGCTGCGTTCCAGAACAACGGCTTCGCCACGATGCTCGCTCCGGGCTGGATGCTCGGCGTCATCGAGGGCAACGCGAAGGGTGTCTCCGGCTGGGACGTCGCCGACGTCTTCCCCGGCGGCGCCGGCAACTGGGGTGGCTCGTTCCTGACCGTCCCGGCCCAGGGTGCGCACCCGGAGGAGGCCAAGGCCCTCGCCGCCTGGCTCACCGCTCCTGAGCAGCAGATCACCGCGTTCAAGTACAAGGGCACCTTCCCGAGCCAGGTCAAGGCGCTGTCCAGCCCCGACCTCCTCGGCGTCAAGAACGCCTTCTTCAACAACGCCCCCACCGGCGAGATCCTCGCGAACCGCGCCAAGGCGCTGCCCGCGACCCCGCCGTTCAAGGGTCCGAACTACTTCGCCATCAACGACGCGATGCAGCAGGCGATCAGCCGCGTCGACGTCGACAAGACGGATGACATCGCGACCTCGTGGACGAAGTTCACGGACGCCGTGAGCGCACTGGGCTGACGCCCGACCGAGCCGGCCCGCCGGTGCTCAGCCCCCGGCGGGCCGGCTCAGCCCGGATACGCTCACCTCACCCAGCGCCACGCTAAGGATCACGATGTCGACCTCGACCACGCCACAACTGGACCGCCGCCCCACTCCGCCGACGCGGGACCGCGAACCTCGCCGCGTCGGCCTCCGTCAGACGCTCGGCCGCTGGGACGTCAAGCTCTCGCCGTACCTGTACATCTCCCCGTTCTTCATCCTGTTCGCCGTCGTGGGCCTGTTCCCGCTGGCGTACACGGCGTACGTCTCGATGCACAAGTGGCACCTCATCGGCGGTGAGGGCGCCTTCGTCGGGTTCGACAACTTCGCGTTCGTGCTGCAGGAGCCCAACTTCTGGCGCGCGCTGCGCAACACCTTCAGCATCTTCCTGCTGTCGTCGGTGCCGCAGATCTTCATCGCGATCATCCTGGCCGCGGTGCTCGACGCGAACCTGCGGGCGCGGACCTTCTGGCGCATGGGTGTCCTCCTCCCCTACGTCGTGGCCCCCGTGGCGGTCAGCCTCATCTTCTCGAAGCTCTTCGCGGACCAGCACGGCATGATCAACACGATGCTCAACAACATCGGGCTCGACTCGATCCGCTGGCACGCCGACGTCCTGTCCAGCCACGTCGCGATCGCGACGATGGTCAACTTCCGGTGGATCGGGTACAACACCCTCATCTTCCTCGCGGCGATGCAGGCGGTCCCCCGCGACCTCTACGAGGCCGCGATCCTCGACGGCGCCGCACGCCTGCGCCAGTTCTTCTCGATCACCGTCCCGATGCTGCGGCCGACCATCATCTTCGTGGTCGTGACCTCCACGATCGGCGGGCTGCAGATCTTCGACGAGCCCCGCATGTACGACCAGTTCGGCCAGGGCGGCTCGGACCGCCAGTGGCTGACCGTGACGATGTACCTGTACGAGCTCGGCTGGGGTGCCCAGAAGAGCTTCGGCCGCGCCGCCGCCGTCGCATGGATCCTGTTCCTCATCATCGTTGCCGTGGGCATTGTCAACTTCTCCCTCACCCGCCGGATCTCGACCGACTCGGCGCCGAAGTCCGGAAGGAAGGCCAAGCGATGAGCGCGCCTTCGATCCCCGTCATCCAGCAGACCGCGGGCCGCGGTGCTGCCCGGGCCGCAGCACGCCGACGGCACATCTCGACCGGCGCAGGTTCCGACCGGCGCGCCGGCTGGCTCACCTACGTGATCCTCGGCGTCGTCATCCTGATCTCGGCGTACCCGCTCTACTACGCCTTCCTGCTGGCCAGCTCGAACGCCGGGGCCATCGCGCAGCACCCGATCCCGTCGCTGCTGCCCCACGGCGAGTTCTTCGACAACGTGCACCGCGTCCTGACCTCCAAGATCCAGTTCTGGAAGGCCTTCCGCAACAGCGTCGTCGTCGCGGTCCTCACGTCGGCCTCGGTCGTCCTGTTCTCGACGCTCGCCGGGTTCTCCTTCGCCAAGCTCCGCTTCCGCGGCCGCGGCCCTCTGCTGGTCTTCGTCATCGCGACGATGGCCGTCCCGACGCAGCTCGGCATCGTCCCGCTCTTCATCGTGATGTCGAAGCTCGGCTGGACCGGGAAGCTCACGGCCGTCATCGTGCCGGGCATGGTCACCGCGTTCGGGGTGTTCTGGATGACCCAGTACCTCGAGTCGGCCCTTCCCTACGAGCTCATCGAGGCCGCACGCGTCGACGGTGCCTCGATGATCCAGACCTTCTACCATGTCGCGCTGCCCGCGGCTCGTCCGGCGGCCTCGATGCTGGCGCTGTTCACGTTCGTGGGATCCTGGACCAACTTCTTCTGGCCGTTCATCGTGCTCGGATCGTCGAACCCGACACTGCCAGTCGCCGTCCAGCTGCTGCAGTCGTCCTACTTCAAGGACATGGCCTTGATCATGGCCGGTGTCACGCTGTCGGTCGTGCCGCTGGTCGTCGTGTTCATCTTCGCCGGTCGCCAGCTCGTTGCGGGCATCATGCAGGGAGCGGTCAAGGGCTGATCGCCCGGGGGCGGGGCTCGCGCTGAGGGTCCCGCCCGCCGATTCTTGCTGCATACGCTGCTCAGGCAGCCTCACGAGGGGACGACCCATGGTGATCGACAACGATGCGATCCGCCCCACGCTCGGACGACCCCCGGCGCCCACGCTCGAGCAGGTGGCCGAGCGTGCGGGAGTCTCGCGTTCGACGGCGTCGCGCGCGATCAACGGTGGTCTCCGGGTCTCCCCCGAGGCGCAGGCGGCGGTCGAGGCTGCGATCGCCGAGCTCGGCTACACGCCGAACCGTGCTGCGCGCTCGCTCGTCACCAAGCGGACCGACTCCATCGCGCTCGTCGTCCCCGAGCCCGACGAGCGCGTCCTGTCGGACCCGTTCTTCGCCGGGATGCTCAACGGGCTCAGCACGGCGCTCGCCGACTCCGAGATGCAGCTCGTCCTCGTGATCGCCCGTCCGGGCGACAGCGCCAGGACCATCCGCTACCTCCGCAACGGGCACGTCGACGGCGCGATCGTCGTCTCGCACCACCGCGATGACGAGCTCGACCGCGCGCTGGAGATGTCCGGCCTCCCCAACGTGTTCGTGGGGCGCCCGCTGTCCGGCGAGAGCGCCGCACACTACGTCGACACCGACAACGTCGAGGGCGGTCGGATCGCGACGCAGCGGCTCATCAGCATCGGTCGGCGACGCCTCGCGACGATCGCGGGTCCCCAGGACATGTCGGCCGGGATCGACCGGCTGACGGGCTGGCGCGAGGCCGTTCGTGCCGCCGGGCTCCCTGAGGACGCCGTCGTGCACGGCGACTTCACGATCACCTCGGGTGCGGCCGCTGCCCGCCGGCTCCTCGCTGCGCACCCCGACATCGACGGCCTGTTCGTCGCGTCCGACCTGATGGCCGTCGGGGCGATGGGGGTGCTGGCCGAGCTCGGCCGTGACGTGCCGGGCGACATCGCCATCGTCGGCTACGACAACGTCGGCGTCGCCACCTCGACCAACCCGCCGCTGACGACCGTGATCCAGCCCGTCATCGCGATGGCCCGGGCTGCCGGCGCACAGCTCCTCGACCAGCTGCACGGTGGGGGCGACCGCGAGCCGCTCATCTTCGCTCCCGAGCTCGTGATCCGCGGGTCGGCCTGACCAACTCCTCGGTCGTCATGGCAGGGTAGGCACGAGCGCGGTGCGGACGGTCGGCGACGGTGCCGACCGGACAGTCTCGTCCGCGCAGCCCGGCCGTCCGCGACCGGACCGGATCGCGCCAGGAGGCACACCCGCATGACGGAGCCCGCCGCCCCTCTCGTCGAGAGCCCCTCCCCGCTCGGAACAGCCCGAGCCCAGCTCGCGAAGGCTGTCGACGTCCTCGGCTACGGCGGCGGCCTGCACGAGATGCTCGCCACGCCGCGCCGGGAGATCACGGTGTCGATCCCCTTGCGCCGCGACGACGGCACCATCGAGCTGTTCACCGGCTACCGCGTCCAGCACAACATCTCGCGCGGGCCCGGCAAGGGCGGCCTGCGGTACGCCGCGAGCGTCGACCCCGACGAGGTCCGGGCACTCGCGATGCTCATGACGTGGAAGTGCGCGGTCGTCGAGCTGCCGTACGGCGGTGCGAAGGGTGGGGTCACGATCGACCCCCGCCGGTACTCGACGTCGGAGCTCGAGCGCGTCACGCGTCGCTACACGAGCGAGATCATGCCGATGATCGGCCCCGAGCGCGACATCATGGCGCCCGACATCGGCACCGACGAGCAGACGATGGCGTGGGTCATGGACACGTTCTCGGTCAACCGTGGCTACACGATCCCCGCCGTCGCGACCGGCAAGCCGCTCGCCGTCGGCGGCTCGCTGGGCCGCCTGACCGCGACGTCGCGGGGCGTCGTGCACACGGCACGCGCCGCGCTCGCCAGCGCCGGCGTGGCGCTGTCCGAGGTGCGCGTCGCCGTGCAGGGCTTCGGCAAGGTCGGCTCGCACGCGACACGGTTCTTCGCGGAGGCCGGCGCCACGGTCGTTGCGGTCAGCGACCAGTACGGCGGGGTGCAGGCCCCGGACGGCCTCGACGTCCCCGCGCTGCTCGCCCACGTCGCCGCGACGGGCTCGGTGGTCGGATTCGCGGGCGGCGAGGCGATCGACAACACGACGCTCCTCGCGCTCGACGTCGACGTCCTGGTGCCGGCCGCCGTCGAGGGTGTCCTCGACGCCGAGACCGCGGGATCGGTCAAGGCGGCGTGGGTCGTCGAGGCGGCCAACGGTCCGACGACCGCGCGCGCGGACGCGATCCTCGCGGAGCGTGGCATCGTCGTCGTCCCCGACATCCTGGCGAACGCCGGCGGGGTCGTCGTGTCCTACTTCGAGTGGGTCCAGGCCAACCAGGCGTACTGGTGGACCGAGCGCGAGATCGAGGAGCGCCTCGAGCACCGGATGCTCGAGGCGTACGCCGCGGTCGCCGAGGCCGCACGCACGCAAGGGCTGAGCCTGCGCGACGCCGCGATGATGATCGGCGTCCGGCGCGTCGCCGAGGCCCACCAGATCCGCGGCCTGTACCCCTGATCCTGGCGACGGGATGGGACGGACTCGTCGCGACGTTGCTGTCCAGGTGAACCCCTTCGTCGAACCGACCTCAGCCGCGCGCTCCCCCGAGCCCGTCGAACCCGTCCAGGACCCCGCCCCGGCGGTGCCCGGTGCTGCCCGGACGATCCCGGTGGGCGTCCTCGACACCTCGCCGGTCGCCGTGGGGACGACGAGCCGGGACGCGCTCCTCGCCACGACACAGCTCGCCAGGGCAGCCGACGAGCTCGGCTACGCGCGCTTCTGGGTCGCCGAGCACCACGCCATGCCGGCCGTGGCATCGACCTCCCCCGGCGTCCTCATCGCCCACCTGGCGGCCGCGACCCGGCGTATCCGGGTCGGGTCCGGGGGCGTCATGCTCCCCAACCATCCGGCACTCGTCGTCGCCGAGCAGTTCGCGATGCTCGAGGCCCTGCACCCGGGGCGCATCGACCTCGGGATCGGCCGCGCACCCGGCACGGACCCCGCCACGGCCGCTGCGCTGCGCCGGACCGTCGAGGGCCTCGGCGCGGAGGACTTCCCCGCCGAGCTCCTCGACGTGCTCGCGCTGCTCGGGCAGGCGCCGGGGGGCCGCGCGCCCTCGGCCCGGGCGCGGCGGCTGCGTGCGACACCCCACCAGGCCTCGACACCACAGGCGTGGCTGCTCGGGTCGAGCCTGTTCAGCGCCGAGCTCGCGGGAGAGCTCGGCCTGCCCTACAGCTATGCGCACCACTTCTCGACGGGCCACACCGGCGAGGCGGTCGCGGCGTACCGGTCGGCGTTCCGAC
Organism: Cellulomonas sp.; assembly: GCF_036279715.1. Lineage (GTDB taxonomy): Bacteria > Actinomycetota > Actinomycetes > Actinomycetales > Cellulomonadaceae > Cellulomonas_A. The sequence goes on along the minus strand of NZ_DASUIR010000080.1, from coordinate 1,978 downwards.
CCTCAGCGGTGCTCGACGCGCCGTACGTCATGGTCTCGTCGTCGGTCATCATCGCGGACACGCCCGCCGAGGCGTCCCGCCTCGCCGGGCCGAGCCGCGTCATGGCGCTGAGCCTGCGCACGGCCCGACCGCTCGGCCCGATCGTGAGCCCCGACGAGGCGGCCCGGATCCTGGCCGAGCTCGACCCCGATGCGGCGCGCGACTTCTTCGCCCGGATGCCCGGGACGCAGATCGCCACGACCGCCGAGCGTGCGGCTGCCGAGCTCGGCGACCTCGTGCGTCGGACCGGAGCCGACGAGCTGCTCGTGACGGCCACGGCATTCGACGTCGCCACGCGGGTGCACACCCTGGAGGCGCTCGCCGAGGTCTGGCCGGGACTCGGCACGGGTCGCCTGGACGGGGCCGGGCTCAGCTGACGCCGTCGGGCCGCACGCGCGTCAGCCGTGACGCGCGGCCGGCCGCGTCAACGAGCACCAGCACGTCGCCGTCGACCTGGACGGTCGGTGCGCCACCCAAGAGCTCGAGGACCGCCCGCTCGCGGGCCAGATGGTCGGGGATGCCCGCCATCTGCGTGGTCGCGAGGGGGCCGAACGTGAGCCGGTCGCCGTCGAGCGTGTAGGTGCTTCGGAACCGGTTGACCCCGCCGGTCCCGAACACCTGGCCGTCGTCCTCGAACGTGAGCTCGGGCCGCGCGCGGTCGGGGACCGGCGCGACGGGCACCCCGTCGACGTCGTCGAACCGCCACGTCGATCCCGCGAGACGCCTCATCGCCCGATCATGGCACGCGCATCAACCCGCGCCCAGGGGTGGGGCGATCGCACCAGGTGCCGTCGGCTCAGGCGTCGCGCGGCTGCCGGTCCGCCCACTCGGTGAGGGCCACGCGGGGGCCCGTGTAGAACGGCACCTCGAGGCGGACGTGGCGCCGCGCCTCGACGGCGCGCAGCTCCCGCATGAGGTCGACGATCCGGTCGAGCTGCTCCGCCTCGAACGCGAGGATCCACTCGTAGTCGCCGAGTGCGAACGCCGCGAGGGTGTTGGCACGGACGTCGGCGAAGTCCTTGGCGGCATGGCCGTGCTCGACGAGCATGTCGCGCCGTTCGGCCTCGGGCAGCAGGTACCACTCGTACGAACGCACGAACGGGTAGACGCAGAGGTAGGACCCGGCGGCCTCACCGGCCAGGAACGCCGGGATGTGGGACCGGTTGAACTCCGCGGGCCGGTGCAGCGCGACGACGGACCACACGGGCAGCAGGTGCCGGCCGAGCTCGCTCGCGCGCAGACGCTGGTAGGCGCCCTGGACGGCCTCGATGCTGTCGCCGTGCCACCACACCATGAGGTCGGCGTCGGCTCGCAGCCCAGAGACGTCGTACCACCCGCGCACGACCAGGTCGCCCGCCGGCCTGCCGGGGACGCCGTCCCGGACCGCGGACTCCGCGGTCGCGACCAGCTGCGCGCGCTCGTCGTCGTCCTCGGGCAGCGCCTCCTCGAGCGCGAACACCGAGTACATCGCATAGCGGATCGAGGCGTTGACCAGCTCGGGTGCGACGCCGTGCGCGCCGGGGGTGCCGTGCTCGGCGGGTCCTGTGTGCGTGCTCATCGTCGCGCTCCTGTCGTCGAGGTGTCGTGGTGCGGTGCGTCATGACCGGAGGGGTCGGCCGGCAGTGTCGGTTCGTCCGAGCCGCAGGCGGCCGGCACGCCGCTGTCGACGCCGGCTCGCAGTCGGCAGCAGCCGGGACGGCACACGTCGGGCCAGGCGTCGAACGCGCCCACCGTCGCGCGGACCACGTCCTCACCCCGCTCGGCCGCGGCGCGCTCGAGCACCAGGTCGACGAGGCCCTCGACGAACGGCGCCCGGGTCCCGGCGGTACCGGCGCGGACTGCCTCGACCCCGAGCTCGCGAGCGGTCTCGAGCGCCTCCGCGTCGAGGTCGAACGCGACCTCCATGTGGTCCGAGACGAACCCGATCGGGGCGAGGACG
>NZ_DASUIR010000079.1:0-3984 GCF_036279715.1 Cellulomonas sp. | reverse complement strand
ATACACGCGGCGCAGCAGGTCGGCCGCCTCGCGGACGTCGTCGGTCGTGATGGCGAAGACCGCCTCGTCGACGTCCGCCCTGTGCCCGGCGAGCTCCGTGAGCTGCGCCTCGTACGCGTCGCCCTTCGCGAGAGCGTTCGCGAAGATCGTCGGGTTCGTCGTCACACCCACGACCCGCCGGGTCGTGACCAGCTCGGCGAGGTTGCCCGTGCGGAGCCGCTCGCGCGACAAGTCGTCGAGCCAGATGGCGACGCCGGCCTCCGTGAGGCGGTCGAGCGGTCCACCGAGGGGGTTCGTTCCGGTCTCAGTCATGGCGGTGCCCTTTCGAGAACGTGATACCTCGGGTCAGACGAGCTGGTCGCCCGTCCCGCCCTGGGTCGGCGTGCCCGCGTCGGATGCCGGCGCGTGGGTGCCGTGAGCTGCCTCGATCGACTCGCGGGCCGCGGCCACGACGGCCTGCGCCGTGATGCCGAACTCGCGGTACAGCGTGTCGGAGTCGGCCGACGCCCCGTAGTGCTCGAGCGAGATGGATCGGCCGGCGTCGCCGACGATCTTGTGCCACGAGAGCGCGATGCCTGCCTCGACCGACACCCGGGCCCGGACGCCGGCCGGGAGCACGTGCTCGCGGTACGAGGCGTCCTGCTCGGCGAACCACTCGAGGCACGGCGCGGAGACGACGCGGGTCGCGATCCCGGCAGCCTCGAGGGTCGTGCGTGCCTCGACGGCGAGCTGGACCTCCGAGCCGGTGCCGATGAGGATCACGTCGGGCGTCCCGGTGCTGGCCTCGAGCAGGACGTAGGCGCCGCGCGCGACGCCGTCGGCCGAGGCGAACCCCTCCTCGCCGCGCGGGAACGTGGGCACGTTCTGGCGCGTGAGGATGAGGCCGACCGGACCGTCGGTGCGCTCGAGGACGGCCCGCCAGGCCGCGGCAGTCTCGTTGGCGTCGGCGGGTCGCACGATCGCGAGCCCCGGGATCGCGCGCACCGCGGTCAGGTGCTCGACGGGCTGGTGCGTCGGACCGTCCTCGCCGAGCCCGATCGAGTCGTGCGTCCAGACGTAGATGGACGGCACGCCCATGAGCGCCGCCAGACGGACCGCGCCACGCATGTAGTCGCTGAACGTGAAGAACGTCCCGCCGTAGGCCCGGGTGAGCCCGTGCAGCGTGATCCCGGAGAGGATGGCGCCCATCGCGTGCTCACGGATGCCGAAGTGCAGCGTGCGGCCGTACTGGTCGCCGGCGAACTCGTGCGTGGACCGACCGGCCGGGATGAAGGACGGCTCGCCCTTCATGGTCGTGTTGTTCGAGCCCGCGAGGTCGGCCGAGCCGCCCCACAGCTCGGGCAGGACGCCCGCGAGCGCGGACAGCACGTCGCCCGACGCGGCGCGGGTCGCGACGGACTTGCCGGCCGGGAAGACCGGCAGGGCGTCGGCCCAGTCGGTCGGGAGCTTGCCGGCCACGAGGCGGTCCAGCAGCGTGGCGCGATCCGGGTTGGCGTCGCGCCAGGCGTCATAGCCGACCCGCCACGCGGCCTGCGCGGCGGCGCCACGGTCGAGAGCCTTGCGGGTGTGGGCGATGACCTCGGGTGCGACCGCGAAGGACGCGTCGGGGTCGAACCCGAGGACCTCCTTGAGGCCCCGGACCTCGTCGGTCCCGAGCTTCGAGCCGTGCGACCCGTGGGTGTTCTGCTTGGTGGGCGACGGCCACGCGATGATCGTGCGCAGACCGATGAACGACGGGCGGTCGGTGACGGCCTTGGCCGCCTCGATCGCGGCGTGGAGCGCGTCGACGTCCTCGACGTAGCCGTCGGGCCCCGCGGTCCAGTCGACCATCTGCACGTGCCAGCCGTACGCCGCATACCGGGCCAGGACGTCCTCGTTGAACGCGATCTGGGTGTCGCCCTCGATCGAGATGTGGTTGTCGTCCCAGACCACGATGAGGTTGCCGAGCTCCTGCGTCCCCGCGATGGAGGACGCCTCGCTCGTGACGCCCTCCTCGAGGTCGCCGTCGGACGCGATGACGTAGACGAAGTGGTCGAACGGGCTCGTGCCCGGTGCGGCGTCGGGGTCGAGAAGACCGCGCTCGCGGCGGGCGGCCATCGCGAAGCCGACCGCGCTCGACAGGCCCTGGCCGAGCGGGCCGGTGGTCATCTCGACGCCGGCGGTGTGCTTGTACTCGGGGTGTCCCGGGGTCTTCGAGCCCCACGTCCGCAGCGCGGCCAGGTCCTCGAGCTCGAGCCCGAAGCCGGCCAGGTACAGCTGGATGTACTGCGTGAGGCTCGAGTGCCCGGCGGAGAGGATGAAGCGGTCGCGGCCGAGCCAGTGCGGGTCGGCCGGGTCGTGCCGGAGCACGTTCTGGTAGAGCAGGTACGCGGCGGGCGCGAGGCTGATCGCCGTCCCGGGGTGTCCGTTGCCGACCTTCTCGACGGCGTCGGCCGCGAGGACGCGGACGGTGTCGACCGCCCGGTGGTCGAGCTCGGTCCATCCGACGGACGTGGCCAGGGGAGCCTTGGCGTTCACCGCACCTCATTCCCGTCCCTGGCGCGCGGCTCAAGGACGTCGTCGCTGTCCGACGCCCTCGGACGGGAGTCGGTGGCTGTCACCGCCCGCGGCGCATGGAGCGCCCGGTAGCACTACGTGCATGGCCGTTCCCGGACAGGGTCCAGCGCGGGGGTGTCGTGCTCGCCCGAGCCTATATCCGCGTCGGCCTCCCGTGCCGACCAGGGACGGGCCTTACCATGGCAGGGCTCACTCCTCCTTAGGACCGAGGGCCCTGTCTCCGCAGTCACCTGGAGCAGAGGGGCCTCCTGGACACGATCGGACGTCGGCAGAGCGTGCGCACCACCAGCCCTTCCCCCCTGGACGACGCAGGCGCGTCCGCTCGGCCGGCCGACCGGTGGACCTCCGGCGCGGTCCCTGCGCCGTCGGCAGCCGACCGGGCCCGAGCGATCGTGCACGTCCTCGGTGCCTACGTGGCGCTCACGAAGCCCCGGATCATCGAGCTGCTGCTGGTCACGACGATCCCGACGATGATCCTCGCGGATCGCGCGTTCCCCTCGATCGGGCTCGTCCTGGCGACGCTGGTCGGTGGGACGGCGGCCGCCGGGTCGGCCAACACGCTCAACTGCTACCTCGACCGCGACATCGACCAGATCATGAACCGCACCAAGCGCCGTCCGCTCGTGACGGGCGAGATCAGCCCGCGGGCCGCGCTGGTCTTCGGCACGGTCCTGGGGGTGCTGGCGCTCGGCTGGTTCGCGCTCGTCGTCAACGTCGCCTCCGCGCTGCTCACAGGGGGCGCGATCCTCATGTACGTCATCGGCTACACGATGATCCTCAAGCGCCGGACGCCCCAGAACATCGTGTGGGGCGGCGCAGCGGGGTGCATGCCCGTCCTCATCGGCTGGTCGGCCGTGACGGGCAGCGTGTCGTGGACCCCCGTGCTGCTGTTCGGCGTCATCTTCTTCTGGACGCCGCCGCACTACTGGCCGTTGTCGATGAAGTTCCGCAAGGACTACGCGGCCGCCGGAGTCCCGATGCTGCCCGTGGTCGCCGCCGACACGCTCGTGGCGCGCGAGATGATCGCGTACGCGGTCGCCATGGTCGGGTGCTCGCTCCTGCTCGTGCCCGTCGCGCACATGACCTGGGTCTATGCGCTGGTCGCGCTCGTGCTCGGTGCGTGGTTCGTGTGGTCGTGCATCAGCCTGTACCGGCGCGCCGCCGACCCTTCGCACGGCAAGCTGAACGCGATGAAGGTCTTCCACGCGTCCATCACCTACCTCACGCTGATCTTCGTCGCGGTCGCCGTCGACGTGTTCCTTCCCTTCTGAGCGCAGGCGGAGCCGTGGCGCAGGTCCTGCTGCAGAGCGCGGTCGAGGACTACCTGGCGCACCTGACCGTCGAGCGCGGGCTCGCGGTCAACACGCTCGCGGCCTACCGGCGTGACCTCGCCCGCTACGTCGCGCACCTCGATGCGGCAGGGCGGAC
>NZ_DASUIR010000078.1:0-11695 GCF_036279715.1 Cellulomonas sp. | reverse complement strand
GTCCCGCTGCCGCTGACGTTCACGTGCTTCAGCGCCGCCGGTGCCGCGCTCGGGTACTTCTCGACGCCCATCACGATGACCGCGCCGGACAACCTGACCCTGACCTCGTGGTCCGTCCCGGCCCCGCCTGCGCTCGGCACCGCCACCGCGGTCGCGACCTCGACGACACTCGGCGCCGCCGCAGCAGGCGCGAACCTTGCGCTCACCGCGACGGTCGCTCCGAGCAGCGCGGCCGGCTCGGTGACCTTCAAGGAGGGCACGACGACCCTCGGTTCGGCCCCCGTCTCCGCCGGCGTCGCGACCTACACGGTCACGGCCCCGTCGATCGGCGCCCACACCTACTCCGCGAGCTTCGTCCCGACGGACGTCACCACGTTCCTCGCGTCGGACGCGCCGGCCCAGTCCTGGACCGTTGCAGCCGGCCAGGGTGGCATCGCCGTGACGCTGACCGTTCCCGCAGTCGTGCAGACCGAGCCGGGCAGCCTGACGCTCTCGGTCCCCAGCAGCGCTGCTGTCACCCTCTCCGGTGCACGCGACTCGGGCAACACCCGGGTGACCGCGACCGCAGCGCTGCCGGCGATCAAGGTTGACGACACTCGCCGTTCCGACCTGCTCACCGGGTGGCAGGTGAACGTCCAGGCGTCCGACTTCTCCCTCGCCGGCGCCCCCTCGATCGGTGCGAAGTACCTCGGCTGGACGCCCGCAGCGACGCTCACGACGACGGTCAACGGCAGCGGCAGCCTGCTGGCGACGCAGGCGGGGCCCGCGGTGTCGTCGTTCCTCGACGCTGCCACGAGCGCCGGTCTGAGCACGAGCGCGGTGCTCGGGTCGACGACGACGTCCGGTCAGGGGTCGACGACCCTGGGGGCCACGCTCAACCTCGCCATCCCCAGCTCGACGACCCAAGGCAGCTACAGCTCGACGATCACCGTCACGCTGATCGCCAGCTGAACCACCCCGCACCTGTTCGACAGATCGTCACACGCGAACCGGAGTGCATCTCATGACACACGTCTTCAGCCGTCGAGCCTCGCGGGTCACCGCGGTGGCGGTCCTGGCAGCGGTGGGGGTGCTCGGGCTTCCCGTGGTCCAGGCTGCCGTGGCGGACGACGCCACGGCGGCCTGGTCGGTCGGCCCGGCAGATGCGACGGGTGCAGCGGACAGCCGCACCCGTCTCGAGCTGCAGGCCGGCCCCGGCGCCTCGGTGCAGGACCACCTCGTGATCTCCAACGCCTCGACGGTGGAGCGCACGTTCTCGGTCTACGGGGCTGACGCCTTCAACACCGGGAGCGGCGGCTACGATCTCAAGCCCGCTGCGACCGCTGCGGTCGATGTCGGCTCGTGGGTCACGGTCGACACACCGACTGTGACGATCCCGGCGCTGTCGAGCGCCGTCGTCGCGGTCACGGTCGCCGTGCCGGCCGGTGCCGCCCCCGGCGACCACCCGGGCGGGATCGCAGTGTCCCCGGCGAACCCGACGCCGGACGCCCAGGGCGTCGTGGTGGACACGCGGGTGGCGGTCCGCCTGAACCTCCGCGTGTCGGGCGAGCTCACCCCCGCGCTCACCGTCCGCGGTGTGCACGCCTCCTACGGCTCGACGTGGATGCCGTTCGGCGCAGCGCCGACGACCTTGCACTACGACGTGTCCAACACGGGCAACGTCAAGATCGTCGGCAAGCCCCGCGTTCGGGTCACCGGACCCTTCGGCGTCCGGCTGGCCCAGGTGGACGCCGACAGCACGCGCGAGATCTTGCCGGGCCAGACGATCACGGTCGAGTCGGTCGTCCGAGATGTCGAGCCCCTGGCGCTCGCCACAGCGGTGATCGACGTCGACATGGCGGCCGCGCCCGGCCCCGACACCGAGATCCCGCTCGTGTCCACGTCGGCGCGCTCGACGTTCCTTGCGGTCTCCTGGACCGGGCTCGCGGTCATCGCACTCGTCGCCGGGGCTGTCTGGTTCGTCGTGCGCGAGGTTCGCCGGCGCCGTCGCGAGGGCGAGGAGCTGTGGGCGGCGATGATCGCGGAGGCGCGGTCCACCGGCGCCGACCCGCAGCTTCTCGGTGTGGGTCCGGCCAACCGAACGGCGCCCGTCGCCCGGCCCGACGCGCGTGGGAGCGACCCGACGGCCGGCTCGGTGCAGATCGTCGTTGTCACGGTCGTCCTGGCGGTCGGTGCGTTGGTGGCCGCGGTTGCCATGGCTCCCACGGCGCTCGCCGCACCCCGCGACGCGATCGTGTCGGTCGACTCGTCCGACACGGGTTCGCTCCAGCTAATCGTCCCGCCGGGGCCGTCCGTGCAGCCCACGGGTACGGGCGCAGGAAGCGCGTCGGGCAGGGGGGCGAGCGACGGCCGCTCCGCCGCGGGCCGCATGCCGCAGTCCTCCGCCCAGGCCGCCGGAGGCGGCCCAGCCCCCGCCGCCTCTGCGGCCCCCGCCGCACCCGCGCCGGAGACGCACGCTGGCCTCGGCCCGGACCTGATCTGGGCCGCGTGGACGGCTCACCACCGCACGCCGGGGCAGTGGCTGATCCTCGGTGCAGGTGGTTCGGGACTCGCCGCCGTGGCCGGTCTGCTCGCCCGCCCTACGTTCCTCCGTGCGCGTCGAGGAGGGCTGCCCGCGTGACCGCGCCGGTCCAGCCCCCGACGTCGACGTCCTCACCGATCGCCAGGAGACCCGCCGTGAACGACCGTCTCCCGAACCGCCTCGACAGCCCCGAGAGCGCCGTCGAGACCACGGCGATCCTGGCTCCGGTCGACGCCTGGGCGGAACCTGCAAGCCGGGGCGCGTGGCCTGCGGTGCCGGGGGTGCGCTCCCGAGACCGCTCGGCGGCGCGGGGGGACGACTCGTATCCCGACGGCCTGTCCAGCGCGGGCGGCGGTACTGCACTGCTCACCAGGGAACGGTTCGGGCCGGGAGTCCCCTCGTTCGAGCCGTCCGGTCTGGCGGAGCTGCGCGCGCAGTCCATCTCGGCGTGGTTCGGCAGCCACCAGGTCCTCGACCGCGTCTCGCTCACGATGCCCGCGGGTCGCGTCACCGCGCTCATCGGCCCGTCGGGCTGCGGGAAGTCGACGTTCCTGCGGATCCTCAACCGCATGCACGAGCTGGTGCCGTCCGCATCGCTCGCGGGTGAGGTGCTGCTCGACGGCGTCGACGTCTACGACGCGACCCGAAAGCTCACGCAGGCCCGCCGCGACATCGGCATGGTGTTCCAGAAGCCGAACCCGTTCCCGGCGATGAGCATCCGCGACAACGTGCTCGCGGGCCTCAAGCTCACGGGCGTCCGCGCGACCGGGGCTACCAAGGACGCGCTGGTCGAGGAGTCCCTGACCAAGGCCGGGCTGTGGCGCGAGGTGCGCGACCGGCTGTCGGCTCCGGGCGGCGGACTGTCCGGCGGGCAGCAGCAGCGCCTGTGCATCGCTCGGTCGCTCGCTGTGCGTCCGCGCGTGCTGCTCATGGACGAGCCGTGCTCGGCGCTCGACCCGACGTCGACGCGGGTGATCGAGGAGACGATGACCGAGCTCGCTCGGGAGGTCACCATCGTGATCGTCACGCACAACATGCAGCAGGCCGCCCGGGTCTCGCAGCAGTGTGCCTTCTTCCTCGCGGCAGAGGGCGCTCCGGGGGTCATCGTCGAGCACGGCGACACGAGCGCGATGTTCGGCTCACCCCTCGACCAGCGCACCGCGGACTATGTCGGGGGACGTTTCGGGTAGTTCGTCCAGAACCACAACCGTGTGACTCGTGTGACGGGTGTGACTGGTGTTCTCTTCTGGGATCTGCGCAGGTAGCGTGCCCTACGGGCCCTCTTCCGAGGCCTCAAGGTTTACCGCTGGGCAGACGAAGGACATGACGTGGCACTTCGACTCGGGACGGTCAACGGACGCACGCGCGCGGCCGTCGCGACGCTCGCGGCCGCTGTCCTCCTCGTCGGTTCCGCGACCACCGGCTCGGCGGACCCCACCGCCCCGAGCGACCAGGACGTGCGCGCTGCGCAGCAGGCCGTCACCGCCGCGCAGATGTCGGTCGCCGAGATCGAGGTGCGGCTCGCGCAGCAGAGCGTCGAGCGCGATGCCGCTGTCGTCGCCGTCCAGGCGGCCGGCGAGAAGTACACGCAGGCTGAGTCCGACCGGCTCGCCGCCGCCGACTCGGCTGCCGAGGCCGCCGCGCGGTCCGCAGCCGCGGACGCCCAGGCCGAGACCGCACGTCGCTCGCTCGTCGCGATCGCCCGGCAGACCGCTCGGTCGGGCGGATCGATGGACACGATCGAAGCCGTCCTGTCCGCCGACGGGTTCCGGCAGGTCGTCGACCGCAGCACGACGCTCGCGCGCGTCGGCACGAAGGCTGACGAGGCGGTCCAGCGGTACCGGGCCACGCAGCTCGTCGCGACCACGCTCAAGGCCCGCGCCGACTCCGCCGTTGCCGCGCAGGCTGCCGCGAGCTCCGCGGCCAAGGATGCGCTCGCCGCCGCCGAGGCCACGCAGTCCGCGTCCGACGCCGCGCTCGCTGCCGCGGCCACCGAGCGCGACAACCTCATCGGCCAGCTCGCCGCGGCCCGCAGCACGAGCGCGGAGGTTGAGCGCGCACGCCAGGACCAGCTCGACGCCGACCGGCAGGCACGCGCGGACGCCGCCGCTGAGGCGCAACGCCGCGCGGCCAGCGCCGCGGCCGCGGCTGCTGCGCCCACGGTGACCACCGTCGCCGCGACCAAGGCGCCGACGACGACAGCGCCCGCCGCGACCACCACGACGCCGCCCGCGACCACCGCGCCGGTCGTCACCACACCAGCCGCACCCGCAGCACCCGCGGCTCCGGCAGCTCCTGTCGCCTCCGATCCGTCGCCTGCCGTGTCAACGGCGCCCGCGCCCGCTCCCACGACGGCCCCGACCGGCACCTACGGTCTCGGCACCGGCCGGTCGCGCGGATCGGCGGATCAGGGTGCGGCGGCAGTCGCCTGGGCGTCGGCACAGGCCGGCCTGCCGTACGAGTGGGGCTCCGCGGGTTTCGCGAGCTTCGACTGCTCGGGCCTGACGATGCGTTCGTGGCAGGCGGCGGGCGTCAACCTCGCGCGGACCTCACGCGACCAGTACAAGCAGGTCCTCAAGATCAGCTACGACGAGATGCGTCCTGGCGACCTGGTCTTCTACTCGACGGACCCGACGGATCCCGATGCGATCTACCACGTCGCGATGTGGATCGGCGGCAACCAGATCGTGGAGGCTCCGCGCCCGGGTGTGCCGGTCCGGATCACGTCGATGCGCTGGGCCGCGACGATGCCGTTCGCCGGACGCGCCTGACCCGACGCTCACCCTCGCCGCCGCCAGCAGCCGTGCGGTGCCGGGGCCGGCGCGCGCATGGCGCCGCAGCGCCGGATGAGCGCGCACGCAGGTCCGGCACGGTTCCCCGCGCCGGACCGGTACAGCTCAGTGCATGTAGTAACCGGTGTCGATCGCGCGCTGACGCGACCGCTCGATCTCGGCCTCGGCCTCGATGCGGTCGGTCCAGTGCGCACCCTCGACGGACTTGCCCGGCTCGAGATCCTTGTAGACCTCGAAGAAGTGCTGGATCTCGAGGCGGTGGAAGTCGGAGACGTCGTCGATGTCCTGGCGCCACGCGGCGCGCTGGTCGCCTGTCGGCACGCAGAGGACCTTGTCGTCGCCGCCGGCCTCGTCGCGCATGCGGAACATCCCGAGCGCGCGGCACCGGATCAGGCAGCCGGGGAACGTCGGCTCCTCAAGGAGCACGAGCGCGTCGAGCGGGTCGCCGTCCTCGCCGAGGGTGCCCTCGATGAAGCCGTAGTCGTCGGGGTACCGGGTCGAGGTGAAGAGCATGCGGTCGAGGCGGATCCGTCCCGTCGCGTGGTCGACCTCGTACTTGTTGCGCTGCCCCTTGGGGATCTCGATCGTGACGTCGAACTCCACAGCTCTCCTCCGCAGGTGCGTGGTCGTCGCGCCGCGTCAGCGCGAGTCGGCACGCACGCGTGTCCGCAGGGCGGGTCGTGGTGCGGCCCGCCCCTCTTGTGTGCTTAGTGTGACGCACCGGAGGGCCTGCTGCGCCCCCCCGAGCAGGACGGAGAGGACGGCACATGGCATCGGGAGTGCGCGCGGTCGCCACGACGGCGCTCGTCGTGCTGCTCGCGGGCGGCGCGTACGTGACGGCGGACGCCTACGACGTCGTGCCGGGCATGGTCACGCTCGCCGCCGCCCCGGCGCCCCCGAAGCCCTTCCCGACGGCACCCGGCGCGGTGCCCGCGCCCGCGGTGACGGCGCTGCTGGCGGCGCTCGACCCCGCGGCGCCCGCTCCGGCCCCGGCGCAGCTGCAGGGCATGGTCGCGGCGCTCGTCGCGGACGCGCGGATGGGCGCGAGCACGGGTGTGGTCGTCGTCGACGGGCTGACCGGTGACGTGCTCGCGTCGAACGCCCCGACGGTCCCGCACACCCCGGCCTCGACCGCCAAGCTCGTGACGGCCGTGGCGGCGCTGACCCAGCTCCCGGCGTCGACGACGCTGCCGACCCGTGTCGTCAAGGGTGCCGCGGGCCAGATCGTGCTCGTCGGCGGCGGGGACATGATGCTGGCCGCCGGCGCAGGCGACCCGACGGCGGTCGACGGGCGGGCCGGGCTCGCCGACCTCGCCGCGCAGGTGGCCAAGGGCCTCAAGCTCGCGGGGACGACGACGGTGTCGCTCGGTGTCGACGACACCCTGTTCTCCGGCCCGAAGCTCAGTCCGACGTGGGCAGCCTCGGACATCGCCGCGGGGTACGTCGCGCCCGTCACGGCGCTCGCGGTCGACGTCGCCAAGATCAAGGCCGGCGAGTACCCCCCGCGCTTTCCCGACCCGTCGCTCGCGGCGGCCGGCCAGCTCGCCGCGCGCCTCGCGGAGCAGGGCATCACCGTGACCGGCACCCCGGCGCGGGTGACCGCGCCGGCGGGGGCGACCGAGCTCGGCGTCGTGCGGTCGGCACCGATCGCGGACGTCGTGCAGTACTTCCTGCACTCGTCGGACAACACGATCACCGAGGTCGTCGCGCGCCTCGTCGCCGTGCACATGGGTCTGCCCGGCAGCTTCGAGGCAGCGAGCAAGGCCGTGCTGCGCGCGGCGTCCGAGCTCGGGCTCGACACGTCGGGGGCCACGCTCGTCGACGCCTCGGGCCTCGGGGCCGGCTCCGCGCTCCCGCCGCAGCTCCTCGTCGACCTCGTCCGGCTCTCGACCGCCCCGACGCACCCCGAGCTGCGCGAGGTCGCGACGGGCCTGCCCATCGCGGGGCTGTCAGGCACGCTCGCGGACCGGTTCACGACGACGGCCGCGCGCGGTCTCGTACGGGCGAAGACCGGGAGCCTCCCGCACGTGACGTCGCTCGCGGGCACGGTCGTCGACGCGGACGGCCGCCTGCTCGCGTTCGCGGTCCTCGCGGACCAGACGCCCGACGGCGGCCAGTGGGCCCCGCGCGCGACGATCGACGCGTTCGTGACGACGCTCCAGGCGTGCGGCTGCCGCTGACCCGGGGCGCGTCCGCCTCGCCCAGGTTCGGTCGGGCCCACCTGGGTACGGTGGGGGCGTGAACCAGGCCGTGGAGGACACCGGGGCGGACGCCGTGCGCGGACCCGTCGACTGGGACATGGCCGCGCGCCTCGCCGGGCAGCTCGCGTCCCCGGGCCCGACGGCGACCCGCGCCGAGCTCGTCGACCTCGTCACCACGCTCCGCACCTCCGCCGCGACGGCCACCGTGCACGCAGCCCGCATCACCGAGCTCGCCCCGGCCGACGGGACCGACCCCGAGACCGACCCGGTCTCGCTCGTGCAGGTCGTGGACCGCCTGGGCTGGGCGCAGGCGAACGTCCGGATGCTCGCCGCGATGACGGCGTCTGTCCGCGGCGCGAGCGCGTCGACCGGCACGAGGCTCGCCGGGGCCGTGCAGGTCGGCGGGGTCCTCGCGCTGCTCTCGGGCAAGGTGCTCGGCCAGTTCGACCCGTTCACGGCCGACGCGCGCGCACCGCACGGCCGGCTGCTGCTCGTCGCCCCGAACGTGCTCCAGGTCGAGCGCGCGCTCGGCGTCGAGCCCGCCGACTTCCGGCTGTGGATCGCCCTGCACGAGCAGACGCACGCGCTGCAGTTCGCGGCGGCACCATGGCTCGCGGACCACCTGCGCGTCGGCGCGGCGGCGCTGCTCGACGACCTCGGTGAGCTCGTCCCGGGCGGGCTCGTGCCGGGCGCGGGCCATGGCGAGAACCGTCGCCGGGGCCAGGACGGCGGCCCGTCGTTCGCCGACGTCGTCCGCATCGCCTCGCGCGTCCTGGTGGGTCCCGACACCGACGGCGACGCCGCCGGGCTCCTCGACCTGCTCACGCCCGCGCAGCGCGCCCAGCTCGACGAGGTCGGTGCCGTGATGGCGCTGCTCGAGGGTCATGCCGACGTGGCGATGGATGCGGTCGGCCCCTCGGTCGTCCCGTCCGTCCGCCACATCCGGGCGCGGTTCGAGGCCCGCCGCGACGCGGGCGCGGCCTCCCGCGGGCTCGAGCGCGTGCTGCGCCGGCTGCTGGGCCTCGACGCGAAGCTCGCGCAGTACCGGGACGGCGCAGCGTTCGTGCGCGAGGTCCGCCGCGCGGTCGGGACCACCGGGCTCAACGCCGTCTGGTCCGCACCCGAGCAGCTGCCCACCGCCCGGGAGATCGCCGACCCGCGCGCGTGGGTGCGCCGGGTGCACGGCTGAGCCGATGACCGGACCGGCACCCGAGGTCGCCGCGCTGCGATCGGCCGTCACCGCGGCGACGGCCGACCTGCCCGACGGCGCGCTCGTGCTCGTCGCCTGCTCGGGCGGTCCCGACTCGCTCGCGCTCGCGGCCGCGACGGCGTTCGTGGCTCGGCGCAGCACCCGTGCCTCGGGTCGGGGGAGCTCGGGTCCCCTGCTGCTCGCCGGCGCCGTCGTCGTCGACCACGGTCTGCAGCCCGGCAGCGCTCAGGTCGCAGCGGCGGCCGCCGTCGCGTGCCGCACGCTCGGCCTCGACCCCGTCGAGGTCGTCCGGGTCCGCGTCGCCGCGTCCGGGGGCCCCGAGGCGGCGGCCCGCGACGCGCGGTACGCGGCCCTCGACGAGACCGCCCGCAGGCTCGGCGCCGCCACGGTGCTCCTCGGCCACACGCTCGACGACCAGGCCGAGCAGGTGCTGCTCGGCCTCGCCCGCGGCGCGGGCGGACGGTCGCTCGCGGGGATGCCGGCTCGACGCGGGCTGCTGCGCCGCCCTCTGCTCGGGCTGCGGCGCACCGACACCCTCGCTGCGTGCGCGGCCCTCGGGCTCGAACCCTGGCACGACCCGACGAACGTCCCGGCCGAACCCCGTGTCGGGCCGCTGCGCTCGCGCGTGCGGGCGCACGTCCTGCCCGTGCTCGAGGACGAGCTCGGGCCGGGCGTGGCCGAGGCGCTCGCCCGCACCGCGGACCAGCTGCGCGAGGACGCCGACGCGCTCGACGCACTCGCAGCCGACCTGCTGGCGACGTCGCTCGTGGCCGACGACGCCCCGTCCGACGGGACCGACCGTGCGCCGGGCGGCCCCCCCGAGCCAGGCCGCACGCCGGGCACCGTCCGGCTCGACGTCGAGGTGCTGACGGCGGCCGCGCCCGCGCTGCGTCGTCGCGCGCTGCGGGCCGCCGCGATCCGTGCCGGGGCGCCCGCAGGGTCCGTGCACCGCTCGCACGTCCTCGCCCTCGACGCGCTCCTGACCCACTGGCACGGTCAGGGCCCGCTCGACCTGCCGGGGATCCGGGCCGTGCGCGCGTATGGCAGGCTGATGCTTCAACCCGACCAGTGAAGAGAGCCGTCACGGTGGACCCTGTGGACATGGGCAGCGACCTCGAGCGCGTCCTCCTGACGGAGGAACAGCTCGGTGCACGCCTCGACGAGATGGCGGCGCAGATCGACGCCGACTACGTGGGCAAGGAGCTGCTGCTCGTCGGCGTGCTCAAGGGCGCGGTGATGGTGATGGCGGACCTGGTGCGTCGCCTCCACTCGTCGGTGCAGATGGACTGGATGGCCGTGTCGTCGTACGGCTCGGGCACCAAGTCCTCGGGCGTCGTGCGCATCCTCAAGGACCTGGACGCGGACCTCACGGGCCGTCACGTCCTCATCGTCGAGGACATCATCGACTCGGGCCTGACGCTGTCGTGGCTGCTGGCCAACCTGCGCAGCCGCGGGCCGGCGAGCGTCGAGATCGCGACGATGCTCCGCAAGCCGGACGCCGCCAAGGTCGACGTGGCCGTCAAGTACGTGGGCTTCGAGATCCCCAACGAGTTCGTCGTCGGCTACGGCCTGGACTTCGACGAGAAGTACCGGAACCTGCCGTTCGTCGGGACGCTCGCTCCGCACGTGTACGGCGCCTGAGGACCTCGCTTCCTGCCCTGGGCGAACACGCAGGGGAGTTCACACCCTCAGCGTGTAACTTCGATCCGACCAGTTCAGCGACCGGAGGGATGAAGGGGCACGTCCCCCGCCCATGACTCTCAAGAGACTCACTCGCGGCCCTGCCGTGTGGATCGCGCTCGCCGTCGTCCTCGTGTGGATCGGCGTGAGCGCACTCTCCGGCACGGGTGTCCAGCGCATCGACACGTCGGACGGTCTGAAGCTGCTCGCGCAGGGCAAGGTCGAGCAGGCGAAGATCACCGACGGCCTGCAGCGCGTCGACCTCACGCTGACCGAGGACTTCACCTCGGGCAGCAAGAACCTCGGCAAGCTGGTCCAGTTCTACTACGTGGTGCCGCAGGGTGACACGGTCGTCCAGGCGATCCAGAAGGCGGACCCGCCGGGCGGCTTCAACTCCGACAACCCGCAGCAGTCGTGGTGGGGCAGCCTCCTGACCCTGATCCTGCCGATGATCCTGCTGCTGGGCCTCTTCTGGTTCCTGATGTCGAACGCGCAGGGCGGCGGCTCCCGGGTCATGAGCTTCGGCAAGTCACGCGCCAAGCTCGTCAACAAGGAGTCGCCGCAGGTCACGTTCGCGGACGTCGCCGGTGTCGACGAGGCGGTCGAGGAGCTCGAGGAGATCAAGGACTTCCTCGCCGAGCCCGCCAAGTTCCTCGCGGTCGGCGCCAAGATCCCGAAGGGCGTGCTGCTCTACGGCGCACCCGGGACGGGTAAGACCCTCCTGGCCCGTGCGGTCGCGGGCGAGGCCGGCGTGCCGTTCTACTCGATCTCCGGCTCGGACTTCGTCGAGATGTTCGTCGGTGTCGGCGCGAGCCGTGTCCGCGACCTGTTCGACCAGGCCAAGCAGAACGCGCCCTCGATCATCTTCATCGACGAGATCGACGCCGTCGGTCGCCACCGCGGCGCCGGCATGGGCGGCGGGCACGACGAGCGCGAGCAGACGCTGAACCAGCTGCTCGTCGAGATGGACGGGTTCGAGAGCAACGAGGGTGTGATCCTGATCGCCGCGACCAATCGGCCCGACGTGCTCGATCCGGCGCTGCTGCGGCCCGGCCGTTTCGACCGCCAGGTCGTCGTCGATGCGCCCGACGTGAAAGGCCGCGAAGGCATCCTGCGCGTGCATCTCCGCAAGGTGCCGCTCGCGAACAACGTGGATGTCGTCTCGCTGGCCAAGGGCACGCCCGGCATGACCGGCGCCGACCTCGAGAACCTCGTCAACGAGGCCGCGCTCTACGCCGCCCGCTCGAACCGCGAGCGCGTCACCAGCCACGACTTCGATCTCGCGCGCGAC
>NZ_DASUIR010000077.1:0-7801 GCF_036279715.1 Cellulomonas sp. | reverse complement strand
GCGCCGTCGAGCCCGCCCGCCTTGTTGGCGTCGTAGGTCCAGGCGGCAGCGACGACGAGCCCGCCCGCGAGTGCGAAGACGAGTCCGCGCGCCGTCGTCCCGACCCGCCCCAGCTGGGTGACCAGCGTGCGGGCGCGGGGTGGCAGGGCCCGACCGGAGAAGTTCCGCATGAACTTCAGCCGCAGCCCCTCGACGACGAGGGCGACGCCGACGCCGACGACGACTGCACCGGCGATCCCGACGACCCACCGGCCGCCGGGGTGGGCCATGACCGCCGCGGCGTAGCCCTTCTGCTGACTGCTCTGGCCGGTGTTCGACCCCTGCAGCAACGCGACCGCCGAGTACGCGAGGAACGCGTAGACGAGGCCACGGACGAACGACTGAACTCTCGGGCCGACGGCACGTCTCTCGCCGACGACGCCGAACGCCGCCTCGGACAGCCGCCACAGCGCGTAGCCCGCGAAGCCCACAGCCGCGAGCGCGACCAGCCAGCCGCCGAACGGGTGGGCGATGACCTCCGCGAGCGCGCCCTTCTGGTCGACCTCGGCGGGTCGACCGCGGGCGACCAGCACCGCGAGCACCCCGATCAGGAGATAGACGACGGCGCGCGCGGTGAGGCCCGCGCGCGCAGCCCATTGCATCTGGCGGCTGTTCGACGCCTCTCGCCCGGCATCAGCGATCCGGGAGCCTTGCGAGGCCATCTGGCGATCCTTTCCACGTCGACGGCACATCGGCATTTCCCCCTGCTGAGAAATTGTCCGTGAACTCCCGGGGTTCGCACGTCGAGCGCGCGACAGCGGTCGTGCGCAGGACGTCTGGCCGTGCGCCTGGGAGACTGCCCCGATGCCTCCCTCGCGCCGGTTCCGTCTGTCTGCCGGTCGCGCAGCGGCGCGGTCCGGGGTCGCCGCGGGGTGCCTGGCAGCGGGGCTCGCGTCGCTCGTGGTGTGGACGCGGAGCGTGGCGCCCGGCGTGCCGGGGTTCGACCGCGGGGTGCACGACTGGGTGCTGAGCGAGCGGACCTCCGCGACGATCGGTCTCGCACGGGGCCTGAGCTGGTTCGGGCAGACCGACGTCGCGCTGCCGCTCGTCGTGCTGGCCGCCGTCATCGCCACGGCTGAGACCCGGCCGTTCGCCCGAACGCGCGCGGGGGCCCTGCTCGTGAGCGTCGGCGGACTCGGCGTCGCCCTCGGCCTCGCGATCAACCGCGCCACCGGTCGGGTCCGGCCACCGCTCGCCGACTGGGCGGGCGCGGCCGGTGGGTTCGCCTTTCCATCGGGCCATACGACAGCGGCGACCGTCGCGGCGGGCCTGGTCGGGTGGACCGTCAGTCGTCACGTGACGACGGCGCTCGGCCGCGCCACGGTCTGGGCCGTGGCTGGGACGTGGGCGGCCGGCGTCGGCTGGTCGAGGGTCTGGTTGGGCGTCCACTGGCCGACCGACGTCATCGGGGGCTGGCTCTTCGCCGGCGCGTTCCTGCTCGGCGCTCGCGCCGTCCAGCTGACCTTGTGGCCGGCGGATGCGCCGCCGCGCCCGCCGGCCGCTACCCGCTGACCCGGGTCCCGAGAAGGGCTCCGATGAGGAACGTGGCCGTGAGCGCCGCTGCCCCGCCGACCACGATCCGCGTCGCCGCCCGCCATCGTGAGCTGCCGCCGATGTAGGCGCTGAGGGCCCCGGTGAGGGCCAGGGCGACGAGCACGGCGGCGAACGTGACGAGCACCCGCATCGAGGCCGGTGGCAGGAGGATCGCGGCCATCGGCAGGAGGGCTCCGACCGTGAAGGACAGACCGGACGCGAACGCCGCGTGCCACGGGCTGACGATGTCGTCCTGCTGGATGTGGAGCTCGGTCGAGAGGTGGGCGGCGAGCACGTCGTGCGCCGTCAGCTCCTCCGCGACCCGGCGCGCGGTGTCGGAGCTCAGGCCCTGCGCCTCGTACAGGCCCGTCAGCTCGGCCAGCTCGGCGTCGGGGTCGGTCTCGAGCTCGAGCCGTTCCTTCGCGATCAGCGCGTTCTCGCTGTCCCGTTGGCTGCTCACCGAGACGTACTCGCCCAGCGCCATGGAGACCGCGCCACCGACGAGCCCGGCGACGCCGGCCGTGAGGATCTGACTCGACGACGAGGTGGCCCCCGCGACGCCGACGACGATCGCCGCGACGGAGATGATGCCGTCGTTCGCGCCGAGCACGCCGGCACGCAACCAGTTCAGCCGCTGCGCCAGACCGCCGCGGTGCGGCTCCCCGGAGTGCTGGTTCGAGGGCTCGATCGACGACTCCTGCTGACTGGTCACGGTCCCAACCAACCACGTCGGAGCGCGCGCGGCGAGTCCCTGCCCCGAGGCGTCCGGGGCCGTCTCACGGGACCTCCCAGGCGTCCGCGGGAACGTCCTCGCGCATGCCCCGCACGACCGGGTGTCGCAGGCGCCCGGCCCGGGTCCGCGCCATGTACGTGATGTCGACCAGCACCGTCGGATCGCACCAGCGGACCCCCACGGTGTCCGCGGCCGGGATGGTGTCGTCGAACGGGGTCGTCGCGCGGGCGAGCGACGCGAGGCGACCGGCGAGCAGGGTGCCGCTCGGGCCCGCCAGCCCGCTGCCCACGCGTCCGAGCCACCTCAGCCGCCCGTCACCGTCGGGGGCGCCGAGCATGAGAGAGCCGAGCGCAACGCCGCTGCCCGCGGCGGGCAGCCAGCCTCCGACGAGTGCCGTGCGGGTCGTGCGATGGGTCGCCTTCATCCAGTCGGGCGACCGGCGGCCCTGCTGGTAGGTCGAGGCTCTGCGCTTGGCGAGGACTCCCTCCAGACCGTGCTCGCGCGTGACCTCCCACAGGTCGTCGACATCGGGGTAGAGGGGCGAGAGCTGAGCCGGGGCGGGCAGGTCGAGACGCTCGAGCGTCGCCCGACGATCGTCGAACGACCTCCTGGTGAGGTCGACGCCGTAGAGCTCGAGCACGTCGAACACGAGGTAGGCCACGGGACGACGGCTCGCGAGGGCGGCCGCCCGGGTGGGATCCCGCACGTGCATCCGCTCGGCGAGGGCCTCGAACGACGGGACCCCGGCCTCCATCGCGACGATCTCGCCGTCCAGCACCGCGCCCTGGACGGCGGCGAGCCCGGCGAGCTCGGGGTACGTCACCGTGATGTCCCGGCCCGTCCGGCTCAGCAGGTGCAGCGGCCCCCGAGTGGTGTCGGCCAGGGCTCGCACGCCGTCCCACTTGACCTCGAAGACCCAGTCCGGGCCCGTCGGGAGATCAGACCGACCGGCCGCTCGGGTGGCGAGCATGGGCTCCACGGGTCCATCCTGCCCAGACACGGACAATCCGGCGCGGCGGGTGCACCGGCGGGCTGGTCGGGCGAGGAGGTGTGAGGTGCGCGCCATCTGGAAGGGTGCGGTGGCCTTCGGTCTGGTCAACGTGCCGGTCAAGCTGTACGCCGCCACGGGGGAGCACGAGGTCCCGTTGCACCAGGTCCACCGCAAGGACGCAGGACGGATCCGCTACGCCAAGAGGTGCAGCGTGTGCGGTGAGACGGTCGAGATGAGCGACCTGGCCAAGGGCTACGAGACGGACGACGGACACATGGTCGTCCTCACCGACGAGGACCTGGCCGAGCTTCCGTTGGCCACCGAGCGCGAGATCTCGGTCCTCGAGTTCGTGCCGGCCGACCAGGTCGATCCGATCATGCTCGCCAAGACCTACTACCTCGAGCCGGAGAAGACCGCGGCGAAACCGTACGCGCTGCTGCGGGGTGCGCTCGCTGCGACCGATCGGATGGCCGTGGTCAAGGTCGCCCTGCGCCAACGCGAGTCCATGGCCGTGCTGCGTGTGCGTGACGACGTCATCTGCCTGCAGACTCTCCTGTGGCCCGACGAGGTGCGCGAGGCCGACTTCCCCGTCCTCGACACCGAGATCACGGTCCGGCCGCAAGAGCTCAGCATGGCGTCCTCGCTTGTCGAGTCGCTCGCGTCCGACTTCGACCCCTCAGCGTTCGAGGACAGCTACCAGGCCGCGCTCGAGCAGCTCATCGAGGCCAAGGTCGCGGCAGGTGGGGTGACCACGGTTCCCGACGAGGACGACGCGAGAGCAACCGCCGCGCGGGAGTCCGGAGGGGAGGTCATCGACCTGCTCTCTGCGCTGCAGCGCAGTGTCGAGAAGGCACGTGCGGCTCGCGGCGAACCCGCCGAGGCACCGCAACCCGTACCGGCCGCGAAGCGGGCCCGCAGTGCGGCTGCCCGGCCCGCCGCGAGGAAGGCCGGGACTGGTGCCAAGGGCGCTGGTGCGGCAGGGGTGACGAGCACGCCGCCCGCCACCGCGACGAAACCGGCCGCGCGGACGAGACGGTCGACCGCCGAGGCGCTGCCGGAGCCAGCCCCGCCAGCCAGGAAGGCCCGGACCAAGGCCTCCTGAGCGGACACGGGTTCACCGACCAGGGGTCCGCGGGCCTCGGAGCCATTGGCGCCCCTAGAAGCGCCGCGCCCAGCGCTTGACGAACGATCGACCGTCGGGGTCGTACAGCACGCGGTACAGCGGGGTGGCCCAGGCGCGGGTCCACGGCGACAGGGCGGGCTGGGTGTACCGCCGGAGCTGACCGGGCGGCCGCGGGCCGCGACGCCCGTCACGGTGCCAGGCGTCGAGGGCTGCTGCGGCCGCACGGAACGCATCGAACGAACGCGATGGGTCGCTCAGCGCGGTGGGGTCGAGGTCCGCACCCAGGTGCTCGCGGCTCAGGTCGAGCCGCAGCGTCCGGGGCCACGACTCCGAGGACGCGGAACCTGCGTCCACCACCGCGCAGCTCAGCTCGCTGTCGTGCGTCCAGGAGCGACGGTTCGCGTTGTCGGATCCGACGCAGGCCCAGGTGTCGTCGATCACGCAGACCTTGGCGTGCACGTAGACGGGGGTGCCCTCCGCGTTCTCGATGCTGTAGACGGCCACGCGTGGGCCGGCAGCCGCGCGCAGCACCCTCATGGCCACCTCGCGTCCGATCAGGTTCGGCGGCATCGAGGTGCCCCCGTCCTGGTCGGGGAACCGAGGGATCACCACGACGAGCCGCAGCGAGGGGCGCCGCGCGAGGACGTCGGCGAAGACGCGCGCCACGTCGACCGACCAGAGGTACTGGTCCTCGATGTAGATCAGCGACTGCGCCCGAGCCAGCGCCTTGCGGTACCCGCGGGCGACGCTCAGCTCGCCTCGCGGGGCGAACGGGTAACCCGGTGCGCGGTTCGGGTAGGTGCGCAGCAGCTGGACGGCGGCCGAGCCGCACGGCGCGGGGTCAGGGTGCTGGGGTGGCATCGGGCGCGCCCGCCGGTCCTGGCCGCGGACGAGGTCGACGACGATCCGCACCGGGCTGCGGCTCAACGGCGCAGGGTCGTCCCAGCGCTCACGGAACACCGTCTCCGCGTCGCCCACCGCGGGTCCCTGGACCGCGAGCTGGACGTCGTGCCATGGCGGTCGCGGTCCGTAGACGGCAGCCATCGGCTGGGCCTGGGGGTCACCGTGGTGGGCCGCGTCGTCGCGACGGCCGTGGCACAGGTCGATCCCGCCGATGTACGCGATGTCTCGCTCCGGGTGACGGGCGTGGCGCAGCACGACGAGCTTCTGGTGGTGCGAGCCGAGTCGGAGGACACGCATGTCGAGGAGGCACTGGCCGCCCGCGGCCTCGATCTCGTCCCCGAGAGCGCGGTTCGTGCTCGCGCTGAAGTTGAGCTGGTCCAGGTGCGATCGCCACACGAGGCCACGGACGTCGACGCCGCGACGTGCCGCTGCTGCGATGACCGCCCCGACCTCGGAGCCGGGGCCGGTGAGCAGCTCGTCAGGGTCGCTCCGCCAGTCCGTGAACAGGAGCAGGTCGCCACTGCCCATGGACTCGACGGCGGCGTGGAGCTCGGCGAAGTAGACCGACCCGTGGATGAGGGCACGGACGCGGTTGCCCGTCGACCAGGCGAGCCCGTCGGGATGGCGGCTGTCGATCGAGGTGCTGGGGTTGCCGCGCTCGTCAGCCGAGAGGAACCAGCGCCGCGTCAACGCCTCCCGGTCGCTGACCGGGGCCGGCATCACCTTCTCGCCCCTCCGTGTCACGAGGTCTCCTCCGCTCCGTCGGGGCGGGCAACCCGCGCCCACGACCGCATGCTCGCACGGACACGCTGCTCCCGTGCGGTCGACCTAGGCTGCGAGCTCGTCACCGGGGTCGGCGGGGTCCTCGCCTGGGTGGGCGTAGGCATGGATGGCGGCTTCGCTGAGCCGTGGGATCGCCCGCTTCAGATGCTCCTCGGCATCGTGGGCGATCCGGTGGGCCTCACCGAGGTCGACCGCGGCATCGACGTCGAGCACGGCGTCGGCCTGCAGGGAGTGACCGATCCACCGCATCCGCACGCGACGCACGCCGAGGACACCGGGAACCGACGCGAGAGTGTGCTCGGCGCGGTCGACGAGCCCGGGGTCGACGCCGTCCATGAGGCGACGGAAGACGTCGCGCACGGCGCTGCGGAGCAGGACGACGATCGCGACGGTGATGACGAGGCCGACGATCGGGTCGGCGAGCGGGAAGCCGGACGCGACTCCGATCGCGCCGACAAGGACGGCCAGCGACGTGAACCCGTCGGTGCGGGCGTGCAGCCCGTCGGCGACGAGGGCAGCCGAACCGATCTGCCGGCCCACCCGGATGCGGTACACAGCGACGAGCTCGTTGCCCGCGAACCCGACGAGTCCGGCGGCAGCCACCCACCAGACGTGCTCGACCCCCTGAGGTGAGATCAGTCGACGCACGGACTCCACACCGGCGACCACCGCGGACAGCGCGATCATGGCCACGATGAACAGGCCGGCGAGGTCTTCCGCGCGACCGTACCCGTAGGTGTAGCGCTTGCTGGGCGCGCGCCTGGTCAGGGCGAACGCGATCCACAGCGGGATGGCGGTCAAGGCGTCGGAGAAGTTGTGGACCGTGTCGGCAAGAAGCGCGACCGAGCCCGACACGGCCACGATCGCGAGCTGCGCGACGGCTGTGGCACCGAGCCCGACGAGGCTGACCTTCACTGCCCGGATCCCGCGAGCGCTGCCCTCGAGGGCGTCGTCGATCGAGTCAGCCGCGTCGTGGCTGTGCGGGGTGAGCAGGCCGTGGAGCGCGCCGCGGAGGCCCGTCGGGTGCTGGTGGCCGTGCTCGTGGTCGTGACCGTGCTCGTGCTCATGACCGGCGGTGTGAGCCGCAGTGGGGACGTGCTCGTGGCTCATCGTGCGCCTCGATCCGGGTGGGGCTCGCCGACGGGCACGGCCGTAGCGGGCTCGCGGTGGTGTGCGGGGGAGTCCGACGCAGCGTGCTCGGCGTTGTGCACGGCGTCGGTCACGAGCTGCGCGATGTGCTCGTTCTCGATCCGGTAGTACACGCTCGTCCCGGCCCGCCGGGTGCGGACGAGTCGCGCGAGGCGCAGCTTGGCCAGGTGCTGGGACACCGACGGCGCAGGCTTGCCCACCCGCACGGCGAGCTCGTTGACGGGCAGCTCGCCGCCGAGCAGTGCCCACAGCAGCCGGACCCGCGTGGGGTCGGCCAGCATGTGGAAGACCTCCACGGCGAGGAGGACCTGGTCGTCGTCGAGACCAGCTGTCTCAGTCTCTGCATCCATACGCAGATACTAGCGGGCACCCTACGGCTCGAACCGGTACCCCATGCCGGGTTCGGTGATCAGGTGGCGCGGGTGCGCGGGCCAGCACGACGACGATGCCCGCCGACAGGGCGACGGCGTGCGGGGCGAGCGCAGGGAAGGCCGAGACGATGTTCGACACGCCCGCGGCGACCGACACGGCGACGGTCAGCACGTAG
>NZ_DASUIR010000076.1:0-67572 GCF_036279715.1 Cellulomonas sp. | reverse complement strand
GTCCGCCGACGGCTGGTCGTCGAGGCACCCGATGGCCCAGAACGCCTCGGTCGAGTTGTTCGCGTACGTGCCGTCGGGCGAGCGCTCGTAGTAGGTGTCGGCGAGGCTCAGCAGGCCCGAGCCGTCGTCGGACTGCAACGCCTTGGTGAGGGCGGCGGTCAGGTACGTCCAGTAGCTGCTCGAGTACAGCGGCAGGGCGATCCCGGTGAACGCGAGGCTGCCCGTCAGGCGCCGCCCGGCCTGGTCCGTGGTCAGCGGCTTCGCCCGGGCGTGGTCGAGCAGGTTCTTGATCTGCGCCAGGCCCTCGTCGACCGATCCGGTCAACGGACACCCCTTGCCCGCCTGGCAGTCGGTGACGTAGGCGCGCAGCGCCGACTCGAAGCCCTTGGCCTGGCCGATCGCCGTCTCGTCGTACGTGAGCGTCGGGTCGAGCGCGCCGTCGAGCACGAGGCGCCCGACGCGCTCGGGGAACAGCGCCGCGTACGTCGCGCCGAGCTGCGTGCCGTAGGAGTAGCCGAGGTAGGTGAGCTTGTCGTCGCCGAGCGCGGCCCGCAGGACGTCCATGTCCTTGGCGGCACTCACCGTGTCGACGTGACCGAGCAGGGGGCCGGTGTTCGCGAGGCAGGCCGCCCCGAAGTCGGCGTACGTCTGCTCGACGGCGGCGATCCCGGCCGGCGTCGAGTAGTCGGGGTCGGCCGACACGATCGAGTCGAGAGTCGTGGCACCCGCGCACGTCACGGGCGCGGACCGGGACACCCCGCGGGGGTCGAAGCCGACGACGTCGTACTTCGCCAGGACGCTCGGGCTGATCCGCTCGAGGGCGACCGACTCGAGCGCATCGACGCCTGATGCGCCCGGACCGCCGGGGTTGACGAGGAGCGAGCCGACGGACGTGCCGCCCGTCGCCCGCTGGCGCTCGAGCGCGAGCTGGATCACGTCGCCGTCGGGGGCGGACCAGTCGACCGGGACGGTGGCCTTGGCGCACTCGAACTTGCCGCATGTCGTCCAGTCGAGCTGCTGGCCGTAGAAGCGCTCGAGCCCGGCGGGCGTGGTGCTCGAGCCCGCCGACGACGCCGCCGCGCCCGTCGGCACCTCCGTCTGATGCTTGCCGGTCGAGCACCCCGCGGCGACGAGAGCGACGACGGCCATGAGGCTCGCCGCGCGGAGCAGGCCGCGACGGCGACCGACGCGCGCGGCGCTCGACGGACCGACGGCGCGGGAGGTGGCAGAGGCAGGCGGGGCGAACGGCACGCGACCAGGGTAGAGGGGTTCGCTGTGCCGGGTCGCGGTGTTCCGTGAGCCGTGCGGCTCCGGTGCTCCGTCAGCCCTGCGGCCGCAGCGCGATGGTCATGGCCTCGACGGCCAGCAGCGGCGCGACGTTCCCGGCGATCCGGGTGCGCGCCTCACCGATCGCGTCCATGCGGCGCACCGTCTGCTCGGGCGTGCTCGACGCCGCGAGGGCCCGCACCGACTCCTCGTGCTCGACGTTCACCAGCTCGACGCCCGCATCGAGCTGGACGACGAGCACGTCGCGGTACAGCGAGAGCAGGTCGAGCATCGCGCGGTCGAGCACGTCGCGCTGAGCGCGGGTGGCTCGCCGCTTCTGGTCGCTCTCGAGGTCGCGGACCTGGGCGCGCAGCGCGGGCGGGATCGTCGCGGCACCCTCGGCGCCCATCGAGCGCAGCAGCACCGAGCGCTCCTCGGCGTCGCGCTGCTCGGTCGCCGCCTTCGCGTCGGCCTGCGCCGTCGCGACCAGGTCGCCGGCCGCGAGGACCGCGTCACCGACCCCGCGCACGCGCGGCGGGATCGACAGCACCGTCGCGCGACGGGCCCGGGCCTGCGGGTCGCGGGCCAGCCGACGCGCGATCCCGACGTGGCTCTGCGCCGCACGGGCGGCGACGGCGGCGACGGCCGGGTCGATCCCGTCGCGCTCGACGAGCAGCGCCGCGACCGCGTCCACGGGGGGCACACGCAGCGCCACGGCACGGCTGCGCGACCTCAACGTCACGAGCACGTCCTGCGGGCTCGGCGCGCACAGCACCCACACCGTGCGCGGCGGCGGCTCCTCGATCGCCTTGAGCAGCACGTTGCCGCTCGTCTCGTTGAGCCGGTCCGCGTCCTCGACGATGATCACGCGCCACCGGCCCGACGACGGCGAGCGCTGCGCGAGCTCGACGAGGGGCCGAGCGGTGTCGGCACGGATGACCACGCCCTCGGTCGCCACGACGGTCACGTCGGGGTGCAGCCCCTGCAGCACCGTCACGCACGCGTGGCAGCGACCGCAGCCGCCGGTCTCGCACTGCAGCGCGGCCGCGAACGCGCGCGCCGCGGTCGACCGACCCGATCCCGGCGGGCCGGTGACGAGCCAGGCGTGCGTCATCCGCGTCGGGTCCTCGACCGCCCCGCGCAGCACCTCGACCGCGGGCTCCTGCCCGACGAGCTCGGCCCACACGCCGTCGGGCCTCATGCCGATGCCTCCGCGAGCAGCGGGGCGACGCGCGCGCGGACGTCCGCGGCGATCTCCTCGACCCCGCGCGACGCGTCAAGCACGAGCCACCGGCCGGGGTCCGCGGCGGCCCGGGCCAGGAAGGCCTCGCGGGTGCGGCGGTGGAACGCGCTCCCGGCGCGCTCGAGGCGGTCGGGGTCGCCCGTGAGACGCGTGCGGCCCGACTCCGGGTCCAGGTCGAGCAGCACCGTGAGCCGCGGGAGCAGGCCGTGCGTCGCCCACAGCGACAGCTTCTCGACCTCGTCGGCCCCGAGGTCCCGGCCGCCGCCCTGGTAGGCGACCGACGAGTCGAGGTAGCGGTCCGTGATGACGACCGCGCCGCGCTCGAGCGCGGGCCGGACGACCGATGCGACGTGGTGCGCGCGGTCCGCCGCGTACAGGAGCGCCTCGGCGCGCGGGTCGACGTGGTCTCCGTGCAGGAGCGCATCCCGCAGCGCCAGGCCGAGCGCGGTGCCGCCCGGCTCGCGCGTGAGCACCACCTCGCGGCCGAGGCTCCGGACCCATTCCCCGAGGCGGCCGACCTGCGTGGACTTGCCTGCGCCGTCACCGCCCTCGAACGACACGAACAGTCCCCGGGCGTCGGCGTCGGCGTCGGTTCGCCGCACGGGCTCCTCGGGCACGGTCGCAGTCACGAGCGTCAGGGTATCCGTCGGCGCCGACGCGCCCCGCCGCAGCCGAGCTGCGCGACCGGCGAACTCACCCGCCCCCGGAACGCGCCGGCCCGGACACCTGTCAGACTGGCTCACGGCCACACGCCCGAAGGACGGTTCATGACGGTTCTGCACCCCGACGAGGCACTCCCGACCTCGTGGATGCTCCCTGCGCGGCCCGACGCCGCGTTCGACCGCCTCGCGCAGATCGCCCAGCGTCATCTCGGCGTCCCGCTCGTCCTCGTGGCCCTCGTGTCGCGGTCGGGCCAGATCTACCCCGGCGCTGCCGGCCTCCCCGCGGAGCTCGACGCCGACCGGTTCAGCCCGCTCACCGACTCGTTCTGCCGGCACGTCGTCGCATCCCGCTCGATGCTCGTCATCGAGGAGGTGCGCCGCGCGGAGCTGCTCGCGGACGGTCCGGCGAACGGCACCCTCGGCATCGTCGCGTACGCGGGCTTCCCGCTGGTCGACGAGACCGGCACCGTGGTCGGGGCGCTGGCCGCGGTCGACCACGAGCCACGCGTCTGGGACGAGCGCGAGCTGGCGCTGCTCCGGGACATCGCCGACTCGTGCAGCTCGGAGCTCCGGCTGCGGGGTGAGCGCGAGCAGGTGCGCCAGGCGCACAGTCGGGCCACGAGGGCCGCCCGCCAGGCGGGTGTGCTGCTCCTCATGAGCGATGCGTTCCACGACGCACTGACGATCGAGGACGTCGCGCGCACGGTGGCCGGTGTCGCCGAGTCCGGGCTGGGCACCTCACGGACCTGGATCTCGATCGTCGACCACTCCGGCCGGAGCCTCACGCACGTGCGGACCACTCCCGACGCCGACGCCGACGTCGACCGGGAACGCGTGCGGATCGACGAGGACACCCCGACGTGCCACGTCGCGCGCACGCGTGAGTCGCTGTTCTTCGCCGACCACGCCGAGATGATCGCCGCGTTCCCCGCGCTGCGGGCGACGGCTCCCCCGGACGGGGGCGCGGTCGCGGTGCTCCCGCTCGTCGCGGGCCATCGCCTCGACGGCGTGCTCACGCTCGCGTGGGATGCGCCCCGCGACTTCGCGACGGACAACCGGGCCCTGAAGAACGCGCTCGCGGCGTACACCGCGCAGGCGCTCGAACGCGCCCAGCTCTTCGCCGAGCGCCGCGACGTCGCCCGCACGCTTCAGGAGGCGATGCTGACGGCGCTCCCCCAGCCGCCGCAGCTGCGCCTCGTCGCCCACTACCTGCCCGCCGGCCGAGCCGACGCGGTGGGTGGCGACTGGTACGACGCGATCGTCCTGCCCGACGACGCCGTCGCGGTGATGGTCGGCGACGTGACAGGCCACGACATGGATGCCGCGGCCCGCATGGGCCAGCTCCGCTCGAGCCTGCGGACGCTCGCCTGGGACCGACCCGACCAGCCCTCGGCGTGGCTCCAGCGCCTCGACCGGACGAACGAGGACATCGGGCTCCGGAGCGTCGCGACGGTCCTCGCAGGGCGCTGCGACGTCGACCCGGCGGGCGACGGCCAGCTGTTCACGTGGTCGAGCGCCGGCCACCCTGCGCCGATCCTCATCCGTCCGGGTGAGGGCGCTCGCGTCCTCGACCGACCGAACGACCTGATCATCGGCATCGCGCCCGACACCGAGCGGCACGACCACTCCCAGGCCCTGCAGGTCGGCGACGTGGTCCTGCTCTACACCGACGGCCTCGTCGAGCGGAGGGACGAGTCGCTCGTGGTGAGCGTCGCGACCCTGGCCGAGGCCGCGGGCGCGCTCCAGGGCGCGCCGCCCGACGAGCTCGTCACGACGCTCGCGCGACGCGTCGTCACCGACGTCCCCGGCGACGACGTGGTGCTGCTCGCGATCCAGGTGCTCGCGCCCGCGCGCACCTGACCGCGGCGATCGTCGTCGACGCGCGTCACTCCCCGGGGTACGCGAGACCGATCTGCGCGCGGACCTCGTCGAGCGTGCGCATGACCTCGACGGTGTTCGCCCACGTGAGCCGTGGGCTCTCGGTGTCGCCCGCGGCGACGCGACGCGCCACCTCGGCCGCCTGGAACTGCAGACCGCGCGGGCCGGGCTGGTCGAACGTCCACACCCGACCGTCGGCCCGCTGCACGCGGAACGACGTCGGCCTGTAGAAGTCGCCGGCGACCGTCACGAAGCCCTCGGTCCCGGAGATCGAGGCCGTCGTGGGCGTCGTGGCCCACAGGGTCGTGGAGAGCGTGGCCTGCGCGCGCTCACCGTACGACAGGACGATCGACACCTGACCGTCCACACCCGTCTCGGTGAGTGCGCCGGTCGCGTGGATCGCGTCGGGCACCCCGAGGAAGTCGTGCGCGAACGACACCGGGTAGACGCCGAGGTCGAGCAGGGCTCCGCCGGCGAGCGCCGGGTCGAACAGCCGGCTCTTGGGGTTGAACGCGAACTGATGGCCGTGGTCGGCGGACAGGTTGACGATCTCGCCGATCTCGCCCGCATCGATGATCTGGTGCAGCGCGGCGACGTGCGGCAGGAACCGGGTCCACATCGCCTCCATGACGAAGACGCCCGCCGCCCTCGCAGCGGCGAAGACATCCTCGGCCTCGCCGGCGTTGCGCGTGAACGACTTCTCGACGAGCACGTGCTTGCCTGCCGCGATCGCGAGGAGCGCGTGCTCGCGGTGCTCCGAGTGGGGCGTCGCGACGTACACCGCGTCGACCTGCGGGTCCTCGACGAGGTCCCGGTAGCCGACGTGCGTCGTCGGGATGCCGTGCGCCGTCGCGAACCGCTCGGAGCGGTCGCGGTTGCGCGAGCCGACCGCGACGAGCTGCGCGCGGGTGTGCGCGTTGACCGCGTCGGCGAACTCGCCGGCGATGTAGCCGGCGCCCAGGATGCCCCAGCGCAGGGGCGGTGCAGTACGTGGGTCCTCGATGCGTGCCATGCGACCCAACCTACTGCGGAGTCGTGCGACGAGAGCGCGTCCGGTCAGGCCTTGGCCGCGCGAGCCTTGGCCGGGGCCTTGCGCGGCGCGGCCGCCTTGCGGACCGGGGCCTTCTTCTTGACCGGGCCCCGCGCACGCTTCTCGGCGAGCAGCTCGGCCGCACGCTCGGGCGTGATCGTCTCGACCGCGTCCTCCTTGCGCAGCGTCGCGTTCGTCTCGCCGTCGGTCACGTAGGCACCGAAGCGTCCCTCCTTGAGGACGACCGGCTTCTTCGAGACGGGGTCCTCCCCGAGCTCACGCAGCGGAGCGGTGGCGGTGGCACCCCGTCCGCGCTTGGGCTGCGCGTAGATCGCGAGGGCCTCCTCGAGGGTGACGTCGAACATCGCCTCCTCGGTCGGCAGCGTGCGCGAGTCCGTGCCTCGCTTCAGGTACGGGCCGTAGCGGCCGTTCTGCGCCGTGATCTCGACGCCCGTCTCGGGGTCGGTGCCGACCACGCGCGGCAGCGACAGGAGCCGCAGGGCGTCGTCGAGCGTGAGCGTCTGGAGCTGCATCGACTTGAGCAGCGAGCCCGTGCGCGGCTTGGCTGCTGCCGCGAGCGCGCGCTTCTTGGCCGCGGCGCTCAGGGCCGGGTCGAGCTCCGGCTCGGGGAGCACCTCGGTGACGTACGGGCCGTAGCGACCGTTGCGCGCGACGATCGGCGTGCCCGTCACGGGGTCCTCGCCGAGCACGATGTCACCCTCGGGCTGGGTCTCGAGGAGCTCGCGGGCCTTGGTGACCGTGAGCTCGTCGGGCGCGAGGTCCTCGGGGACCGACGCACGACGCGGCGTGCCGACCTCGGCACCGACCGCCTGGACGCCCGTCTCCTCGATGTACGGGCCGTACCGGCCGACGCGCAGCGTGATGCCGTCCCCGATGTCGATCGAGTTGACCTCGCGCGCGTCGATGTCGCCGAGGTTCGCCACGAGGTCCCGCAGACCCAGGCCTTCGACCTTGGCCGCGTCGGCACCGAAGTAGAACTCCGTCAGCCACTCGACCCGGTCGCGGTCGCCCGCGGCGATCTCGTCGAGGTCCTGCTCCATCTCGGCAGTGAAGTCGTAGTCGACGAGCGACCCGAAGTTCTCCTCGAGCAGGCGCGTCACCGCGAACGCGAGCCAGCTCGGCACGAGCGCCTGCCCGCGGCCCGTCACGTACCCGCGGTCCTGGATCACCGAGATGGTCGCCGCGTACGTCGACGGCCGCCCGATGCCGCGCTCCTCGAGCGCCTTGACGAGGCTCGCCTCCGTGTACCGCGGCGGGGGGGAGGTCCGGTGGCCGTCGGCCGTGAGGTCGGCGGCTGCGAGCGCGTCGCCCTCGGCCATCTGCGGCAGCCGGGACTCGCGCTCCTCGGACCTGTCGTCGCCCTTCGACCCGGCGGCGGGCTCCTCGTAGCGGTCGGCGTCCCGACCCTCCTCGTACGCCGCCATGAAGCCGCGGAACGTGATGACCGTGCCCGACGCCGCGAACACCGCGTCGAGGTCCCGGTCACCGAGCGGCGACCCGGAGGCCGCAGGCGTCGAGAGCCGTGCGGTCGCCGCGAGGCGGACCGACGCGGTCGACCCACGCGAGTCGGCCATCTGCGAGGCGACGGTGCGCTTCCAGATCAGCTCGTAGAGCCGGAACTGGTCCCCCGACAGCTCGCGGGCCACCTGGGCCGGCGTGCGGAAGTGGTCACCCGCGGGACGGATGGCCTCGTGGGCCTCCTGCGCGCTCTTGGACTTGCTCGCGTAGACGCGGGGCTTGTCCGGGACGTACTCGGCGCCGTACAGCTCGGCTGCCTGGCGGCGCGCGGCGTCGATCGCCTGCGCGCTCAGCACGGGCGAGTCGGTCCGCATGTAGGTGATGTAGCCGTTCTCGTACAGCGACTGCGCGGTGCGCATCGTCTGTCGCGAGCCGAGGCGAAGCTTGCGGCCGGCCTCCTGCTGGAGCGTCGAGGTGGTGAACGGCGCGGCGGGCTTGCGTGAGTACGGCTTGGTCTCGAGGCTGCGCACCGTGAACTCGGCGCCGTCGAGCCCAGCGACCAGGGCCGTCGCGCTCACCTCGTCGAGGTGGCGCACGTCGGCGCCCGTGAGCACGCCGCGGTCGTCGAAGTCGCGGCCCGACGCCACGCGCTTGCCGTCGACCTGGACGAGCTTGGCGCCGAACGTGCCGCGGGCGGCGTCGTCGGGCACCTCGGTGCGCGCGAAGGTCCCGGCGACGTCCCAGTACTCGGCGGCGCGGAACGCCATGCGCTCCCGCTCCCGCTCGACGACCATCCGGGTGGCGACCGACTGGACGCGGCCGGCGGACAGGCCCTGGCGGACCTTGCGCCACAGCACGGGCGACACCTCGTAGCCGTAGAGGCGGTCAAGGATGCGGCGCGTCTCCTGGGCGTCGACCATGCGCGTGTCGAGCTCGCGGGTGTTCTCGAGCGCCCGCTGGATCGCCTCGCGGGTGATCTCGTGGAAGACCATCCGCTTGACCGGCACCTTGGGCTTGAGCTCCTGGAGCAGGTGCCACGCGATGGCCTCGCCCTCGCGGTCCTCATCGGTCGCGAGGAAGAGCTCGTCGGAGTCCTTCAGGAGCCGCTTGAGCTCCGAGACCTTCTTCTTCTTGTCCGCGTCGACGACGTAGTACGGCGCGAAGCCGTTGTCGACGTCGACCGCGAACTTGCCGAACGGGCCCTTCTTCATGTCGGCGGGCAGCTCGCTCGGCTGTGCCAGGTCGCGGATGTGCCCGACGCTCGCCTCGACGTCGTACCCCTCGCCGAGATACCCGGCGATCGTGCGCGCCTTCGCGGGCGACTCCACGATGACCAGCTTGCGACCTGCGGACATGCGTTTCCTGCTTCCTCGTCTGCGTGGGACCCGGCTCGCCGGCAGGGCTCCCCGTGCGGCGGGTCGGTCCCGACCGTCCTCATGGGACCTCGGACGATGCCGCCGGGGCGACTCTACGACCCTTCGTCAAGCCGCTCCGACGCGCGCCGTCGTCACGTGACGCAGAACGAGGAGGATCGCGAAGCCCAGGGCGCTGGCCGCGACGACCCCGCACGCGCCCCCGGCGTAGGCCGTCAACAGCTCCGAGCGAGAGCTCAGCGGACCCGGCGACGTCCAGGACCGGTGCAGGGTGAGCGTCGCCGGGACCAGCGCCACGAGCGCCACAAGAAGGAGGAGGACCTCGCCCGTCCGCGTGCCCGACGAGCGTCGTCCGGCACCCGTCGCGAGCGCGAGCTGGGCCGTCGCGGTGGTCGGCGCGCCGGTCGCGCTGCGCCTCACGGGACCGGGTCGCCACGCCACGAGCGCGCACGCGACACCGCTCCAGCAGAGCACGACGAGGATCGCCGCGATGACGTCGCTCGGGCGGTGCCACTGCCCGACGAGCGTCGAGACCCCGGTGGCCGCCGTGTACAGACCGCCGAACACCGCAGCCCACGGACGGACGCGGGGCGGGACGACGAGGACGACCACGGCCGCGACGGAGGCGGCGGCGGTCGTGTGGCCGCTCGGCAGGGTGTTGAATCCCGGCCCCGGGATCCCGAGGTCGGGTCGGTCGATGACGCCGACCTTGAGCACGCGGGTCGTGAGGTTGGCCCCGGCCATCAGCACGGCGACCTGGGCGGCGAGCATCCAGCGCCGCCGCAGGACCGCGACGAGCACCGCGGCGAGCACCACGACCACGATGAACCAGATCGACACGACCGACAGGATCGGCTCGGCGACGTGCCACAGCCGGTTCTGCCCGTACCGGGCGCCCTGGAGCGTCGCCCGCTCGACGCGCTGACCGGCCCACGTGTCGACGAAGATGCGCCAGGCGAGCCACACGCCGACCGCGGAGCTCGCGGCGACAACGATCCCGGGCGCGATGGCGCCGTGGACCGATCGGGCGCCCCGGGGCTGGTCTGCTGCCTCTGCGCGTGTCACCGACCAACCGTAGCGAGGCGGCGCACCCGCCCGGGTCGCCGAGGTCCCCGGCAGTGAGCTCAGGGGACCGACGTCGGCATGAGGACCGTGTGCGGGCCGGCTGCCGCGAGCTGGGCGAGCGACGCCGGGTCGGCGTGCACGCAGACGAGCGCTCCCCCGGCCGCTTCGAGCCGACGGGCCGCCTCGTCGACGACGATCGCCGCGTCGACGCTGCGCAGCTGGGCCGCCGAGAGGTCGAGGACGACCATCGACGCGCACGTCGACAGCGCGTCGAGCAGGGCCCGCAGACGGCCGGCGTCGGTGCACGTGAACACCCCGGCCGGCCGCACCGTCGCGGTGAACCAGGCGGTCCCCGGAGCTCCGGACCCCCCGCCTTGCGCGGGCCGCTGGGCGGAGCCGTCGATCCCGGGTTCCAGTGCGAGCGTCGCTGTCATGACCGTTCCTCTCGTCGACACCGTGATGCGACCACCGCGACCGGCGGCCACCACCGACGCAACGCCCGGTGGCTGTGCGTCGTCTGGGACCACACCCCCGGATCGCTGTGAACGATGACCACAGGGTTTTCACAGGAACCCGTCAGAGGGCACTCAGCCAGCGCGCGCACGATGCTCGCATGACCACCACGGCAACCCAGCGCGACCACCTCTTGCGCGTCGACGGCTCGCCCGTCCGAGCCCTCGTCGTCGACGACGAGCCCACCCTCGCCGAGCTCCTCTCGACCGCGCTGCGCTACGAGGGCTGGCACGTCGAGCACGCCCTCACGGGCCAGTCCGCGATCCGGCTCGCGAAGTCGTTCGACCCGGACGTGATCCTGCTCGACATCATGCTCCCGGACCTCTCGGGCCTCGAGGTGATGCGACGCGTCCGCGCGACCGCCCCGACCGTCCCCGTGCTGTTCCTGACCGCCAAGGACGCCGTCGAGGACCGCGTCGCGGGCCTGACCGCTGGCGGCGACGACTACGTGACCAAGCCGTTCAGCCTCGAGGAGGTCGTGGCGCGCCTGCGGGCGCTGCTGCGTCGTGCGGGCGCGGTCAACGAGCGCGAGGAGGCCGTGCTGCGCGTCGGCGACCTGGTGATGGACGAGGACAGCCACGAGGTCTCCCGGGCCGGCACGGACATCCACCTGACCGCGACCGAGTTCGAGCTGCTCCGCTACTTCATGCGCAACCCCAAGCGCGTGCTGTCCAAGGCCCAGATCCTCGACCGTGTGTGGCAGTACGACTTCGGCGGCCAGGCCAACATCGTCGAGCTGTACGTGTCCTACCTGCGCCGCAAGATCGACGCGGGCCGCTCGCCGATGATCCACACCCTGCGCGGTGTCGGCTACGTGCTGAAGCCCGGCGAGGTCGCGTCGGCCACGTGACTGCCATGACCGGGCGCAGCCCCCGCATGCGCTGGACGCTGCGCCGCCGCATCGTCGCCGTCCTGATCCTTCTGCTTGCTGCGTTCGCCGGGACGATGGGTGTCGTCTCGACGCTCGCCCTGCGCGGCTCGCTCATCGGGCAGCTCGACACCCGGCTCGTGTCCGCGAGCGAGCGCGCCGCCCACGCCCCGACGCGCGCCGAGCTCACGGGCACCGCGGGACTGCCGACAACGCCCGTCCCCACCGCGAGCCCCACGCGGCCCTTCGGCCTGCGGGGTCCGGGGCAGGACGTCGGGACCATCAACCTCGACGTCACCGACGGTGTGGTCATCGCCGGGTACCTCAAGGACAACGGGGACTTCCAGCGGTTGACGGACGCCCAGGCCACGACGCTCGCCGCGACACCCGCCGACGGCATCCCGCGGACCGTCACGATCGACGGGCTCGGCAGCTACCGCGTGATCGGCGCGACCGGCACCGCCGGGTCCCTCGTGGTCACGGGTCTGCCGACCGCCACCGCGACGGCGACCGTCGCGAAGTACGTCGCCGTCGAGATCGCCGTGGCCGTCGTCGGCCTCGCGCTCGCGGGCCTTGCCGGCACGGTCCTCGTGCGCCGCGAGCTGCGCCCGCTCAACCGGGTCGCCGCGACCGCGACGCGCGTCGCCGAGCTCCCGCTCGACCGCGGCGAGGTCCTGCTCGCCGAGCGCGTGCCCGAGGAGGACACGGACCCCGGCACCGAGGTCGGGCAGGTCGGCGCGGCGCTCAACCAGATGCTCGGTCACATCGAGCAGGCCCTCGCGGCCCGGCACGAGTCCGAGACCCAGGTGCGCCAGTTCGTCGCGGACGCGAGCCACGAGCTGCGGACCCCGCTCGCCTCGATCCGCGGCTACGCCGAGCTCGTGCGCCGACTGCCCGAGCCCGTCCCCGACACCGCCGTGCACGCCATGGCACGCGTCGAGTCCGAGACCAAGCGCATGACCGGTCTCGTCGAGGACATGCTGCTGCTCGCCCGGCTCGACGCGGGCCGGGACCTCGACCGGGTCGAGGTCGACGTCTCGTCGCTCGCGGTCGACGCCGTCGCCGATGCGCACGCCGCCGGTCCCGACCACGTGTGGCGCCTCGAGCTGGACGGCCACGGCTCCGCCGCGAGCTCGCTGGACGAGCCCGACGAGCTCGCGTGGCCGGACGACGAGGGTTCGGTGGCCGACCACGGCTCGGCGCCAGCACTCGCCCTCGGCGACGAGGCCCGGCTCCGGCAGGTCCTCGCCAACCTCCTCACCAACGCCCGCATCCACACCCCGCCCGGCACCACCGTCGTCGTCAGCGTGGGGGCGACGCCGGACGCCGTGACCCTCCAGGTCCAGGACGACGGGCCCGGCATCCCGGAGCCGCTGCGCTCGCGCCTCTTCCAGCGGTTCACGCGCGGGGACGCGTCGCGCAACCGTGCGGCCGGGTCGTCGACCGGGCTGGGCCTGGCGATCGTGCACGCCGTCGTCACGGCGCACGGAGGCAGCATCGAGGTCGACGGGACGCCGGGGCAGACGTCGTTCACCGTGACCCTCCCCGCCGCACCCTGACCTGGGTCGCCGGCCTGCGGGGCCGCGGGGTCTCCGGCCGCGGGGGTTCATAGCCTCAGCACAGGCGCTGTCCAGGGGTTGCCGACCTTGGCAGACCACGGTGGTCGCATGGACACCACGACAGCCGGGACGCACACCGAAGCCCGCCCGGAGCTCGCCGTCAGCGCGAGCGCACCGGTCCTCGACCTCGTGATCCCGGTCTACGACGAGGCGGCGGGTCTCGAGCGCGCAGTACGCACGACGCGCGCGTACCTCGACAGCCAGCTGCCGTACTCGTCGCGGCTGACCATCGCGGACAACGCCTCGACCGACGGCACGCTCGAGATCGCGCAGCGCCTCGCGGCCGAGCTGACGGGGGTCCGCGTCGTGCACCTCGACGCGCGGGGCCGTGGCCGCGCGCTGCACACCGCCTGGCTCGCGTCGGACGCGCAGGTGTTCGCGTACATGGACGTGGATCTCTCGACCGACCTGTCCGCGTTGCTGCCACTGATCGCGCCGCTGGTCTCGGGGCACTCGCACCTCGCGATCGGCACTCGCCTGAGCCGCACGGCGCGCGTGGTGCGCGGACCCGCGCGCGAGGTCATCTCGCGGTCCTACAACCTGCTGCTCCGGGGGACCCTCGCGGCGCGCTTCTCGGACGCGCAGTGCGGGTTCAAGGCGATCCGGTCCGACGCCGCGCACGCGCTCCTGCCGCTCGTGGCCGACACCGGCTGGTTCTTCGACACCGAGCTGCTCGTCCTCGCCGAGCGGGCCGGCCTGCGCATCCACGAGGTGCCCGTCGACTGGGTCGACGACCCCGACAGCCGGGTCGACATCGTGGCGACCGCGCTCGCGGACCTGCACGGCATCGCCCGCGTCGGCCGCGACCTCGCCGCGGGGCGCCTGCCGCTCGCCGAGCTGCGCGGGCACCTGCCGCTCGTCGGCGATGCACCTCCGCCCGGGCCCGACGACGCGAGCCACGGGACCGGCGACGCGCGCACGACCCTGCTGCACCAGCTCGTGCGGTTCGCCGTCGTCGGCGTCGCCTCGACGATCGCCTACGGGATCCTGTACCTGCTCCTGCGCGGTCCGCTCGGCGCCCAGTCCGCCAACGTCACGGCGCTCCTCCTCACCGCGATCGCCAACACCGCGGCCAACCGTCGCGTCACGTTCGGGATCAGCGGACGGGACCGGGCCGCGACCCACCAGGGCCAGGGTCTCATCGTGTTCGGGCTCGCCTGGGCGCTCACGTCCGGCTCGCTCGCGCTGCTCGGCGTCGTGGCACCGACCGCCGGGCACCTCACCGAGCTCGCGGTCCTCGCCGTCGCCAACCTTGCCGCGACTGTCCTGCGCTTCGTCCTGCTGCGGCACTGGGTCTTCCGGCCCCGCCGCGCCGCCGACTCCTCGATCGACCGTGCCGAAGGGACCGTCCGATGACGACCACACCGACCACCGCCGTGCCCTGGCCCGCGAGCGCCGAGCCTGCGGCGGCCGCCGAGGCGCCCTCGACGGACGCTCCCCGCGCGCGTGCCCTCGACACCGAGACGCGCCGCGCCACGCGCCCCCGCTGGGAACGGCCGGCCGTCGTCGGCCTCCTCGTCGCCACGGCCGTCCTGTACCTGTGGGACCTGTCCGCGAGCAGCTGGGCCAACTCGTTCTACTCGGCAGCTGTGCAGGCGGGCTCGCAGTCCTGGACCGCGTTCCTGTACGGCGCGTCCGACGCGGCCGGGTCGATCACCGTCGACAAGCCGCCCGCATCCCTGTGGGTCATGGCCCTGTCCGTGCGGCTCTTCGGGCTGTCGTCGTGGGCGATCCTCGCGCCGCAGGCGCTCATGGGCGTCGCCTCCGTCGGCGCCCTCTACGCGAGCGTCCGCCGCCAGCTCTCGGCCGGTGCGGCGCTGCTCGCCGGGGCCGTCCTGGCCCTGACCCCGGTCGCCGCCCTGATGTTCCGGTTCAACAACCCCGACGCGCTCCTCGTGCTGCTGCTCGTCCTCGCGACCGCGGCCACGGTGCGCGCCGTCGAGCCGTCGACGCGGCGCCGGGCCGGCTGGATGGCGCTCGCGGGTGCGCTCGTCGGGTTCGCGTTCCTCACCAAGCAGCTCCAGGCGTTCCTCGTGCTGCCCGGCCTCGCGGCCGCCTACCTGTGGGCCGCTCCCGTCCCGCTGCGTCGCCGGGTGCGCGACGGGTTCATCGCGGTCGCGGCCATGGTGCTCGCGGGCGGCTGGTGGGTCGCGCTCGTCGAGCTCGTGCCCGCGTCGGCGCGCCCCTACATCGGCGGGTCGCAGACCAACTCG
Source organism: Cellulomonas sp. (assembly GCF_036279715.1). Taxonomy (GTDB): domain Bacteria; phylum Actinomycetota; class Actinomycetes; order Actinomycetales; family Cellulomonadaceae; genus Cellulomonas_A. The sequence goes on along the minus strand of NZ_DASUIR010000076.1, from coordinate 52,363 downwards.
TTCCTCGAGCTCACGTTCGGCTACAACGGGTTCGGACGCCTCACGGGCGACGAGACCGGGTCGGTCGGCGGCGGCGGTCAGTCCGGCGGCTGGGGCGCGACCGGGATCACCCGGATGTTCGGCTCCGACATCGGCGGCCAGATCGCATGGCTCATCCCCGCGGCGCTCGTCCTCGGCGTGGTCGGGCTGTGGCTGCGGCGGCGGTACGCGCGCACCGACGTCGTCCGCGCGGCGCTCGTCGTGTGGGGCGCGTGGCTCGTCGTCACGATGCTCACGTTCAGCCTCATGGCCGGGATCTTCCACGCGTACTACACGGTGGCGCTCGCGCCCGCGATCGCCGCACTCGTCGGCATCGGCGCGGACCTCGTCTGGGCGCGGCGCGACCAGCCCTGGGCGCTCGGCCTGCTCGCCGGCGTGACGCTGCTGACGGGCGCCTGGTCGTACGTCCTGCTCGCGCGCAGCACCACGTGGCTCCCGTGGCTGCGCTGGGTCGTCCTCGTCGTGGCGTTCGCCGGCGCGGCCACGCTCCTCGCGGGGCGCTGGTACGGCCGCGGGACCCTGCGCGCCGGGCTCGCGCTGGCCCTCGTGGCGGGGCTCGCCGGACCGACCGCGTTCACGCTGCAGACCGTCTCGACAGGTCACTCCGGGTCGATCGTGACGGCCGGACCCGGGGTGACCGGGACGAGCGGCGGGTTCCCGGGCGGTCGGGGCGGCGGCTTCGGCGGTCCCGGCGGCGGACTGCCCGGGCCAGGGACGGGGACGCAGGCCGGCGGGCTGGGCTTCGGCGGCGGCGCGATGGGCGGCCTGCTCAACGGCTCCGAGGCGAGTGCGGCGCTGACCGCGCTGCTGCTCCGGGACGCCGACTCGTACACGTGGGTCGCCGCGACGGTCGGCGCGAACAACGCCGCCGGGTACCAGCTCGCGACCGAGCGGTCCGTCATGCCGCTCGGCGGGTTCAACGGCTCAGACCCCTCCCCGACGCTGGCCGAGTTCCAGGCCGACGTCGCGGCCGGGAAGATCCACTACTTCATCAGCGGGAGCGGGTTCGGCCGGTCGTCGGGCGGCTCGTCCGCGGCGAGCGAGATCTCGACCTGGGTCACGAGCACGTTCAGCCCGCAGACGGTCGACGGGGCGACGGTCTACGACCTGACCCAGCGGGCGAGCTGACCGCAGTCAGGACCTGACGGCGCCGTCGTCAGGTGCGACGACGATCGCCTGGTCCGTCCGGTGCGGGACGGGCCAGGCGACGGTCGGCGCTGGTGCCGCGGCGTGCCGGTCAGAGCGGGTAGGCCGCGTACACGTTGCGGAGGTCGGCGATCGGCGCGGTCGCGCGGAACACCGACGAGCCGTTCGTCCACACCGCGATGCCGGTGCCGTCGCCCGCATCGACGAGCGTGTAGGTGCCGACCTTCTGCCCTGCGGCCGTGACGTCACCGGTCGCCGGGAACCCGGCGGGAGCGGCAGCCGCGGACGCGGTCGACGAGGGGTTGGCGGTGGGCGGCGTGGCCGTCGCGGGGATCGCCGCGACGATCTGCTGCGCGTACGCAGCCGCCGCCTCCGGCGTCTCCCACTGACCGGCCGTCACGACGACCTGGGCCGTTCCGCCGTCGGAGTACGACTCGGAGTACGCCTCGATGGCTCCCGCGGCGACCCAGGTGGGCTCCGACGCGGACGTGGCCAGCGCGTACTGCAGCACGGTCGTCGGCAGCGCCGAGGCGAACGCGGTGGTGGCAGCGCGCGGGACCGGGGCGACCGTCGCCGTCGGCAGCGGCAGCAGGACCGTCGACGCGGTCGGCGCCGGCAGCACCGCGGCGTCGTCCCCGCCCTGCGAGGCGACGATCGCGATGATCCCGCCGACGATGACGACCGCTGCGGCGATGCCGCCGATGAGCAGCAGCTTCCGCCGACGCGCGTCGTCGGGCGTCGCGGGCTCGGTCACGTCGGGGGCTGCGGGCTCAAAGGCCGGCAGGGCGTGCGCGCCGCTCTCCGGCTGGCCGGCCGCCGATGCGGCCCGCGGGGGGACGCTCCAACCCTGCGGTTCGTCCGGTCCGGTGGTGCTCATGCACAGCTCCCCTGCCTGCTCGATGGTCCGCCGGGCACGCGGTGCGGCGACGACTCTCGTGGCAGCCTACTGGCCCGGGCCTGCCGAGCAGGGCGCCGATCGCACACGGCGGTCCCTGCTCCGCCGTCGTGTCGGCCCCCCGGGCTACCGTTCGCCCCGTGACGATCCCCACCGCGACCCGCCGGGCCCCGACCGGCGCCGGCCGCCCCGCACGCCCCGGCTACCGGTGCACCGAGTGCGGCTGGACCGCCTCGAAGTGGGTCGGTCGCTGTGGCGAGTGCCAGGCCTGGGGCTCCGTGGTGGAGGACGGCGGGCCGGGCGGCACCGCGCCACGCACGTCCGTGACGGCTCCGACGCGCAACCCCGCCCGCCCGATCGCCGAGATCGACGTCGAGGCGAGCCGCGCGCGCCCGACGGGTGTGGACGAGCTCGACCGGGTGCTGGGCGGCGGCCTCGTCCCCGGCGCGGTCGTGCTGCTCGCGGGTGAGCCCGGAGTGGGCAAGTCGACGCTGCTCCTCGACGTCGCGAGCCGTGTCGCGCAGGGGGCAGGGGGGCGGCCCGACGGCGCTCGCAGCAGCGGCCGCGTCCTGTACGTGACGGGTGAGGAGTCCGCAGGCCAGGTCCGGCTGCGCGCCGAACGGATCGGTGCGCTCGACCCGAACCTGCTGCTCGCCGCCGAGACCGACCTCGGCACGGTCCTCGGCCACATCGAGCAGGTCGACCCGGTGCTGCTCGTCCTCGACTCCGTCCAGACCATCGCGTCGTCCGCGGTGGACGGCACCGCGGGTGGTGTCAGCCAGGTGCGCGAGGTCGCCGCCGCCCTCATCGCGGCGGCCAAGGAGCGGGACCTCCCGGTGGTGCTCGTCGGTCACGTGACCAAGGACGGCTCGGTCGCCGGGCCGCGCACGCTCGAGCACCTCGTCGACGTGGTGTGCCAGTTCGAGGGCGACCGCCACTCGCGACTGCGCCTGCTGCGCGCCACCAAGAACCGGTACGGCCCGACCGACGAGGTCGGCTGCTTCGACCTGTCCGAGTCCGGGATCGTCGGACTCGCCGACCCGAGCGGCCTGTTCGTCTCGCACGAGCTCAACCACGTCCCGGGCACGTGCGTGACCGTGACGCTCGAGGGTCGCCGCCCGCTCGCGACCGAGGTCCAGGCGCTCGTCGCCCCGAGCATGCTCGCCAACCCTCGTCGCACGACGAGCGGGGTCGACGCGAGCCGGCTCGCGATGGTCCTCGCGGTGCTGCAGCGCCGGGTGGGCGCGCGCCTCGCCGACCAGGACGTGTACGTCTCGACCGTCGGCGGCGCGCGCGTCGTCGAGCCGTCGGCCGACCTGGCCCTCGCGCTCGCGACGGCCAGCTCGCGCGAGAACGTTGCGCTCCCCCGTGGGCTCGTCGCGCTCGGCGAGGTCGGGCTGGCCGGTGAGATCCGGCCCGTGACCGGGGTCGCCCGGCGCCTCGCCGAGGCCGCGCGACTCGGGTTCGTGCGCGCGGTCGTCCCGGCCGGATCGGTCGAGGCGGGCAGCGCTCCCGCGGGCATCGAGCTGATCGAGGTCCGTGATCTCGCGGAGGCCGTCCTGGCCACGGGCGTGGCCGGTCACCGTTGAGAGCCCGGCGCAGGGCGCCCCGACCTCGCGCGGTCCGATAGATCCTGGTTCCGCAGGTCCGAGGCTCGATCGGACCCGTTCCGTGGCCCCCGTGGCGGCGAACCGCCGGACCACATCCAGTCGGGCGTCAGCCCCTGACCGTAGGATTGCGTCGTGTCCTCCACCCCCACGCCGGACGAGCTCCTGCGGTCGACGCTCGCCGCTGTCGCGCCCGGGCAGGCGCTGCGCGACGGCCTCGAGCGGATCCTGCGCGGTCGCACCGGTGCGCTGATCGTCCTGGGCCACGACGACACGGTCGAGGCCATGAGCTCGGGCGGGTTCGTCCTCGACGTCGAGTTCTCGGCGACCCGTCTGCGCGAGCTCGCGAAGATGGACGGCGCGATCATCGTCGACCGTGAGATCTCCCGGATCCTGCGGGCCGGCGTCCAGCTGCTCCCCGACCCGACCATCGAGACCTCCGAGTCCGGCACGCGCCACCGCACCGCCGAGCGCGTCGCCAAGCAGACCGGCTACCCGGTCGTGTCCGTCTCGGCGTCGATGCGGATCGTCGCGCTCTACGTCGGCGGGCTGCGTCAGGTCGTCGAGGAGCCCGACACGATCCTGTCGCGCGCCAACCAGGCCCTCGCGACGCTCGAGCGGTACAAGTCCCGCCTCGACGAGGTCAGCGGCACGCTGTCGGCCCTCGAGATCGAGGACCTCGTGACCGTCCGGGACGTGTCGGCCGTCGTCCAGCGCCTCGAGATGGTGCGCCGCATCGCCGAGGAGATCGCGGGCTACGTCATCGAGCTCGGCAGCGACGGCCGCCTGCTCTCGCTCCAGCTCGACGAGCTGACCGGCGGCATCGCCACGGACCGCGAGCTCGTCATCCGCGACTACCTCGACTCGGCCCGCCCGGACCGCGGTGAGCACGCCGTGCAGGACGCGCTCGCCGAGCTCGACTCGACCGAGCTCCTCGACCTCGCCCACATCGCCCGCGTCCTCGGCCTCCCCGGCGGCGGCGACACGCTCGACGCCGCGGCGGGTCCCCGCGGCTACCGGCTGCTGTCCAAGGTCCCGCGCCTCCCGGCCGCGATCGTGGACCGGCTCGTCGGGCACTTCGGCGGGCTGCAGAAGCTCCTCGCGGCCGGCATCGACGAACTCATGGCCGTCGACGGTGTCGGCGAGCAGCGGGCCCGCGCGGTGCGCGAGGGCCTGTCACGGCTCGCCGAGTCGAGCATCCTCGAGCGCTACGTCTGACGCAAGCACGCACGCGACCTGCACGGGCCGGCATCGCCGCTAGATGAGCGCCCGGCGTTCGAGCTGCTCGTAGCTCTCCGTCGCATCCGTCCGGCGCTCCCATGCCACCGCCGCGCCCGCCGCCACCGACGCGGGGACGTCGAGCACCCGCTGGTTGCGGCTGCCGCGGAACTGCAGGCTCAGGTCGCGCTCAGCGAGCTCGAACGGCCCGTCGACCAGCACGTCCAGGTGCTCCAGCAGGGCGACCTTGTCGGGGGTCTCGGCCGTCAGCTGCTCGAACGTGTAGCCGGTCCAGCACCAGATGTCCTTGCTGCTGCCGAACATCTGCCGGACCCGGCGCACCAGGCGCAGGCACACGCCGGTGTTGAGGAACGGCTCGCCGCCCAGCAGCGTGAGTCCCTGGACGGACTCGTGCGCCAGGTCGGCCAGGATCTTCTCCTCGAGCGCGTCGGTGTACGGCTGCCCGTAGCGGAAGCTCCAGGCCCGTTCGTTGAAGCAGCCCTCGCACGCGAACAGGCACCCGCTGACGTACAGGCTGCACCGCACGCCCTCGCCGTCGACGAACATGAACGGCTTGTAGTCGGCGACGAACCCCTGACTGACCTTCTCGGACCGCCACTCCCCCGGGCTCGGGCTGCGCATCCCGGGTCCTCAGTCCACCGCGGGCGAGGGCGCGCTGGCGAGCTCGGTGCTGCCCTCCATGTGCTTGGCCCGCGAGGCGATCTCGGAGTGCCGCCCGTGAACCATCGGCCGGGCCTGCGGGTTCCCGAGGTAGCCGCACGTGCGCTTCACGACGTCGCACGTGCGCGGGTCCGAGTTGCCGCAGCCGGGGCAGGCGAACCCGCGCGCGGTCGGCTCGAAGTCCCCGGTGAAGCCGCACGCGTAGCAGTGGTCGATCGGCGTGTTGGTGCCCAGGTAGCCGACCCGGTCGTAGGAGTAGTCCCACACCGCCTCGAGCGCCTTCGGGTTCTGCTGCAGCACGGGGTACTCGCAGTAGTGGATGAACCCGCCCGACGTGAACGCCGGGTAGTCCTTCTCGAAGTCCAGCTTCTCGAACGGCGTCGGGCTCTTGCGCACGTCGTAGTGGAAGCTGTTGGTGTAGTAGTCCTTGTCGGTGATGTCGGCCACCGAGCCGAACTTCGCCTTGTCGAGCCGGCAGAAGCGGTCGGTCAGGCTCTCGCTCGGCGTCGAGTAGACGCTGAACTGGTAGCCGTGCTCGGCGGTCCACGACGCGGCGTGGGAGTGCAGCGCCTCGAGGATCTCCAGGGTGAATGCCTTGGCCTCGGGGTCGCCCTCCCAGGAGCCGCCGTAGAACGCGGCGGCGACCTCGTAGAGCCCGATGTAGCCGAGCGACACCGTGGCGCGCCCGCCCCGGAACAGGCTGTCGACGTCGTCGTCCGGGCCGAGCTGCTTGCCGAAGGCGCCGTGCACGTAGAGGATCGGCGCGTTGCCCGGGGTCGCCTGCTTGCACCGCTCGATCCGGTACACGAGCGCGTCGTGCACCGTCGCGAGCCGCTCGGTGAGCAGCGACCAGAACGACTCGAGGCTGCCGCGGGCCTCGAGCGCGATGCGAGGAAGGTTGAGCGTGACGACGCCCAGGTTCATGCGCCCCTCTGCGACGTCGTCGCCGTTCTCGTCCTGCCAGCCCTGGAGGAACGAGCGGCACCCCATCGGCACCTTGAAGCTCCCCGTGAGCTCGACGATCTTGTCGTAGTTGAGGACGTCGGGGTACATGCGCTTGGTGGCGCACTCGACGGCGAGCTGCTTGAGGTCGTAGTTCGGGTCGCCCGGCTCGAGGTTGAGGCCGCGGCGGACGGTGAAGATGAGCTTCGGGAAGATCGCGGTGCGCCGCTCGCCGCCGAGGCCCCCGATCCGGATCTCGAGGATGGCCCGCTGGATCTCGCGCTCGAGCCAGCCCGACCCCAGCCCGAAGCCGAGCGTGGTGAACGGCGTCTGCCCGTTCGAGGTGAACAGCGTGTTGATCTCGTACTCGAGGCTCTGCATCGCGTCGTAGATGTCCTTGCGGGTCTTCTCCTCCGCATAGGGCTGCCAGCTGGACTCGTCGGAGATCCACCGCTGGGCGTCCGCCAGGTGCTTGGCGAGGTTCTTCGCGGCGTAGGGCGCGAGCAGCTCGTCGATCCGGTTGGCCGAGCAGCCGCCGTACTGGCTCGAGGACACGTTCGCGATGATCTGCGAGATCTGCGCCGTCGCCGTCCCGATCGACCGGGGCGGGTCGACCTGGGCGTTGCCGATCCGGAAGCCCTCGGCCAGCATCGTGCCGAAGTCGATGAGGCAGCAGTTCGTCATCGGCGCATAGGGGTGGTAGTCGAGGTCGTGGTAGTGAAGGTCGCCCTTCTGGTGCGCGTTCGCCACGTGCGGCGGGAGCATCCGCAGGCCGATCGCCTTGCCGACCGCGCCGGCCGTCAGGTCCCGCTGGGTGTTGAAGACCTCGCTGTCCTTGTTCGCGTTCTCGTGGACGACCGAGGACTCCTTGTCGATCAGCTGGATGATCGAGTGGTTGATGTCCGTGGTCTTGCTCCGGGCGAAGTCCCGCTGGACGCGGTAGCTGATGTACGCCTCGGCGACGTCGTACTCGCGGCTCTCGAGCAGGATGTGCTCGACGACGTTCTGGATCTCGTAGATCTTGACCGCGTCCGTGAACCGCTCGGCGAGCTCGGCGTCGATGCGCGCGACGAGGTCGTTCAGCGCGCGGTCCGTCAGCGGCGTCAGCTTGCCGTGCACCTCGACGAAGGCCTTGGCCAGCGCGGCCCTGATCCGGGAGTGGTCGAACTCCAGCGTCCGCCCGTCGCGCTTGAGAACCGTCATCCGGCGCGGCCCGGATGCCGTCCCGGCGTCGGACCCCACCTGGTCAAGCTCGACAACAGTCACAGCAACTCCCGATCCTCACGGCCCGCTCACACAACATGTGGTGTGAATGACAACCGTGTAACACTAGATCTGGTGTCAGCAGCGACCTGGGTCCTTAGTCCCGCCTGCATCGCGACCCGCGCGTTCCGGGGTCACCCGAGCACGAACACCGCAGGCTGCGAGCTCACGCCGGCGAGCGTCAGGGTCGCCGAGTACGTCCCCTTGAGAGCCGCCGGCTGGCCACCCGGGCAGCCGGCGGCGGACCGCGTGCGCTGCCACTGCACGGTGGTCGTGTCGGGGGCGCCGGGCGCGAGCAGCAGCTCCCGGGTCAGCGCGTCGCCGGACGCGCAGTCGCGGCTCGACCAGATGCGGTCGGACCCGGACATGATGACGATCTCGCGCTGCGCCTCGCCCGCGTCGACGACGCAGCCGGCGGGGCCGTTGTTGACGAGCGTGACGGTGAGGGTCGGCAGCGCGCCGGCGAGGTACGACGCGCCGTCGGCCGCGAGGGTCAGCCCCAGCTTGTCGGCCGCGCACGGCTGGGGGCCGACGGCGGCCGCGGACGTCGTCGTCGTCGGACCGGGCGCTGCGCCCTTCGCGCCGGAGAACAGGTCGCCGACCTTCCCGGCGACGAACGGCACGACCCACACCGCGATCAGGACCACGGCGACGACCGCCGCCAGGACCACGAGGCGCCGCACCCAGTACACGCGCGCGGGCAGCGAGCCCGCCGGTCGAAGTACCCCCAACGTCTTCCTCCGATCCGCTGCATCCCCGCCCTCGCAACCTACACACCCGGTGTGCCGTCCGCCGGTACCCACGGGCGGGCCGGGCGGGAGAAGATGCCAGCGTGAGCCGCGCCCCCCTCGTCCGCGACGCCGTGCTGGCGTGGTTCGACGTCCACGCGCGCGACCTGCCCTGGCGGGCGCCCGACCGCACCGCGTGGGGCGTGCTCGTCAGCGAGGTCATGCTGCAGCAGACCCCGGTGATCCGGGTCGAGCCGGCGTGGCGTGCGTGGATGGACCGGTGGCCCGAGCCGGACGACCTCGCGCGCGCCGGGACGGACGACGTCCTGCGCGCCTGGGACCGGCTCGGCTACCCGCGCCGCGCCCTGCGCCTGCAGGACTGCGCGCGGGCGCTCGTCGAGCGGCACCACGGCGTCGTCCCCGGGACCGAGGCCGAGCTGCTGGCCCTCCCGGGGGTCGGCGCCTACACGGCCGCGGCCGTCCTGGCGTTCGCGCACGGGCACCGGTCCGTCGTGCTCGACACGAACGTGCGCCGCGTGCTGGCCCGGGTCGCGGCCGGTGCCGCCATGCCCGCGCCGAGCCAGACCGTCGCCGAGGTGCGCCTCGCGGAGACGTTCGTGCCCGACGACGACGCCCTCTCAGCCCGCTGGGCCGCCGCGTCGATGGAGCTCGGCGCGCTGGTCTGCACGGCTCGCGCGCCGCACTGTGACGCGTGCCCTGTCGCGGACCTCTGCGCGTGGCGCTCGGCGGGCCATCCCCCCGATGCCCACGCCGCCCGACGCCGCACCCAGCCCTGGGCCGGCACCGACCGCCAGGTACGCGGTCGCGTCATGGCCCTGCTCCGTGAGGCGCTCGGTCCGGTCCCGGACTCGGCGGTCGACGCCGTCTGGCCCGACGTCCGCCAGCTCGAGCGCTGCGTCGACGGCCTGGTCACGGACGGTCTGGTCGCCCGGATCCCGGGCCCCGGCCCGGACGACCCGGTGGCCTACCGCCTGCCCGCCTGACCCGAGCCAGCCCGGCCCGCGCGCCGATGCGCGACCATGGCGGCATGCGACTGTTCCAGCTGCCCCGGGATGCGCTCACAGCATTCGGCTCGACCGCCGTCAGCATGGACTTCCTGCCGCGCGTGGTGGACGGCAGCGAGTGCCGCGTCACGATCGCCCACCTCGACGCCGGTGGCATCCTCGGCCGCCATCCCGCGACCCTGCGGCAGATGTTCGCCGTGGTCGCAGGCACCGGCGAGGTCGAGGCGGACGGCCTGACACGGGCGATCGGCCCGGGGACGCTCGTCGTCTGGGAGCCCGGCGAGGTGCACCAGACGCGGGCGGGCTCCGCCATGACGGCGATCGTCGTCGAGGTCACGGGGGCTCTCGACCTCGATGCGAACTTCGCTGAGCTCTGAGCGGGTCCTGCTGACGGGCGGGCGTCCGCCGAGGCGTCCCGCTCAGTCCAGCTCGAGCAGCATCCGGGTGTTGCCCAGCGTGTTGGGCTTCACGCGGGCCAGGTCAAGGAACTCGGCGACACCGTCGTCGTGCGAGCGCAGCAGCTCGGCGTAGACCTCGAGGGTCACCGGGGTCCCGTCGATGGGCTCGAACCCGTGCGCCGCGAAGAAGTCGACCTCGAAGGTCAGGCAGAACACCCGGTGCAGGCCGAGCTCGCGCGCGCGGGCGACCAGGGCCTCGAGCAGCGCGTGGCCGACGCCGTGCCGGCGCTGCGTCCGGTCGACCGCGAGCGTGCGGATCTCGGCGAGGTCCTGCCACATGACGTGCAGCGCGCCGCAGCCGATGACGTCGGGCGCGTCGTCGGTACCCATGTCGGCCACGAGGAACTCCTGGACCGCCTCGTAGTACCCGACCCACTCCTTCGCGAGCAGGATCCGCTCCTCGGCGTACGGCTGCACGAGCTCGCGGATGACGCGGACGTCCGCGGGGAGAGCCGGCCGGACGCGCAGGGGTGTGGTGCTCACGCCCCCAACCTACCGAGCGGCCTCGCGCACGCCGTTGCGCGCTCGCTGCATGCGCGCGAGCGCGAGGAGCCCTGTCGCGGTCAGCTCGTCGACGACGAGGTCCGTGACGGTCCCGGCGCGCAGCGCGGCGAGCAGCGGGACGATCTTCCCGTCGCCGGCGGCGACGCACACGCGGCGCGGGATCCGCTGCAGGTCGGCGGGTGACGGCCCGGTCGCGCGCGCGTTGAGCGGAACGTCCTCCCATGATCCGTCGGCCCGGAGGAACACGGTGCAGACGTCGCCGACCACGCCCTCGGCGTGGAGCACCGCGAGGTCCTGGGCGTCGAGGTAGCCCGCCGAGTACACATGGCTGGGGAGGGTCCCGGCCACGGCCCCGACCGAGAAGACGGCCAGGTCGGCGCGGGCCTGCACCTCGAGGACGCGGTGCACGGAGCGTTCGCGCCACATGGCCTGCTTGGTGTCGGTGTAGTCGAAGAACGCGGGCACCGAGAAGTGGTGCACGGTCGCGCTGAACGCCGTCCCGAAGCTCGAGATGAGGTCGCTCGCGTACTCGAGCCCGCCGTTGTGGAGGTTCGCGGCGCCGTTGAGCTGGACGACGATGCTGCCCCGGGTCGGTTTCGGCGTGAGGTGGCGGGAGACCGCGGCGAGGGTCGTGCCCCAGGCGACGCCCAGCACCATGTCGGACTCGAACCAGGAGCCCAGCAACCTCGCGGTGGCGCGCGCGACCTGGTCGAGGCGTTCGTTGTCGCCCGACGAGTCGGGCACCGGGACGACGTACGCGTCGATACCGAACGCGGCCTTGATGGATCGGCCGAGCCCCGGTGCACGCGTGCTCGCGGGCCGCAGCGTGATCTCGACGAGGCCGGTGTCGCGTGCACGTTTGATGAGCCGGGACACGGTCGACCGCGACGTCCCGAGGTGCCGTGCGATGACCTCCATCTTGAGGTCCTGGAGGTAGTACATCGACGCCGCGCGGAGGACGTCCTGCTCGCGGTCTTCCGTCGGGCCCACCGTTGCACGTTCGTGCACAGGGGTTGCGCGTTCGTTCGCCACCCCCCGACCATAGCCATCACACCCGGGTTTAGTCACTGCCCGGACCAAGGAAATGACGGCAGGAGCTCGGCACATATGAGGACCGCACCGCTGACCCCTGGGCTGCGCGAGGACGCGTTCGCCGCCATGCGCGCGAGCACCGAGGCCGGCCGCGAGCTCGACGTCCTCGTGATCGGCGGTGGTGTCACGGGCGCGGGCGTCGCACTCGATGCTGTGACCCGCGGCCTGTCCACCGCCGTCGTGGAGGCGCAGGACTGGGCGGGCGGCACGTCGAGCCGATCGACCAAGCTCGTGCACGGCGGCCTGCGCTACCTGCAGATGCTCGACTTCCACCTCGTCCGCGAGGGGCTCACGGAGCGGGACCTGCTGCTCTCGCGCATCGCGCCCCACCTCGTCAAGCCCGTCAGCTTCCTGTTCCCGCTCGAGCACCGGGTGTACGAGCGGGCGTACATCGGCGCTGGCATCGCGCTCTACGACTTCCTCGCGAGCTTCACGGGTCACAAGCGTGTGCTGCCGCTGCACCGTCACCACACGCGCAAGGGCATGGAGCGCCGCTTCCCCGACCTGCGGCACGACGCCGCGATCGGCGCGATCGAGTACTGGGACGCGAGCGTCGACGACGCCCGGCTCGTGTCGACCCTGATCCGCACGGCGGTCTCGTACGGCGCGTACGCCGCGTCCCGCACGCAGGTGGTCGCGCTGCAGACCACGTCGGGCGGCGCCGTCACGGGCGCCGAGCTCGTCGACCTCGAGACCGGCACGCACTTCGACGTGCGCGCCCGCCAGGTCATCAACGCGACCGGGGTATGGACCGAGCGGACCGAGTCGCTCGCGGGCTCGGAGGGCGGGCTGCGGGTGCTCGCGAGCAAGGGTGTGCACATCGTCGTCCCGCGCGCACGGATCGAGGGCACCGCCGGGCTGATCCTGCAGACCGAGAAGTCGGTCCTGTTCATGATCCCGTGGTCGCGCTACTGGGTCATCGGCACGACGGACACGCCGTGGACGCTCGAGCTGCAGCACCCGGTCGCGACGTCGGCCGACATCGAGTACATCCTCGAGCACGCCAACGCCGTGCTGTCCCGGCCACTGACGCGCGAGGACATCATCGGCTCGTGGGCCGGCCTGCGACCGCTGCTCCAGCCGGGCACCAAGGCGGGCACGTCGTCGTCCAAGGTCTCGCGCGACCACACCGTCGCGAGCCCCGCGCCGGGCCTCACCGTCATCGCGGGCGGCAAGCTCACGTCGTACCGCGCGATGGCCGAGGCTGCCGTCGACTTCGCGCTCGGCTCCCGCGCGACGATCCTGCCGTCCATCACGGACCACATCCCGCTCGTCGGCGCCGAAGGCCTCCAGGTGCTCCAGCGGCAGAGCCGTTCGATCGGGCAGCGGTACGGCTGGGACCGGGCGCGCCTCGACCACCTGCTGCACCGGTACGGCAGCCTGCTCGGCGAGCTGCTCGAGCTCGTCGACGCGAACCCGTCGCTCGGCAAGCCGCTCGAGCACGCGCCCGCCTACATCGGCGCCGAGGTGGTCTACGCCGCGAGCCACGAGGGGATCCTGCACCTCGACGACATCCTCATGCACCGCACGCGTCTCAACTACGAGCAGGCCGACAAGGGCGTCGGCGCGCTCGACGAGATGGCCGACCTCGTCGCGCCGATCCTCGGCTGGGACGCCGCGCGCCGCCAGACCGAGATCGACGCGTACCGGGAGCGGGCCGAGGCCGAGGACGCCGCGGCGCTCGAGCCCGACGACGCGAGCGCGGAGACCGTCCGGCTGCGCGCCGCCGACCTCGCCCCTCTTCTGGACCAGTCGTCGCCGCCCGGGCACTGACGACGCCAGACCCACGACAGTCCGGCCGGGCGGCCCCGACGGCCCGGGCAGGTGTACCCAGGGGCAGGCAGTTCGTCATCGTTTGTCAGTGTTTCTCACAGTCAGCACGAGCCCCGTCGTCCCCGGTCCCCGGGCGGCGGGACCCCCCTCAAGGAAGAGGTCGACCGTGGACACCATCTCCACCGGCACATTCATGACATCCGAGATCATCGGGACAGCAACCCTGATCCTGCTCGGCTGCGGGGTGGTCGCCAACGCGATCCTGCCCCGGAACAAGGGCTTCAACGGCGGCTGGCTGCTCATCAACTTCGGGTGGGGGCTCGCCGTCTTCGCCGGCGTGTACGCCGCCTTCAAGTCGGGCGCCCACCTGAACCCCGCAGTCACGCTCGGCCTGTTCGTCGCCGATCTGCCGTTCGCCCAGACGAAGGGCGCCGACGGCACCGTCCTGGCCCAGGTCGACCCGACGGTCGCCAACATGTTCCTGTACTTCGCCGCCGAGCTCATCGGCGCGATGCTCGGCGCGGCCCTCGCCTTCCTGGCGTACAAGAAGCACTTCGACGAGGACGCCGACCCCGCGACGAAGCTCGCGGTGTTCTCCACAGGCCCCGCGATCCGGTCCTACGGCTGGAACTTCGTCACCGAGGTCCTCGGCACGTTCGTGCTGGTGTTCTGGGTCGTCGCGGCCGGCAAGTCGCCGTCGGGCCTCGGCCCGCTCGCCGTGTCCCTCATCGTCGTCGGCATCGGCGCGAGCCTCGGTGGCCCGACGGGGTACGCCATCAACCCCGCCCGTGACCTCGGCCCGCGCATCGTGCACGCCCTGCTCCCCATCAAGGGCAAGGGTTCGAGCGACTGGTCGTACTCGTGGGTGCCGGTCTTCGGCCCCCTCGTCGGCGGCCTGCTCGGCGGCCTGATCGGCGCCTGGTACGTCTGAGCGTCCCCTCACCCCTGAACTCCCCACTTCGCTGAAAGAAGGACCTCCCATGGCTCAGTACGTCCTCGCGATCGACCAGGGCACGACCAGCACCCGCGCGATCGTCTTCGACCACGGCGGCCAGATCGTCGCCTCCGGCCAGAAGGAGCACGAGCAGATCTTCCCGAGAGCCGGCTGGGTCGAGCACAACCCCGCGGAGATCTGGACCAACACCCGCGAGGTCGTCGGTCTGGCCCTGACCCGCGCCAACCTCACGTATCGCGACATCGCAGCGGTCGGCATCACGAACCAGCGGGAGACCACCGTCGTGTGGGACCGCACGACCGGCGAGCCCGTGTACAACGCGATCGTGTGGCAGGACACCCGCACCGACAAGATCGCCGAAGAGCTCGGGGCCCTGGGTGGAGGCGCCGAACGGTACAAGGACAAGGTCGGGCTGCCGCTCGCGACCTACTTCTCCGGTCCCAAGATCAAGTGGATCCTCGACAACGTCGACGGTGCCCGCGAGAAGGCCGAGCGCGGCGACCTCGCGTTCGGCAACACCGACTCGTGGGTGCTGTGGAACATGACGGGCGGCCTGGACGGCGGCGTGCACATCACCGACGTGACGAACGCGTCGCGCACCATGCTCATGAACCTCGACTCCCTCACGTGGAACGAGGACATCGCCAGGGACATGACGATCCCGCTGTCGATGCTCCCCGAGATCCGCTCGTCGTCCGAGGTCTACGGCGAGGGCCGTGAGGGCGGCATGCTGCCGGGCGTCCCGCTCGCGGGCATCCTTGGCGACCAGCAGGCGGCGACGTTCGGGCAGGCGTGCTTCGAGGTCGGCACGGCGAAGAACACGTACGGCACGGGCAACTTCATGCTGCTCAACACCGGCACGTCCCCGGTCCCCTCGAAGAACGGGCTCCTGACGACGGTCTGCTACAAGATCGGCGACCAGGCACCCGTGTACGCGCTCGAGGGGTCGATCGCGGTGACGGGCTCGCTCGTGCAGTGGCTCCGGGACAACCTCGGGTTCATCTCGTCGGCGGCCGAGATCGAGGAGCTCGCCGCGACGGTCGAGGACAACGGTGGCGCCTACTTCGTCCCCGCGTTCTCGGGGCTGTTCGCGCCGTACTGGAAGTCGGACGCGCGCGGCGCCCTCGTCGGCCTCACGCGGTACGTCACGAAGGCCCACATCGCCCGGGCTGCGCTCGAGGCGACGGCCTTCCAGACCCGCGAGGTGCTCGACGCCATGAATGCCGACTCGGGTGTGGACCTCACCGAGCTCAAGGTCGACGGCGGCATGGTCGCCAACGAGACGCTCATGCAGTTCCAGGCCGACATCCTCGGCGTGCCTGTCATCCGTCCGCAGGTCGCCGAGACGACGGCCCTCGGAGCGGCGTACGCCGCGGGCATCGCCGTCGGGTTCTGGAACGGCGAGCAGGACGTCATCGACAACTGGGCCGAGGACAAGCGCTGGGAGCCCTCGATGGACGCGACCGAGCGCGACCGTCAGTACCGGCTGTGGAAGAAGGCCGTCACGCGGACCTTCGACTGGGTCGACGCCGACGTGAGCTAGCTCTCTTCCGTTCGTCCGCCAGCCGCCACCGCGAGGTGGTCCCCTGCGGCGTGACGTGGACCCGCCGCTGGGCCACGGAGCACCCTCGGGACCGCCTCGCGGCGGTGCGTCCGGGCAAGCCGGCCGCACAAACGGACGAACTCGACAGGATCGGGCCCGGAAAGTGCGCGGTCGGCCGCTCCTGAGATGGCAAGATCCCCACATGACAACTGTGGCTGTGACCGGCGCTTCCGGAAAGGCGGGTCGCGCCGTCGTTGCCGACCTGCTCGCACACGGGTACGACGTGCGCGCGAGCGACGTGACCGGCACGCCCGGCGACGAGGGCGACCTCGGCACGCCCCTGATCCACGCGGATCTCACCGACTACGGTCAGGCGATCGAGGTCCTGGCGGGAGCGCACTCCGTCGTGCACCTCGCGAACATCCCGGCGCCCGGGCGCGCGACGCCGCCGGCGACGATCAACATCAACAACGCCATCAACACCAACGTGTTCCTGGCCGCGTCACGGCTGGGCCTGCGCAAGGTCGTGTGGGCGTCGAGCGAGACCACCCTCGGCCTGCCGTTCGCCGAGCCGCCGCGGTACGCCCCCGTCGACGAGGCGCACTACCCGCTGCCGACGACGACGTACGCGCTGTCCAAGGTCGTCGCCGAGGAGACCGCGCGGCACATCTCGGTGCTCTCCGGGATCCCGTTCGTCGGGCTGCGGCTGTCCAACATCTTCCGGCCGGAGGACTACAGCCGGGTGCCCGAGTTCTGGGACGACGCCCGGCTGCGCGCCTGGAACCTGTGGGGCTACGTCGACGCCCGTGACGTCGCCCAGGCGTTCCGACGCGCGCTCGAGGTCCCGACGTCGGGCTCGCAGAGCCTCATCATCGCCGCGGCCGACACGATCATGGACCGCCCGTCGGCCGACCTGATGGCCGAGGTGTTCCCCGACGTCCCGCTGACCCGCGAGCTGATCGGGCGCGAGACGCTGCTCGCGATCGGCGCGGCTCGTGACCTCATCGGTTACGTGCCCGAGCACTCGTGGACCGACGAGGTCACCGGCGGCTGAACCGCCTGCTCACCCAGCTCCGCCCCCGGCCCCTGTGGACGGGGGCGGAGCTGTGGGTGGGGTGCTCGTAGGGTGGGGGCGTGAATCCGGGGCCGCTTGCGTACGAGGACGTCCCGCCGTACGACCCGACCTACGACGACGCACCGCCGTACGACCCCGCCTACGACGACGTGCCGCCGGCCGATCCCGCCGATGATGGCGGCGTGCCGGCCGACGACGACGGCTGGCGAGCACCGCGTCCGGCTCCGGCCCGTCAGACTCCGGTGCCTCCGGCCCGGATCGACGGCCCGGCACCCGAGCCGATCGACGTCCTGCGCAGGGTCTTCGGCTACGACGCGTTCCGCGGCGACCAGGCCGAGATCATCGACACCGTGGTGGCGGGCGGCGACGCGCTCGTGCTCATGCCGACCGGCGGCGGCAAGTCGCTGTGCTACCAGGTCCCCGCCCTCGTCCGACCCGGTACGGGCGTCGTCGTCTCACCGCTCATCGCCCTCATGCAGGACCAGGTCGACGCGCTCTCGGCCCTCGGGGTGCGCGCCGGGTTCCTCAACTCCACCCAGGACTTCACCGAGCGCCGCCGCGTCGAGGCCGCATTCCTGGCCGGCGAGCTCGACCTGCTGTACCTCGCCCCCGAGCGGCTCCGCGTCCCTGACACCCTCGACCTGCTCGGCCGCGGCGAGATCGCCCTGTTCGCGATCGACGAGGCGCACTGCGTGTCGCAGTGGGGTCACGACTTCCGGCCCGACTACCTGCGGCTCTCGGTGCTGCACGAGCAGTGGCCGGATGTCCCTCGCATCGCCCTGACAGCGACTGCGACCGAGGCGACCCACGCCGAGATCGCCGAGCGCCTCCAGCTGACGGGCGCGCGGCACTTCGTGGCGAGCTTCGACCGGCCCAACATCCAGTACCGGATCGCACCCAAGGCCACCCCGCGTGCGCAGCTGCTCGACCTGCTGACCACCGAGCACCCGGGCGACGCGGGCATCGTGTACTGCCTGTCCCGTGCGTCGGTCGAGCAGACCGCGCAGTACCTGTGCGACCACCAGATCCCCGCACTGCCGTACCACGCGGGCCTCGACGCGCGCGTGCGCGCCACGAACCAGTCCAGGTTCCTGCGGGAGGACGGGCTCGTCATGGTCGCGACGATCGCGTTCGGCATGGGCATCGACAAGCCCGATGTGCGGTTCGTCGCGCACCTCGACCTGCCCAAGTCGGTCGAGGGCTACTACCAGGAGACCGGCCGGGCGGGTCGCGACGGGCTGCCGTCGACCGCCTGGCTCGCGTACGGGCTGCAGGACGTCGTGCAGCAGCGCCGCATGATCGACACGTCCGACGGTGACGCCGCGCACCGCCGCAGGCTCGGCGCGCACCTCGACGCGATGCTCGCGCTGTGCGAGACGGTCACGTGCCGCCGTGTGCAGCTCCTCGCCTACTTCGGCCAGGCCAGCACCGCATGCGGCAACTGCGACACGTGCCTCGCACCGCCCGAGTCCTGGGACGGCACGGTCGCCGCGCAGAAGCTGCTCTCGACGGTCCTGCGGCTCGAGCGCGAGCGCGGGCAGCGGTACGGGGCCGGTCACCTGGTCGACATCCTGCTCGGCAAGGCGACGCCGCGCGTGACGCAGCTCGGTCACGCGACCCTCAGCACGTTCGGCCTCGGCACCGACCTGGCCGACGGCGAGTGGCGCGGCGTCGTGCGGCAGCTGCTCGCGCAGGGCCTCCTCGGCGTCGACTCGGACGGCTACGGCACGCTGCGGCTGACCTCGGCGAGCGCCGAGGTCCTCTCCGGTGACCGCACCGTGCTGCTGCGCCACGAGGCACCGAAGGCAGCACGCACCCCGCGTGCGGCCCGGACCTCCCGGCGTGGCGGCGCCCCGGCAGCCGTCGTGGGCCTCGACGAGGGCGCCGCGGCAGTCTTCGAACGGCTGCGCGCGTGGCGGGCCGCGACCGCGAAGGAGCAGGGCGTCCCGGCGTACGTCGTCTTCCATGACGCGACCCTGCGGGAGATCGCGACGCGCATCCCGGCGACGATCGACGAGCTCGGCACCGTGACCGGCGTCGGCGTGACGAAGCGCGACAAGTACGGCCCGGACATCCTGGCAGCCCTCGCAGGCTGACCCGACAACGCCGACGGCCGCCCCCGATCGGGATCGATCAGGGGAGGTCGCCAGCTGGCAACGGCTCAGCGCGTTGCGCTCGCCGAGCTTCCTCGTCTCGGCGAGCGCCCTGGGTTCACCAGGTCGAGTCGCCCCGGATGACGACGTCGGAGCCGCCGTCGATGAAGACGATCTGCCCGCACACGTGCGTGTTCTCGTCGCTGATGAGCCAGGCGTGCAGTCGGGCCACCACCTCGGGGCCCATGAAGCCGTGCAGAGGCATCGGGACCTGCTCGGAGAGCGCCGCGCGGGCCTCCTCGGTCGCGATCATGTCCTGCGTCATCGGGGTGACGACGATGCCCGGGCCGACGCCGTTGAGCGGGATCCCGGCCCCGGCCCACTCGGGCGTTGCTGCCACGCGCCGCATCCAGCGGCTGAGCGCGTTCTTGGAGCTCCCATAGATGAGCGCACCCTGCCCGGCCTCGATGAGCTCGCCGCAGCGTCGGAGCGCCCCGGCCTCATCCCCGGAGAGCGCGAGCTCGACCAGCTCGCTGTCGTTCGGCATGAGGCTTGCCATCGAGCTCGTGAGCGAGGCGTGCGGCGCCGCAGACCCGAGCAGGAGCGGCCGGAGGCCCTCGAGCGTCGCGACGGCGCCGAAGAAGTTGACGGCAATCGTGGCGGGGCTCTCGTGCGCGAGACCGGCGTTGGCGATGACGGCATCGATCGTGCCGCCGCTGAGCTCGCGGACCCGCTCGACGAGATCGGTCCGACCTTCGGGGGTCGTGAGGTCGACGGTGACCTCGGCGTCGTGGAGGTCGACACCGATCACCCGGTCTCCGCGCTGCTCGAGGAGCTCTTTGGTCGCGTGGCCGATGCCTGACGCGGATCCTGTGACGACGACGGTTCGCATGGACGACTCCTCGCACCTGGGGACCGGCGCCAGTGCCGGACCCTCACCTGTCTCACGCTATGGACGCCCGGCGTCGGGGTGCGCGCGACCTTCGTCCGTGGCGTCGACACGCTCGAGCGCGTCGTCGAGAGCCGCGAGGTACGTCGCGAGCCCCTCGTGACGCACGCTGTGCCCGACACCGGCGATCGGGACATGCACGAGCAGGTCACCGAGCAGCGCCGCCGCCCGCTGCACCTGTGCCGTCCCCACGATGGACCCGCGTGCCTGGTCGCCCGTCACGAGCGTCACCGGGCATGCGACCTGCGCGAGCGCCTCGACCCAGTCGCGACCGTGCCAGTCGTGCGCGATGCGTCCGAGCCGCTGGTCGACCTGCGTCTTGGAGCGGGCCCAGGGGACGACCTCGTCGTCGGTCCAGGTCGGGTTCTCGCGACGGGCCCACCGTTCGAGCTCGCCCGCCGGGACCCCGGCGAACATGGAGAGCCAGCCCTGCAGGAACTCCGGCGCAGGGCCGGGCGTCGGCGCGCCCGTGTCCCACGCAGGGTCCTCGAGCACGAGAGCGGCGACGAGCCCGGGTTCCGTGATCGCGAGCTCCTCGGCGACGACCCCGCCGAGCGAGTGGCCCACGACGACCGCGGGGCGACCGGCGACCGCGCGGAGGACCTCGGCGGCGTCGGAGGCGAGCGCGCCGATGGTGAACGGGTCGTCGCCGAGCGGCGTGCGACCGTGGCCCCGCGCGTCGACCGCGACGACCGGTCGGCCGCCGGCGAGGTGGCGCACGACCGAGCCCCAGCACTCCGCCGAGTCCGTCACGCCGTGCAGCAGCAGGACGGGCGCCCCGGCCCCACCGCCCCACCGGATGAACGCGACCTCACGGCCGTCCGGCGCGACGACCACGTCGGCGACCGCGTCGATCGGCTCGCTGCTCACCGGGCCAACGCTCATCGGGCCGTCCCGTCGACCGCGAACGGCTCGATCGCTGCGAGCTCGTCAGAGGTCAGCGGCGGTGCGGCGAGCGCGGCGACGTTGTTCTCGAGCTGGGCGACGCTCGAGGCGCCGATGAGCGCGGACGTCACGCGCGGGTCGCGCAGCAACCACGACAGCGCGAGCTGCGCGAGACTCTGGCCCCGGCCGGCCGCCACCTCGTTGAGGGCGCGCGCCCGCGCCAGGTACGTCTCGCTGATCTTGTCGGGCCGCAGGAAGTGCCCGACGGCGGCCCGCGACCCCGCGGGGACCTCCCCGGACAGGTACCGGTCGGTCAGCAGCCCCTGCGCGAGCGGCGAGAACACGATCATGCCGATCCCCAGGTCGCCGACGACGTCGAGCAGGCTCTCGCCATCGGGCCCACCGAACCCGGGGCCCTCCACGTGCCGGTTGAACATCGAGTAGCTCGGCTGGTGGATCAGCAAGGGTGTGCCCAGCTCGGCCAGGACGCGCCGGGCCTCGCGCGTCTGGGCGGGCGAGTAGTTCGAGATGCCGGCGTACAGCGCACGCCCGCTCGTCACGGCGGTGTGCAGCGCGCCCATCGTCTCCTCGATCGGCACCGACGGGTCGGGCCGGTGGGAGTAGAAGATGTCGACGTAGTCGAGCCCCAGCCGCGCGAGCGACTGGTCGAGGGACGACAGCAGGTACTTGCGCGAGCCGCCGTCGCCGTACGGCCCGGGCCACATGTCGTAGCCGGCCTTCGAGGAGATGACGAGCTCGTCGCGGTACGGGCGCAGGTCCTTCGCGAGGTGGCGGCCGAAGCTCTCCTCGGCGGACCCGTACGGCGGGCCGTAGTTGTTCGCGAGGTCGAAGTGCGTGACGCCGAGGTCGAACGCGCGCCGCAGGATCGCGCGCTGCGTGTCGGCCGGCGTCGTGTCGCCGAAGTTGTGCCAGAGCCCGAGGGACAGGGCCGGCAGGTCGAGACCGCTGCGACCCGCGCGGCGGTAGGTCATCGCGGCGTAGCGGTCGTCGCTCGCGCGGTACAGGTCGTCAGACATGCCCAAACCCTACGTCGGGTCCCCACGCCGGGTCGGTCGCTCATCGGTGGGAGGATCGCCCGGTGCTGCACATCGTCTTCTTCGAGCCGCGGATCCCCGGCAACACCGGCAGTGCGATCCGGCTCGCCGCGGCGACGGGAGCGACCCTCCACCTCGTCGAGCCGCTCGGCTTCGACCTGTCCGAGCCCAAGCTGCGGCGTGCGGGGCTCGACTACCACGACCTCGCGCACGTCGTCGTGCACCCGACGCTCGAGGCAGCCCTCGCAGCGTTCCCGGGCGTGCGCGTGTTCGCGTTCACGACCCAGGCGGCGACCCGGTTCTCGGACGTCGCCTACCGCGCCGACGACGCGCTGCTGTTCGGCCCCGAGCCGACCGGGCTGCCCGACGACGTGCTCGCCCACCCGCGCATCACCGACCGCGTGCGCATCCCGATGCTCACGGGTCGCCGGTCGCTCAACCTGACGAACGCGGCGTCGATCGCGACGTACGAGGCGTGGCGCCAGCTGGGGTTCCCGGGCACCGACTGACGTGCAGGTCGGTCAGAAGATCGCGCGGAACAGCGTGAGGATGTCGGACTCCGAGACGGGCCGCGGGTTGCCCGCGCGGCAGATGTCCGCGTAGGCAGCTGCAGCCAGTGCCGGGAGGTCGGCCTCGACGACCTGGATGTCGCGCAGCCGGCTCGGGACACCGAGCGCGTGTCCGAGCGCTGCGACCGCGTCGACCGCCGCCTGGCGCGCCTGCACGAGAGGCAGGTCGGCTGTGTTCGGGACACCCATGGCCTTGGCGATGTCGCGGAGCTTGGAGCCCGTGTACCCGCCGTTGAAGGCCATGACGTGCGGCAGGAGGACACCGTTGGCGATGCCGTGCGGCGTCCCGTAGAACGCGCCGAGCGGGTGCGCCATCGCGTGCACGAGGCCGAGGCCGACGTTCGAGAAGCCCATGCCCGCCATGTACTGGCCGAGGGCCATCTTCTCGACGGCCAGTGCGTCGCCGCGCGCCGCGGCCGGGAGGGCGGCGGCGATGATCTCGATGGCCTTGAGCTGCAGGACGTCGGTCAGCTCCCACGCGTCGAGCGTGGTGTAGCCCTCGATCGCGTGCGTAAGCGCGTCCATCCCGGTGGCGACCCGCAGGCTGCGCGGCATGCCGTCCATGAGGTCGGGGTCGATGATCGCGACGACCGGGATGTCGTGGGGGTCGACGCACACGAACTTGCGCTGCTGCGCGGTGTCGGTCAGCACGTAGTTGATGGTGACCTCGGACCCGGTGCCGGCGGTCGTGGCGACCGCGACCATCGGGACGCTGGGGTTCTTGGTGGCGGCCTCGCCCTCGAGGCTGCGCACGTCGGCGAACTCGGGGTTGGCCGCGATGATGCCGATCGCCTTGCACGCGTCCTGCGGTGACCCGCCGCCGATGCCGACCAGGCAGTCGGCGCCCGCGGCGAGGAACGCCGCCACCCCGGCCTGGACGTTCTCGATGGTCGGGTTGGCGGACACGTCGTCGAACACCGCGTAGGCGAAGCCCGCGGCGTCGAGGTGGTCGGTGACGCGCCGGGCGACGCCGTTGCGCGCGAGGGTGGGGTCGGTGACGACGAGCGCCTTGGTGTAGCCCTTGCCGATCAGCTCGCCAGGGATGTTCGCCACGGCGCCGCGACCGAACCACGCGGTCTGGTTGAGGATCATCCGATGGGCCATGGCGCAACTCCTAGGACGGCCCCGCTCGCCGGGGCACAGTGTGCAGGGCCCGGGCACCCGCGTGAGCCGGGGGCCACCGGGGATTGCTCCTCCGAGCGTCCCGCGCCGCGCTCGCAGGACGTCAGGACATTCGTCCCGGATCCGCGGGAAACCGGGCCGAACCGGTCAGCCTGATCGCGGCCCGGGCCGCCGCGTGACGAAGGACACGCACCCGGGTCGGGCCGTCGACCTCGAAAACAGTTGCCTCACGCAACCGTTCTGGTAAGTTGTCTGTAGCAACCACACATTCGTCGGCGCCACCTCCGCACTCTCCCGCGACGACGCCACGCCACGCGCGCCTGCCGCCGCAGCCGGGCTCGACCACCCCGCTGAAGAGAACGAGAGCACCGTGTCCGCACCCACCGTCACCCTCGAGACCGACCGCCCCGAGGGTGGCACCGCGCAAGAGCCCGCCCGCATGACGCACCGGGAGATCCTCGAGGCGCTCTCCGGGATCCTCATGGGCCTCTTCGTGTCGATCCTCGCGACGAGCGTCGTGTCCAGCTCGCTCCCCCGCATCGTCAGCGACCTGCACGGGTCGCAGTCGTCGTTCACCTGGGTCGTCGTCGCGACGCTCCTCACCACGACCGTCTCGACGCCGATCTGGGGCAAGCTCGCGGACCTCGTCGACCGCAAGAACCTCATCCAGCTCGCGCTGGTCATCACGGTCCTGTCGTCCGCGGCGGCCGGCCTCTCGCACAACGTCGAGATGCTCATCTCGATGCGCGCGCTCCAGGGCATCGGCGCGGGCGGCCTCACGGCGCTGGGCACCGTGCTGATCGCCGACATCATCTCGCCGCGCGAGCGCGGCAAGTACATGGGCCTCATGGGTGCCGTCATGGGCGTCGCGATGATCGGCGGCCCACTGCTCGGCGGAGTCACGACCGACGGTCCCGGCTGGCGCTGGAACTTCTTCGTCGGCGTGCCGTTCGCGGTCGTGGCGATCCTCGTGCTGCAGCGCACGCTGCACCTGCCGGTCCTGCGCCGACGCAGCGTGACGATCGACTACGCCGGCGCGCTGCTCATCTCGGCCGGCGTCACGACGCTGCTGCTCTGGGTGACGTTCGCGGGCTCCACGTTCGACTGGGCCTCGTGGCAGACGGCCGTCATGGTCCTCGGAGCGCTCGCGCTGCTCACGTTCGCCGTGTGGGTCGAGTCGCGCGCCGCCGAGCCGATCATCCCGCTGCGGCTCTTCAGCAACCGGACGGTCGTCCTCGCGCTCGTCGCGAGCATCGCGGTCGGGGTCGCCCTGTTCGGCACCTCGGTCTTCCTCAGCCAGTACATGCAGGTCGCCCGCGGCAAGACCCCCACGATCTCGGGCCTGCTGATGATCCCGATGATCCTCGGGCAGCTCATCTCCTCGACGCTCAGCGGCCGCATCGTCAGCCGCACCGGCCGCTACCGCACGCTCATGATCAGCGGAGCCACCCTGCTCACGATCGGCCTCGGGCTCATGGGCACGATCCGCTACGACACGAGCTTCGCGCTGGTCGGCCTCTACATGTTCGTGCTCGGGGTCGGCGTGGGTGCCCTCATGCAGAACCTCGTCCTCGCCGCACAGAACACCCTCGAGATCCAGGACATCGGCTCCGGCACCGCGACCGTCGCGTTCTTCCGGACCCTCGGCGGCGCCGTGGGCGTCTCGGCGCTGGGCGCCGTGCTGGGCTCACGCGTCACGACGCTCATGATCGCGGGCCTCACCAGGCTCGGCATCGACGTGTCCGCCCTGAGCGGCGGCACGGGTGCGATCCCGGACGTCTCGACGCTGCCCGGTCCCATCCGGACGGTCGTCGAGGCGTCGTACGGCCAGGCGGTCGCGGACCTGTTCCTCGTCGCCGTCCCGATCGCGCTCGTCGCGCTCGTCGCGGTCCTCTTCCTCAAGGAGGTCCCGCTGGGGCACCGCTCGGGCGTCGAGCTTCGCCTCGAGGTGGCGCAGGTCCTCGCCGACGACGACGTCGCTCCGGCCGCCTGAGAACCGGGACCGCACCGTGGACACCGACGAGCGCACCGTGCCAGGCATCGACCCGGCCCACGACCCGTTCCGGGCCGTCGAGAGCGAGCTGGGCCTGCTGCTGCGCCGTTCGCATGCGATGTCACGCCAGCTGACCCGGCAGGTGCACCCCGACCTCGAGCCCTCGGCGTCACCGCTGCTCGCGCGCATCGCCAAGACCCCGGACGTCCGGGCCTCCGAGCTCGCCGCCCTCTTCGGGGTCGGGCGCGGCACGATGTCGCGCCAGCTGGCCCGGCTCGACGAGCTGGGGCTGATCGAGCGCCGTGCCGACCCCGACGACTCCCGCGGTCAGCTCATCCGGCTCACCGAGCTGGGCACCCGGCGGTCGGAGGAGGTGCGGGCGGCCGGCCGGGCATTCCTGCGCAGGGCGTTGCGGAGCTGGTCGGACGACGACGCCGCGCTGCTCGCGACGCAGCTCGCGCGACTCAACCTCGATCTCGGCGCGCCCCAGGACCTGGGTTGAGCCGGGGCGTGGACTGACGCGGGGTCAGCGCGCCCAGGTCGTGCGCTGGCGGGCGATCGCGGCGATGGCATCGGCCCGGGCGGGCTCGAGCCGGGGCGGGAAGCGGCGGAAGACCCCGGGGATGTCGTGGCGGGCCACGACGAGAGCGTCCTCGGGCGGAGCGTCCGCACGCATCTCGAGGATGCCCTGCAGGACGAGCACGGCGCGCACCGCGAGCTCGGACCCGACCGCGGAGCGCAGGACCCCCTGGACCCGCGTCGCCTCGAGCCGCGCGTCCCGCAGGTACTGCACGGGGCTGCCGTCGACGTCGATGGTCCGGTCGTGGATGTGGATGACCGCGCCGGGGTGGGCGTGCGACGTGATGCTGAAGATGCCGCCCGGCCCGATGAGCAGGTGCTCGACGACCGTGCCCTGCCGACCGAGCGGGACGGCGTGGACGACGTGCCAGCCCTCGTCGGTCAGCCGCTCGAGCCTGCTGCGCACCGAGCCGCCCCGCTCGCCCGAGCGGACGTCGGCGGCGGACGCGGCCTCGTCGTCGAGCGCTGCCATGAGGGCGAGGTCGACGGTCGAGCCGAACGGGATGACGAGCTCGGCGACGTCGGAGCGCAGGTACGCCTGCGCGGCACGACGCACGCCCTCCTCGAGCACGGGCATGTCGACGCTGACCTCGCCGGACTGGAGGTCGACGACACCGACCCGCTTGCCGCTCTCGGCCGTCACGTAGAGGCGGTCGGCGCCGAAACGGCGCCATCGCCTCACGATCAGGGTCTCCTCCACGTCCCCATTATCGGCACCTGCACCCTCGCCCTGAACCGTTGTCGGCCGGCGTGGCCCGTCGTCATCGGCGTGGTGCGGCGTGTCGGCGGGGACGCGCCGGACAACCCGGGCACGGACTGACAGCGCCCGGGAGCCGTTGCGCAGGTGGGACGCTCGCTCAGGACCCGGACGGCTCGAAGGTCAGGCTCACGGAGTTCATGCAGAACCTGTCGCCGGTGGGCGTCTGCGGAGCGTCGTCGAACACGTGCCCGAGGTGCGAGCCGCACCGGGCGCAGCGGACCTCGGTCCGGACCATGCCGAGCGTGCGGTCCTCGATGAGCTCGACGCGGTCGCCCGCGAGCGGCGAGTAGAAGCTCGGCCACCCGCAGTGCGCGTCGAACTTCGTCTCGGAGCGGAACAGCTCGTTGCCGCACGCGCGACACCGGTACACGCCCTCGCGGTGCTCGTCGAGCAGCGCACCCGTGCCTGGCCGCTCCGTGCCGGCGAGCCGCAGGACCCGGAACTCCGCGGGATCGAGCTCGACGCGCCACTGCGCCTCGTCCTTGGTGACCTCGTAGGCCCGGGCGTCGTCGTTCGTGGGGCTCATGGCGCTCTCCTTCACGGGGTGGCGCATCCGCGCAGCGCTGACGGCGCGGGCGCTCCAGGCACAACAGGCCGGTCCCGCGGAGCATTCCGCCGGACCGGCCTGGTGTGGCTGGGACTGCTGGGTGCTGCTGCGACGCTCAGCGAGCGCGGCGACGTCCCGCGTTCGAGCCCATCGAGAGGGCGACAGCACCGTTCGACCGGCTCTGGCCCGAGCCGGGCGTCGAGGTCGAGCCCGACGTCGACGTGGAGTGCACCGGCCGTGACCCACCGGTGGGCGCGGACGACCGCGAGCCGGTCGAGGCTCCGCGCGTCCCGCCCGAGCCGTAGCTCCGACCCTGCGACGAGCCGCCGCCGGTCGAGCTGCTGCGGCCACGCCCCGCACCGCGTCCCGCAGCGGGGGCACCCGAGCGGCCGCGCGACCCACGCGTGTCGTCGCGGTTGTCGTTCTTCAGCAGACCGTGCGCCTGGACCTGCGCGGCGGTCGGCGCGACGTGCGCCGCGACCTCGCCGACGAGCTCGGCGACGACGCGCGACCCGGCGCGCACCGACTGCGGCTGGACCGTGATCTTCGCCAGGCGGGTGAGCGTGCGCACGTCGCCGGCCTGCTCGGGGAGCATGACCGTCACGACGTCGCCGCCGTTGCCCGCGCGGGCGGTACGGCCCGAACGGTGCAGGTACGCCTTGTGCTCGGCCGGCGGGTCGACGTGCACGACGAGCTCGATGTCGTCGACGTGGATCCCGCGGGCGGCGATGTCGGTCGCGACCAGCACGCGGACGGCGCCCGACGTGAAGGCCTCGAGGTTGCGCTCACGCGCCGGCTGGCTCAGGTTGCCGTGCAGGTCGACCGCGGGGATGCCCGCCGCCGTGAGCTGCTTCGCGAGCTTCTTGGCCTGGTGCTTGGTGCGCATGAAGAGCAGGCGGCGGCCGGTGCCGGACGCGAGCTCCTCGACGACGGCGCGCTTCGTCTCGATGTCGGCGACGGCGAGCACGTGGTGCGTCATCTTCGCGACGGGGGACTCGGCGGTGTCGACCGAGTGCGTGAGCGGGTCGACCAGGTAGCGGTGGACGATCTGGTCGACGCCGTTGTCCAGCGTCGCGGAGAACAGCATCCGCTGGCCGCGCTTCGGCGTCTTGTCCATGAGGCGCTTGACGCCCGGGAGGAACCCGAGGTCGGCCATGTGGTCGGCCTCGTCGAGGATCGTGATCTCGACGGAGTCCAGCGAGCACAGACCCTGCTTGATGAGGTCCTCGAGCCGGCCGGGGCAGGCGACGAGGATGTCGATGCCGCCGTTGAGCGCGCTGACCTGGCGGTTCTGGGAGACCCCACCGAAGATCGTCGTCGTGCTCAGGCGGAGCTGCTTCGCGAGCGGCTCGAGCGTCGCGGCGATCTGCGTGGCGAGCTCGCGGGTCGGGGCGAGGATCAGGCCGCGCGGACGGGCCGGACGACGCTTGACGGTCGAGGCCGACTCGGCCAGGCGGGCCACGAGCGGGAGCGAGAACGCGAGCGTCTTGCCAGAGCCGGTGCGGCCACGGCCGAGGACGTCGCGACCCGCGAGCGTGTCGGGGAGGGTCGCGGTCTGGATGGGGAACGGGTCGGTGATGCCCTGCTGCGTGAGCGTGCTCACGAGGACAGCGGGCACACCGAGGGACAAGAAATCAGACAAAGGAGTATCGCCTTTCCGGCGGTGGAAGGTCGGGGCTCGCGGCGGCTCTGCGGGACAGGTCCCACCGGTGCTCCACGACGTCGAACGCGCCAAGAAGTGCGCGTCAGTACCCCCATTGTGCCTCACGGCACGAGATCGACCGCCCAGAGTGGTCAACATCACCCCACAACGGTCGATGAGAGCGTGTGCGCCGACGCCGTCGATGCCCTGACACCGGAGGAAAGACCGTGGCAGAGTCGGACAACCTGCTCGTCCTGGCACCCTGGACCGCCGGCTTCTACTTCGGAGAGATCATCTCCGGGATCACCCGCGAGGCGGCCGCGGCCGGTCGCCGGGTGATCGTCGCGCAGACCCTGCACACCGGCCAGCAGACCGACCTGCACGTCGCCGCGCCCGACTTCTCGACCCGGTGCGCGTGGGACCACGTGGCCGGCGCCGTCGCGGTCGCCGCCGCAACCCAGGGCCCGTACCTGCACGCGCTGCGCCGGGCGGGCAAGGCTGTGTCGCTCGCGAGCAACGACATCCCTGGCTTCGACGCACCCGTCGTGATGCCCGACAACGACGGCGGCACGCGCGCCGCCGTGCAGCACCTCCTCGAGCACGGGCACCGCCGCATCGGCTTCGTGGGCAACCTCACGCAGTCCGACATGCGCGAGCGGTACGCCGCCTACCAGGACACCCTCGTCGAGGCGGGCCTCGCGCCGCGGCCCGAGGACTTCTACCCCGCGTCGGACAACGTCGCCGACGGCGGGAAGGAGAGTGCGCGCCCGTTCCTCGAGCAGAGCGACCGGCCGACGGCCGTCGTGGTCGCCACCGACCTCAACGCGCTGGGGTTCATGCGCGCGGTCACCACTGCCGGGCTCGACGTGCCCCGGGACGTCGCCGTCGTCGGCTTCGACGACATCGAGGCCGGTGCGTTCGGCAACCCGTCGCTCGCGAGCGTCAACCAACGGTTCGACGTGATCGGTGCGCTCGCCGCGCGGCTCCTGATGGCACAGATCCACGGCGAGGAGCCGAGTGCCGACACGCACGCGCCGCCGTCGCACGTCGTCCGCCGCACGTCGTGCGGATGCCGCAGCCTCGACGACCGCACCCCCCGCGGGCCCGGGTCCGTGCGCGACGAGACGAGCGAGACCCTCCGCCGCCGGCTCGAGTCGGCGTTGGCGACGGCCACCACCGAGGGGAGCGTCGGCGAGGCCGTCGCGACGGCCGTCGCCGCGATCTCCACGGCGACCGAGCGCCTCCTCGGTGCGGGGCACGTGCACGCCGCTGATCGCCTGCTCGACACGATCACCCCGCTCGCCGCCCTGGCCACGCGACCCGGCGCCCTCCTGCTGGTCGACTCCGCGGTCGACGGGTACCTGCGGACCGTCGCCGAGCGCCTGCCCGACGAGGCCCGCACGACCCGAGCGGCCCTCGCCCAGGTCGGCACCCGTGCCTCCGGTGCCCTGTGGCACCTGCAGACCACGTCCTCCCTCGACCGGGTCGCCGGGCTCGAGGCGGCCCTCATCGAGGAGTACGAGATCGGTCGCGCGCTGCTGCGGCACGGGACCGCGGACCCGCGGCGCCTCGACTGGCTCGCCGGCTCGCACGTGCGCACAGCCGTGCTCGCGCTGTGGCGCGGCGACGGGCTCGTGATCGAGGGCGTCCACGATGCCGACGGCCTCCTCGGCGACCTCGTCGGGACCGTCACGACCCCGGAGACGTTCCCGCCGCTCGCCGTCGTCGAGTCGACGAACCCGAGCGTCCGTGAGGTCGTCTTCGTGGTCGCCGTGCGTGCCAACGATCGCGACTGGGGCATGCTCGCCGTCGTCGACACGATCAACACGACCTCGATACGGGAACCGTTGAGCCACTGGGCCGCGCTGCTGTGCGCCGCGTTCGAGCAGGAGGACCTCGCCGCGACGCTGCGCACGAGCGAGGAGCGCTACGGCCTGCTGGCCCGCGCGATGAACGAAGGTCTCTGGGACTGGGACGGCACCACCGGTCGATTCACGCTCTCCGAACGATGCGTGACGCTCCTCGGCATCGACCCCGCGGCCGTGGACCCCGGAGAGGCCTGGACGGCCAACGTCCACCCCGACGACGCCGCGCGCGTCCGGGCGCAGTTCGCCCGCGTCGTTCACGGCGAGCTCGCCATGGTCGAGGTCGAGCACCGCTACCGCCCCCCGCTCGCGACGGAGTACCGCTGGATGCTGGCCCGCGCGATGCCGGTGCACCGCGACGGCACGTCGTCGCCCAAGCTCCTCGGCTCGATCACCGACATCGACGACCGCAAGCAGCTCGAGGAGACGCTGCGGCACAACGCGCTCTACGACGCCGCGACAGGGCTGCCCAACCGCAGGATGTTCCTGTCCGAGCTGACCCGAAGCGTCGAGCGGTGGGTCCTGCAGCGCACGCCGTTCGCCGTCGTGTTCCTCGACCTCGACCGGTTCAAGGTCGTCAACGACTCGCTCGGCCACCAGGTGGGCGACCTGCTGCTGCAGGAGGTCGCCGAGCGGTTGCGGGACGCGCTGCGGAGCCATGACACCCCGGCACGGTTCGGCGGCGATGAGTTCGCGGTGCTGCTCGACGACATCGGACCCGACGACGTCCCGATGGTCGTCCGGCGCATCCAGGACGCCCTCGCGCGGCCGGTCGAGATCGACGGGCACGCGTTGTGGGTCACAGCGAGCATGGGCGTCGCGTCGTCCGCGGTCGACTACGCCTCGGCCGAGGACGTGCTGCGGGACGCCGACACCGCGATGTACCACGCGAAATCGCTCGAGCCCGGCACGTTGTCGTTCTTCGACGCCGCGATGCACGACGACGCCGTCAGCCACGTGCACCTGCAGGCGGCCGTCCAGGCGGCGCTCGACCTCGACCAGTTCGTCGTGCACTACCAGCCGATCGTCGACCTCGTCGGGGGCCGCGTCGACCGGTTCGAGGCGCTCGTCCGGTGGCAGCACCCCGAACGCGGGCTCATCGGGCCGGACGAGTTCCTGCCGATCATGCAGGAGACCGCCCTCATCGTGCGGCTCGGGCGCTGGATCATCGGCGAGGTCTGCCGCCAGATCGCCGCCTGGCGCTCCGTGCACGACGGCGTCGTCACCGTGAGCGTCAACGTCTCCGACCGCGAGTTCTGGCACCCCGGGCTCGTGGACCACGTGCGGGCCTGCCTCAGAGAGCACGACCTGAGCCCGGAGACCCTCACGCTCGAGATCACCGAGGGCGTGATCATGCGCCGGCCCGAGCTCGCCCGCCACATCATGGACGACATGCACAGGACCGGCCTGCGCCTGCACATCGACGACTTCGGCGCCGGGCACTCCTCGCTGCAGACCCTGCACCGCTACCCGGTCGAGGCCCTGAAGATCGACCGGGCGTTCATCACCGGTCTGACCGAGGGGACGACGAGCCTCGAGCTCGTGCGCGCGATCATCGCGATGGCCGACGCGCTGGGGCTCGAGGTGATCGCCGAGGGCATCGAGACGACCGACCAGCTCGCGATGCTGCGCGCGATCGGGTGCAGCATCGGGCAAGGGTTCCTGTTCGACCGGGCGGTGACCGGGGACCGCGCTGCCGTGCTCCTCGGTGGCTCGTTCGCGACCGGCGAGGACGTCGCGTCGGACGACCTCGTGCTCGACAGCCTCTGGACGGCGAGCTCGGTCGGATAGCCGTCCGGCCTGCCGCTACACGGCCCGGAGCCGCTCGCGGCGCTGGTCGCCCTGCGTGCGCAGCACGTAGCCGAACAGCGAGTCCGTCTGCCGCACGGTCATGCCGACGAACCGACAGCCGTAGTGCGTCCCCGTGCGTGACTCCTCGCCGCGCACGACGATCGCGTCGATGACGAACGGCGCGTCGAGCTCCTCGAAGCGGAACCGGATCAGGCTCCCGGTGGCGAGGTCGACGCGCGCGAGCATCCGCATGCCGTGCGCGCTCACGTCGAGCATCGTGAAGTCGATCCGCCTGCCGGTGGCGGTGGCCGGCTCGGTGACCGTCGCGGTCGCCGTCGTCGCCCCGCCGGGGCCCCTGTCGGCCCCGCCGTCGGTCGAGCCGTCTGGCCGGGCCGCGCCGTCGGGGGCCGACACAGGTAGATGCGGCACGACGGTGCCGCGACATGGGATCGCGACGCGCACGCGCACCACCTCACGCTTCTGCAGCGTGGAGACCAGGCCCAGGTCCGCGACGTCGACCTGGTCGGGCGCGACCCGCGACACGAAGCCCGCATAGAGGCACTCGCCGCGCACCTCGTCGAGCACCCGGACCGTCACGTCGTCGCCGGGCGTCAGCCCGACCGCCAGCTGCGGCGTCGCGACCGTGAGCACGTCGCCGGCGAACTCCAGCACGAACCCGTCGACGATCACCTCACCGTCGACATGCACCGTGCAGAGGGCCAGGTCGTGCATCGTCGCTCTTCGTCCGTCCAGGGTCCGAGGTCCGTCCGCCGCAGCGCGGAGAGACACCTTTGTCGACGTTATCGACCGCCCCGGCGAGTTCTGCGGACTTGGCGGGGTGAACTCGCCCGCGCCGGACCCGCTGGCCACGCCGACTCGGCAGGACTCGCCCAAAACGTGCACCGCGCCCTACTGTCACCCTCAGGGCCGCCACCGCGTTCGCCCCCCGCCGTCACTCGTCATCGTGAGGTCCCGCTGTCGAAGGCACGCCGTCGTTGGTCGCTGACCCGGTACTTCGTGGCCGTCAGCGTCATCGGCATGCTCGCGCTCGGCGCCGCGCTGATCCTCACGATGTCGAACATCATGCAGGGCCAGGCTCAACGCAACGGCGTCGCCTCGGCGCAGACGGTCAGTCGCTACGCGAGCGCGGCCGTCCCACCTGACGCGTTCACGCTCGGCGTCGTCGACCCCACGCAGCACGCTGCCGTCACCGCGTCCATCGAGGGCTTCGCGGGTCGGCTCGTCGGCCTACGGCTGTGGACCCGCGACGGCGACATCCTGTACGACTCGCAGAACGCCGCGACCGGGTTCCCGGACGGGGACCGCCTCGACGCCGCCGTCGCCCAGGGCACCTCGGACGCACGGCTCATCACCGATGTCGAGGGCGCACAGGCGGGCGGGACCGAGCGTCAGGTGCTCGACGTCTACGTCCCGGTGCGCGACTCCGGCGAGATCGTGGGCGCGGCCGAGGTGATGCTCGACTACACGCCGACGGCCGAGGCGCTGCGCGCCGCCATCCGGACAGTCGCGCTGGTCGTCGCGGGGGGCCTGCTGGCGCTGTGGCTCGCGCTGTTCCGCACGGTGCTGACCTCGTCGCAACGCCTGCACGCGTCGGCCCTCGACAACGCCCGCCTCGCCCTGCTCGACTCCCTGACAGGACTGCCCAACCGGCGGATGCTCGCCGACCGCATGCGGCGCACGATCCTCGAGGCCAAGCTGGCCGGCACGCGTGTGGGCCTCGTCCTGCTCGACGTGGACCGGTTCAAGGACATCAACGACTCGCTCGGGCACGATCGCGGTGACGAGCTGCTCGAGCTGGTCGCGGACCGGCTGCGCGGAGCCCTGCGCGACAACGACATCGTGGCGCGGCTCGGCGGTGACGAGTTCGCAGTCCTCCTGCCCGACGTGCGCTCGATCGAGAACGCCGAACGGCTCGGGCACCGGGTCAGATCGGTCTTCGCGACCCCGTTCCTCCTGGGTGACCTTCCCCTGCACGTCGAGACGTCGATCGGGGTGGCCTGCCTGCCCGACCACGCCGACGACGCCTCGGACCTCATGCGCAAGGCCGACGTCGCGATGTACACCGCCAAGACGCACCGGCTCGGCGTGGCGGTGTACTCCCCCGACGAGGACGACTCGTCCCCCGCCCGGCTCGTCCTGCTGGGCGACCTGCACCGTGCCCTGGCGGTCGGAGGCGAGCTCGAGCTCCACTACCAGCCCAAGGTCGACCTGCGCTCGCGCCGGACCGTCGGCTTCGAGGCGCTCATGCGGTGGCGGCACCCGACCCGCGGGCTGCTGCCCCCCGACCTGTTCATCCCGCTCGCCGAGCAGTCGGGCCTCATCCACGAGCTCACCCGCTTCGCGCTGACCACGGCCGTCGCCCAGCTCGCCACATGGCGCGACGCGGGCCGGAACGTCCCCGTCGCGGTGAACCTCTCCGCGCACGACGTCGCGTCACCGACGGTCGTCGAGCTCATCGAGCGCCTCCTCGACGAGTACGACGTCCCCGCAGCGCTGCTCGAGGTCGAGATCACCGAGACCGCGCTGGTCGCGGACCGGTCGCGCGTCGTGCCGGTGCTCGAGCGGCTCAGCGCGATCGGTGTCCGCGTCGCGATCGACGACTTCGGCACCGGCAACACGTCGATCTCCCAGCTCCTCGACCTGCCGGTCGACCTGCTCAAGATCGACCGCATGTTCGTCATCGACCTCGCAGCCGACAAGCGCGACGGCTCCAGGCTCGTCGTCAAGGCCATGGTCGACCTCGCGCACTCCTTCGGCCTGCACGTCGTCGCAGAAGGCGTCGAGGACACCGCCACCGCGGACCTCCTGCGCGAGCTCGACGTCGACCACGCCCAGGGCTTCCTGTTCGCTGCCGCGCTGCCGCCCGACGACCTCCCGCCGCTCGAGGGCCCGCCCGAACGGTGGACCGGCCGGGTCCGGCGCGCCCAGCCCAATGCGACCATCGGCGGCGAGGTGGGCGTGTAGCCCCGGCGGCCTGCGGCATGATGGTCCACTCGGGCGAGTGCCCGATCGGGCCTCAAGCCCGGACGGCAACCTGCCGATGCAGCACCCAGTCGACCGCTCTCTCGAGGGACCTTGATGGACGAGCTCTTGCAGGAGATGATCACGCCCGCGCCGTCGCGCAGCGACAAGGCCCGGCGCCGGCGGCTCGTCTCGACATTCGCCATCGTCACCCTCGCGGTCGTCGGCATCACAGCCCTGACGACCTCTGCGCTGTTCACGGACAACGAGGCGATCGTGGGCGGGGCCATCACGACCGGCACCGTCGACCTGTCGACGAGCGGGGTCCTGACGTTCGACGTCCCCGCGCAGGGTCTCGCACCAGGTGACGCCGCGTTCGCGACGGTCGACGTGAAGAACACCGGCTCGCTGGCCTACCGGTACGCGGTCCAGTACCAGGCGACCGACGTCCCCGTGCCGCCCGCCACCGCGCCGACCGCGTCCCTGTCCTCCCAGCTGTCGTTGAAGTCGTACGTGCTGGGTTCCGGCGGGGTCGGCTCGTGCGACCACACGGGTACCGACGCTGCCGCCCCGCTCGCGTCCGTCGGGCCCACACTCACGACCACTGGCCTGACGGCGTTCATCGGCGACCCGGCACAGGGCGCCCAGACCGGCGACCAGACGCTCGCGGCGACCGACGTCCAGACGCTCTGCTTCCGTGTCGACCTGCCGACCACGACGACCAACGAGTTCCAGAGCACGTCGACGACGATCACGCTCCGCTTCGACGCCGAGCAGACGGTCAACAACTGAGCGAGCGCGCGCACACTAGATCCTGATGACCAGGATCCGCAGTGCTCTGCACCGCGTTCCGACCGAGCGTCGGGCCGCCCCGACGCGAGTGCGACGCCAGCCCCGACCCCGCGTGCCCCTGTGGCGACGCGTCGTCATGGTGACGCTCTGGACGGTCGTCGTGGTGTTCGCCCTCGCCTACGCGACGTCGCTCGCGGTGCCGCTCTGGTTCCAGGTCCACGGGCAACGGCTCCTGATCGTGACCTCCGGGTCGATGTCGGGGACCGAGTCCGGTGGGTTCGACGCGGGTGACGCCGTCGTCAT
The DNA here is from genome assembly GCF_036279715.1 of Cellulomonas sp. GTDB lineage: Bacteria > Actinomycetota > Actinomycetes > Actinomycetales > Cellulomonadaceae > Cellulomonas_A. The sequence goes on along the minus strand of NZ_DASUIR010000076.1, from coordinate 15,492 downwards.
GCGGAAGATCACCGATGCGTCCCAGCTCAAGGTCGGTCAGGTCGTGTCGTTCGTGCCGCCCGGCTCGGACCACCTGGTGACGCACCGGATCGTGTCGCTGCACCAGCTGCCCGTGATGCAGCAGGACCCGACGACGGGTCGCATGGTCGAGACGCTCGACCCTGTCACCGGCAAGACCCTGAAGAAGCCGTACATCATCACGCAGGGCGACGCGAACTCGGCGCCCGACCCGGACGCGACGCCGCTCACGCGTGTCCGCGGCGTCGTCCTGACCGTCTATCACGAGTGGGGCTGGGTGCTGCAGTGGGCCCGCTCCGCCGACGGACGGTTCGCGATGCTCGCTCCCCCGCTGCTGGCCCTCATCGTCATGGAGGTCCTGTCGCTGGTGGACGCGCGGCGCGCAAGCCCCGAGCAGCCCCGCGAAAGGCACCCGAACGAGGTGGCGGTCGATGACCTCCTCCTCGACTGACCGCCGGCTGACCGACGAGCGGGCCCGGTCGCGCGCCCGGCTCGGTCGCCTCGTCGCCGCGCTCGTGCTGGGGCTGGCGGCGCTGACCGGAGCGGCCCTCGAGTCGACGTCGTCGCTGCTGACGGACCAGGTGACGGTCGACCTGGGAGTGACGACCGCCCCGGACTTCAACCCCACAGCGACCGCGACCCCCACCGCCACGCCAGCCCCGTAGGGCGTGCCCCGACCCGCCCCGACGGTGCCACGGCTACTGTGCGGAGCATGCGCTCCGGACGCCCGACAGCTCCCTCAGGATCCGGCTCGAGCGGACGGTCCACCGGGGCCGATGGGCTCGGCGCGTCGGCGCGGACGCGGCTCGTCGCCTCGCTGGTCGTCGGGCTGGTCGCCGGATTCCCGCTCTCCGTCGTTGCGACCTGGCGGGTCGGGCTCCTCGCCGGCTGGATGGCCGCCGCCGCGACCTTCGTCACGTGGATGTGGCTGACGATCGCCCGTATGGACGCGGAGTCCACCCGGGCGCACGCCGTGCGCGAGGACTCCGGGCAGGCGCTCACCGACGCGGCGATCCTCGTCGCCGCCGTCGCGAGCCTCGGCGCGGTTGCCCTGCTGCTGCTCGGTGACGCCTCGATCGTCGGCGGCAAGCCCGCCCAGGCCGCGATCAGCCTGGTCAGCGTGGTGCTCGCCTGGACCATCGTGCACACGATGTACACGACCCGGTACGCGCGCCTGTACTACGGCGGTGTCGTCGGCGGGGTCGACTTCAACGGGACCGAACCGCCCCGGTACACCGACTTCGCGTACCTCTCGTTCACGATCGGGATGACCTACCAGGTGTCCGACACCAACCTGCGCAGCACGGAGATCCGCGCGGCCGCACTCCGGCAGAGCCTGCTGTCCTACGTGTTCGGGACGGGGATCATCGCGTCGATGATCAACCTCGTCGTCGGGCTCGGCAAGTAGCCCTCGGCACGTAGCCCTCGGCCAGCAGCCCCGGCACGGGAACGGCCCCGCCCGCCCGGTTCGGGCTGACGGGGCCGTTCGTGTCCGACGGTCGGGTGTGGTGACCAGTCAGTCGATCGTGGCGCTCAGATGTACAGGGGTGTGAGCGCCACGTAGTCGTCGATCGAGCCGTCCCGCATGCAGACCTCGATGATCTGGCGGCCCAGCGGGTCCAGGTCGTCGGTCAGGAACTGCGCGAGCTCGCTCTTGAAGAAGTCGGTGATGATCTTGGCGCCGGCGTCGTACGCCTCCTCGCCGACCTGCGACTGCTGGTCGGGCCGGAGGAACGTCGGCCGGATCAGCTGGCCGTCGATCTTCATCTCCTTGAGCGTGTAGCCGAACAGGCTGCAGCGCGACGCGACGAGCTCGTCGGCACGGAGCCTGCCGCCACCGCGACGTGCGAGGTACTCACGGGTCAACCACTCGGCCGCGAACCCGACCTTGTACGCACCGATGTGCTGGTTCGGGGTCAGGATGTAGCGCGTGCGGTAGGAGTCCACGAGCTGCTGGAGCAGCAGGTTCGCGGCGGCGACCTTGGTGCCGGTCGAGAACGGCCAGTACGAGCCGACCCCTTCGGCGACCATGCCACCGTGCGACAGCTTGTCCGTCGCGGCCTTGCTCTCGCCGATCGACGGGTTCTTGTCGCCGCGGGGAGCGATCAGGCGCCACAGCCACGCGAGCGACGGCGGCACGATGTGCATCATCCCCATGATCCCGTAGGTCGGGTCGTGGCGGGTGCACGCCGGCATCCGGGCACCGAACGTCCGGACGTCGATCGCCTCGGGCTCGTTGATGACCCCGTGGATGAGGCGACGCGGCACCACGACGCGGGGGTTGGGGCACGGCTTGCCGTTGGAGTCCATGATGTGTTCCCACGGCAGGCACGTCGCGTCGGGCACGCCCTCGATGTTGAAGAAGACGAGCGGCTCGTCGGGGTGGATGCAGACGCGCTCGAAGTTCGCGTCCTCGCCGTACAGCTTGAGGTTGTCGACGCGCACGAACCAGCCGTCCTCGGCGTCGGCCACGACGAGCTTGCCGTCGCCGCGCTGCAGGTCCTTGTGGCACAGGGTCATGTCGTCGGTGATCGGCGCGAGCGCGCTCGTCTCGCCGAGCGTGATGACGTACGGCTCGTCGGTGACGACGTTCGTGCCGAGCAGGATCCGGCCGTCCTCCTGACGACGGATCTCCTGGCACATCTCCGACTTGCCGCCGCCGGACGCGCCCTCGTGCATGATGACGGTCTCGTTCTCGTAGGGCGTCGTGACGCGGACCGAGGACGCGTGGGCCGTGACCCAGCCCTCCTGCTCACCGATGTCGAGCAGGACCGAGAACACGCCCTTCTTGGCGCTCGGTCCCGGGTACAGGTTGTACGCGAAGACCTCGTGCAGCGTGGTCGAGCGGTCGTGGACGACGACCTGACGGCCACCGAACTGGGTGTGCCGGAACGGCGGGGCGACGTAGATGATCGAGCGCGGGGTGAAGTCACCGATCTGGTCGAACGTGACCCAGCCCTGCAGGTCCACGAGCGTGAGCGCGAAGAACGCGGCGTTGACTGGACAGATCGCGAGCGACGGGTAACCGTGCGTGAGCCCACCGGCCATGAACGGCACGACGACGAGCTCCTGGCCCGCCAGCCAGTCCAGCGTGTCCTGCTTGACGGGCGCGAACTCGGAGCCGAAGACGTCGCGGTACCGCGGCTTGTCCGTCGGAAGGTCGTCGGCGATGCGCATGCAGTCCGGGTCACGCCGGCGCATGTAGTCCTCGGGGTAGTTGACCGCGATGCCGTTCTTGCACCGCACGACCGTCGCCTCGGTCATCGGGACGCCGTCGACGTCGTAGTCGACCGAGAAGATCGGGCCACCCTCAGGCCCGAGGCACAGCTGGTAGAGCTCGGCGCGGGAGGACGGGACGATGACGTTCGGGCAGGCGTCGAGCGCAGCCTGCACGTCGACCGGAAGTGTCACGTCGGCAGGCAGGGTCAGTCTGGACACAGTCTGGCTCACGGCTTCTCCTTCGTCGGACCACCTGATCGAGTCGGCACCGGGGGGCCGGGCCCCCGGATCGGACCTCAGCTCGGGGGCAAGCGCACCGTACTCTTTGCCGGGAGATTACGACTCGATGGCTCAGGGCGTCTGGGACCTTTGGGTGAATCCGCCCGTGACCAGGGCGAGGCTCCCCTGACGCGTCTCACCATGCGGTCTAGGTGAGGCCCCGTACACTTGCTGCAGGTCGTCCTCCCGCCAGTCGGGATGTAAGACACTCATCGTCCGCACAGGAGTCGCGGACCTCTCCGGTAGCTCCGCCGATCGTGGGTCATCCCGACGGCTCAGCAGCACCGCGACCGCCTGGACACTCCCGATGTCTCCGCCCGTCGGGCCGCGAGCATCGCGGCGGTCACGTAACCACCGAACACACGCCTCCAGGTTCGATGCGAGCGGCAACGACGCCGGTCGGATCGCCCACCCACGCTTCACGATCAAAGGATCGACCGATGACGCTCTTCACTTCCAGCCGGGGTGCGAGCCGCACGCGTGCGGCCGTGGCGCCCGCCGCGACGCTCGTCGCCATGACATCGGTCGGGCTCCTGATCGCTCTCGCCGGCTCCGCCCAGGCCGCGACGCCCGCCCCGCCGCTCGGGACCGCCGACAGCTTCGCAGTGCTCGCTGGGGCAGGCGTCACGAACACCGGCCCGACGACCCTCAGCGGCGACCTCGGGTCCTACCCGACCCTGACGATCACCGGTGACGCCTCGATCGTGTTCGCCAGCGGGGTCAACCATGCGGGCGACGCTGTGACGCAGGGCGCGCAGACGGACCTGACGACGGCCTACGACGCTGCTGCGGGCGCAGGACCGACGTCCCCGATCACGGCCGATCTCGCCGGGATGACCTTGATCCCCGGGGTCTACGCCTCGGCCTCGTCGATGGGCCTCTCGGGTGAGGTCACGCTCGATGCCGGCGGCGACCCCGCAGCCGTCTTCATCTTCCAGGTCGCCTCGACGTTGACGACCGCGCCCGGAAGCCACGTCACCCTCGCCGGCGGGGCGCAGGCGTGCAACGTGTTCTGGCAGGTCGGCAGCTCGGCGACCCTCGACACGAACTCGGTCTTCCGGGGCACGGTGCTCGCCATGACCTCCATCACGGCCAACACCGGCGCGACGATCGAGGGCCGACTGCTCGCCCGCAGCGGCGCGGTCACCCTGGACACGAACACGGTCACACGCCCGTCCTGCGCGACGGTCCCCACCGCTGCCGCAACGGTCGCAGCGGCCGCCGCGGCCCCCCAGGTCACGGCGGTCCCGTCCGGCCCGGTGAGCACGGGTGACGGCAGCACGGCTCCCGGTGCGACCACCGGCGGCGCCGGCTACCTCGGCGCCGGTGCGGCTGTCCTCGCCCTGGGTGTCGCGGCACTCGTCGTGACGCACCGCCGCCGTGTGAACGTCTGACCGCACGCACGCAGTTGCCCGCACGCATCGAGAGCCCTCGCCCCCGCTGGACCCCGTCCAGGGTCCTGACGGGGACGGCGGCTCTCGTCGTGGCCGTTGTCGCCGGGGTCGCCGGGTGCTCGACGTCCACGGAGGGCGTCCCGTCACCGACCGCCTCCACGGTCTCCGCGGCACCCCCGTCGTCGCCGACCGCAACGCCGACCGCACCTCCGGTCCCGTCACCCTCGGCCAGCCCGCCGTCCGCATCCGCCCCGCCGGTCCCGTCCCCGGGGGTCTCGCTCGCTGCCGTTGCGGCGAAGCCCATGGCCCGGTCCGTGCCTGTCCGCCTCGTGATCCCGGCGATCGGGGTCGACTCGAAGCTCATGGAGCTGGGTCTGCACGACGACGGGACGATGGAGGTGCCGCCCGCCGGCTTCCCTGCCGGCTGGTACACCGGCGCACCGACTCCCGGCGAGCTCGGTCCCGCCGTCATCGCGGGACACGTCGACTGGACCGGGCCGGGGGTGTTCTACGACCTGCACAAGCTCGTGGCCGGCAACGAGGTCCGGGTGAAGCGCGCGGACGGCACCACGGCGATCTTCCGGGTCACCCGGGTCGAGGAGTACCGGAAGGCCGCGTTCCCGACGGCTGAGGTGTACGGCGACATCGCCTTCGCCGGACTGCGTCTGATCACGTGCGGCGGGTCGTTCAACAAGCGCACCGGCCACTACGAGGACAACATCGTCGCGTTCGCGGAGCTCGTCAAGCCCGCCTCGTGAGGCGTCGGGCGACGCCGGGCACGACGACGCCCACCTTCATCCCGGGCCTGAGGTCGCCGCGCACGACCATCGCCTGGTAGGCGGCCATCCCCGCATCGGTTCCCAGCGCCGCCAACTCGAAGCTCAGGCCGTCGGGCATCGGGACGAGGTCGCCCGCGAGGTCGATTCGGCAGTCGGCTAGAAGACGTCGACCGTCGCGTCGAGCGCACCCTGGAGGACGACGAGGTTGAGGATCGCGACCGCGATCTTCGCTGCACCCAGGAACGCGAGCGCCCACCACAGCACGCGCGTGGCGACGTTCACGGGGCGGACAGCCAGGACGGCCAGCAGCCCGGCCACCACGACAGTCGTGGCCACCATGTACACCGGGGTCGACCCGATCAACGCCTGGCCGGCCGCCGAGAGCGGGTTCCCCTCCCGGATCCCGCCCACGTGGCCGACGGCGGACGTCGTCACCATGTCGATCACAGCCCCGGCGATCGACCACCTCGACAGGTTGCGCCGCCAGCTCGGCCGCGCCCAGGACGCACCGGTCCGGCCCACCCAGACGCGCAGCGTCGGGCTCGGCAGCGGCACGTGGGTGTCGATGCTCAGCGGTTGGAGATCGGTGGTGTCGATACTCGCACCTTCGGCACCGGACCGGCGGTGATGAGGGTTCCGCGTCGCCGGCAGGAGCCTGGGGTAGCGTCCGCACCGTGCGCAGGATCACCCCGTCGAACGTCGTGCTGATCGGTCTCACCAGCATGTTCGTCGACCTGAGCACCGAGATGGTCTACCCGATCGTCCCGCTGTTCCTGACGGCGACCCTCGGGGCCACCCCAATGGTCGTCGGGGTCATCGAGGGCATCGCGGAGAGCCTCGCGTCGTTGCTCAAGGCGTTCAGCGGGTACATCGGCGACGTCCGCCAGCACCGCAAGCGGCTGACGTTCCTCGGGTACTCGGGCTCGGTCGTCTACAAGGTGCTGCTGCTCGCGGCCGGCTCGTGGGGCGGTGTGCTCATCGCGAGGGTCGTCGACCGCGTCGGCAAGGGGATCCGCACGGCGCCGCGGGACGCCCTGATCGCGCAGTCGAGCGACCCGAAGAAGCTGGGCGGCTCGTTCGGGATCGCGAAGATGCTCGACATGGCCGGCTCGTCGGTCGGCGCGCTCCTCGCCGTCGTCGTCGTCGCCACGGGAACCGCATACCGCGAGGCGTTCGCATGGTCGATCGTCCCGGCCGTGCTCGGCATCCTCATCATCCCGGCCGTCCGCGAGAAGCGAGTCCCGCTGCCCGACGGCGCCCGGACGAAGCTGCTCGGCGTCCACCTCGGGCTGCGCCTGCGGCTGTACCTCGTCGCCGTGCTGATCTTCTGCATCGGGAACTCCTCGAACGCGTTCCTGCTGCTCAAGGCCTCTGCTCGGGGATTCTCGGCGACCCAGGTCATGCTGCTGTACCTGGTCTTCAACGTCACGGCGTCCGTGCTGGCGATCCCGGCCGGACGCTTCTCCGACCGGTTCGGTCGCCGGTCCATGCTGGTCGCCGGCTACCTGCTGTCGGGGCTCGTCTACCTCGGCTTCGCCTCCGTCACGTCCCAGCCGGTCGTGGTGGGCCTGTTCGCCGCGTACGGCGCGTGCACCGCATTCCTCAGCGGTGCCGAGCGCGCCTTCATCGCCGAGGCGGCCCCGTCGCACCTGCGCGGCACGGTGCTCGGCATCTACGGCACGCTCCAGGGCATCGGGCTGCTGCTCGCCTCGATCATCGCGGGTGCCCTGTGGGACGGCGTCGGCTCGGACGCACCCTTCTGGTTCGGTGGGGCGCTCGCCCTGCTGGCTGCGGCCGCCGTGTCGGCGATCCTCGACCCCCGGGTGCGTCGCCGACAACGCGCCGTCGTCTGAGCAGTCTCGTCCTCGGTGCGTCAGCGCCGTCTACCCACGCAGGACATGCGGTACAGCGAGGTCTAGCGTCGAAGCTGGCGGGGCTTCAGCCGACGCCCTGCGCGGAAGCCGTCCTGCAAGGGAAGGGAAGTGGACCATGTCCATCGTGCGGCGCGAGCGGACCGACCTGCCGGACATGTTCCGGCGGTTCTGGGAGACCGACTGGGACAAGCCATGGCTGCGTGTCGAGGAGTTCGTCGAAGGCGACGCGCTCGTCGTGAGGGCTGAGCTGCCTGGCATCGATCCTGACAAGGACGTCGACCTCGCCGTCGTCGACGGGGTCCTGCACATCACCGCCAACCGCGAGGAGAAGTCCGAGCACAAGGAGAAGGACTCCTACCGGTCCGAGTTCCGGTACGGCTCCTACTCGCGCAACATCCCGCTCCCAGCGGGGTACTCCGAGACCGACGTGAAGGCCACCTACCGCGACGGCGTCCTGGAGATCCGCGTCCCCACCACGGAGCAGCCCAGGGCCGCGGGCGTGAAGATCCCGATCGCGCGAGGCTGATCCAGGCGCGCACGCCGACCGCATCCCGCCGTCGTGAGATGAGGTCGGCGTCGTCGTGCGCGGACGCGGGACCCGGCAGATCCACAGCCCATATCGCCACAGAGCGACCCCCGACGCCCCTAGGCTGTTCGAGAGTCCTGTGCGCTGGCTGTATGCGTCGGGACGTCACTCTGCCCCTGCCGACACGGAGAACCGCCATGAGCTTCCAGACCCCGCCGCCGCCCCCCGGCAGCTACCCCTCGGCGCCGCCGCCCGGCAGCTACCCCTCGATGGCTCCTGCCCCGTGGGAGACGCCCGCCGTCCAGGGCCCGCCGCCCAGCACCGTCGTCAACGCCTTCAAGCTGATCCTGGTTCAGGTCGCGCTGAGCCTGGTCAACATCGTGGTGGCGCTGCTGACGACGGACGCGATCAGGGAGCAGGTGCGTACCAGCTCGCCGTCGCTCGACCAGTCCATGGTCGACGCCGCGGCGGGCGTGGCCATCGCCATGGCCGTCGTCTTCGGCCTCATCGGCATCGGCGTGTGGATCCTGGTCGCGTTCAAGGTGCGCGCGGGCAAGAACTGGGCACGCATCCTGACCTTCGTGTTCGCCGGCCTGGGCCTGCTCAGCGGCCTGGCGTCCTTCGCACAGCCCGCCTCCGCTGTCAGCCACCTCCTGGCGGTGGTGGCCTTGGCCATCGACATCGCGTTGATCGTCCTGCTGACCCGCGGGCCGAGCGCCGAGTACTTCCGTCGCAAGTACTAGATCGCCAGCCAGCCACCAGCGTCATCCGGAGCGCCCCTTCTCGCCTGCGAGGAGGGGCGCTCTGCGTCGTGGCGGCACGCGCGGCGAGACGCCCCCCTCGACGGCAGGGACAATCGGGGCGATGGTGTGTATGCGCAGCGCTGCGCCGCGATCGTCAACGACCTGGCCCCTCGGCCGGAGAGGCACGTCGACATGACCACTGAGATCGTCGGTACACCAGCCGTAGACAGGGCCGCCCTCGAGTTCGTCCTCGACCACGAGAGGCGAGCGGGCCGCGAGCCGATCGACGCCCGCTCCACCGCGTCGACGCCGGCCGACGTCGTCAGCGGCGACCGGCTCATCGAGGTCAAGGCCTACAGCGGGACCAGCCGCGGCAACGACCTCTGGCTCGAGACGCCCCAGGCCCAGGCCGCGGTGTCCCGTGGCAACGTCCACCTGTACCTGGTCGAGAGCGTCGGTCAGGGCGACCCGGCGCTGTTCCGGCTGCTCGACATCCACGGCGAGCTGCTGCGCCGACTCATGACACGCGCGGTCGAGCGCAGCTATGTCACGGTCCCGTGGCCCGAGGTCGAGTACGACGCGCTCAGCTCGACCGAACGCGCAGGCGTCAACGAGGAGCGCGCGTCAGACCCGCGCTGACCGTCGGTCCACCTCCGGCGAGCCGCGTCCGCGTACCACTGGGCGAACGGGGCTCCCGGAGGACGAGGAGCGCCGCGAGCGCGCCCGCAGCCCACCACAGGTCTTCGTGAAGGTCTTCGTGACCCTGCAGCAGGGCGTCGAGGTCCGGTAGCACGCCGGGTGGGCTCAGCCGTCGGTCTTCAGGCAGCCGAACCGCGTCGACGTGAGCTCCACGGAGTACGGCGAGTCGGCCGAGCACAGGCCCGAGTCGGTGACGATCTCCGAGATCACGTAGTCGTGCGACGACGAGCACGCCACGGGCTCGAGCATCGCGGTGCCGTCCTCGCCGGTGGCGTCGTTCCAGCAGCCGCCGACCGCGTCGGACCCGGCGACCGGGCTCCCGTCCGACGTCTGGGTGATCTGGACCAATGCCGTCACGCCGACGGCCACGCAGACCGCGAGCGCGCCGACGACGACGACCCGGCCCGTCGGGTTCGCGCGCGCGCCGTCGGTTCGCGCCGCCCGGTAGGCGCCGAAGGCCCGCCAGAAGAAGAGTGCACCGACGATCATCCCGCCGGTCCAGACTGTGCCGCCGGACCGCGACCGGGCCGCGAGGATCGCCGACCCCGCTCCCAGCAGGAAGGTGACGACGCCGATCAGGAACAGGGTCCATGCCGTGCGTCGGGTCGCCACGACGTTGACGTCGGCAGCCGTTGCCAGGGTCGCCGCAGCTGCGTCACGCACGGACCTCGGGTCCCACGCGGGCACCGTCGGGTCGGCGAACCCGACCGGCGGCACGAAGGCCTCGCCGGGCTCGGGCACCCAGAAGACCCAGCCCTCGGGTGCGGCCGGCCACTCCAGCTCGGGCTGCCATCCGGCGGGCGGCTCCCAGCCGACCGGTGGGCTCGGCCAGGTGGGTGGGGGGTTGTACCGCATGGCGGTGTCCTCGCTCTGTCGCAGGTCGTCGTGACGGGCACCCACGGCCTGGTCAGATGCCAGATCGGTCCGATCAGGGGGCACCTGATAATGGCGTGCCACACGCGTCGGCGTGGGCGGTTCGGCCGACGAACCTGGATGCGCACCGCGGGGCGGCGCTGCTGCTGCGGAATCGTTGCACCCTTCGCCGCGACGTGCCGACTGCCGATGTACCCGAAGGTCATGGCGGAGCAGTGCGTTGCAGCCTGGTTGACCCCTCATGATCGGGTCGAGCCGACCGAACGGTATGACGCACCCCTCGCCCGGGCAGTGGCTGGGGGCGCAATGAACCTGGCAGTGCCGCTGGGCCGAGAAGCCGGAAGGACCACACGCGTGCTGAGCATCGCTGCGACCGGAGTCCGCACCGCGATGACCGTGATTCTCGCTTCGGTGCTGTCCCTGACTCCGCTGACGGCGCTCGCAGCCGCTGATCATGCCGTCAGCGCGTCGGCGACGGCCGACGGCTCCGCCAGCACCTACATCGTGCAGGTCGATCCGGGCAGTGCCGGTGTCGTTGCCGAACAGCTCGCTGGCCTCGGTGCCGCACCGCACGCCGAGTTCACCCAGGCGTTGGACGGGTTCGCGGTCAACCTCACGGCGCCGGAGGTCGAGTCCCTCAAGGTCTCGCCCCAGGTGGCTGACGTCACCCCGAACCAGGTGTTCACCATCACGGGCACGCAGGCACCCGCGCCGTGGAGCCTCGACCGGATCGACCAGCCGTCGCTGCCCCTGGACGGCCAGTACTCGTACCCCGGCGGTGCCGGTGCTGGCGTGCCCGTCTACGTGGTCGACACGGGCGTCACCCCACACCCGGGCCTGGGCGCACGTCTTCTCCCTGGGTACACCGCGGTCGCCGACGGCAACGGCACGACAGACTGCAACGGCCATGGCACCCATGTCGCCGGGACGATCGCCTCGACCGGCTACGGCGTCGCCAAAGCCGCTCTGATCGTGCCAGTGCGGGTGCTCGACTGCACGGGGTCGGGTTCCACGGTGCAGGTCATCACCGGCCTCGACTGGGTCGCGGCACACCACGCTGCCGGAGCTCCCGGGGTGGTCAACCTGTCCCTCGGTGGACCATTCGACGCCGCCTTGAACGCAGCCGTGGCCGGACTCGTCGCCGACGGGCTGACGGTCGTGGTGGCCGCCGGCAACGACGGCGGCGATGCCTGCACGCGGTCGCCGGCGTCAGCACCGGACGCCGTGACGGTCGGCGCCTCAACGCCGCAAGACGCGCGCGCGTGGTTCTCCGACTGGGGCAGCTGCGTGGATGTCTTCGCTCCCGGCGTCGGGATCGAGTCGATCTCGGCGACCAGCCCCACGGCGGTCGTGACAATGTCCGGGACGTCCATGGCCGCTCCGCACGCCGCTGGCGTCGCCGCGTTGTACCTCGCGCAGGACCCCACCGCCACTCCCGCGCTGGTCACGGAGACCATCCTGTCCGGCGCGAACCCTGTCGTCACCAGCCCGGGCCCATCGACGACCAGGCGATTGCTGTCCTCCCGCGCCGCAACGCCGAGCGCACCGCCGTCGGTCTCCGCGACTTCGGTGGCCACCACGACGTTCACGATCGTGTGGGACGCCCCGACCACCTCCGCTGCTCTCGTGACCGACTACGTCGTTCAGCGATCGTCCGACCGGTCCACGTGGTCGGCGGTGGCGCGCGCACCTTCGGTCGAGCGCGCCCAGGCTGTGGATGGTCTGCAGGCCGCCACCGGGTACTGGGTGAGGGTCGCGGCCGTCGCCGGGCTGGATGTCGGCGCGTGGTCGACTCCGATCTCGGTCACGACCCCGCGTGCGCCGACAGCGACTGAGCTGTACGTGACCAGCGTGTATGCCGCGCTCTTCAACCGTGCCCCGGACCCGAGCGGGATGTCCGGCTGGACCGCGGCGCTGGACGGCGGCACCCCGCTCAACGCCGTCGCTGATGCGATCACCTCCAGCTCCGAGTACCGCGCAGGGCTGATCCGCGAGTCGTACCAGACGTACCTCGGGCGCGAACCGGAACACGCAGGCCTCCAGAACTGGCTGGGGGCCATGAATCAGGGGCTGACCATCCAGCAGATGCAGGCCGGATTCGTCGCATCGGATGAGTATTACGCGCGGGCCGCAGGCGACCCCTCTGGATGGATCGGCATGCTCTATGCCAACGTGCTGGGTCGTACGGCCACGCCCGACGAGGTCGGCGCGTGGACGACGGCACTCTCCGGCGGCGCGTCTCGCGTGGAGATCGCTCTCGGCTTCCTGATCTCGAGCGAGCACCTCTCGACAGTCATCGACGGGAACTACCGGCACCTGCTCGGGCGCAGCATCGACCCGACCGGGCAAGCCGGTTGGGTCAGCGCGATCCAGCAGGGAATCCGACTCGAGGCCGTCATCGGCAGCATCGTCGCGAGCCCCGAGTACTACTCGAAGAACACGTGATCGGCGCGCTGGCGACGTCAACGCACCGTGTCGCGTCCGGCGGTGAAACTGACGTTCGCCGGTGCTGCTAGCTCGGAACAGTGGCGCTCTTCGCCGCGACGTGCCGGCCGCCGATGTAGCCGAACGTCATGGCGCGGCCGATTGTGGAGCCCGGCCCGGGATGGGTCCGGCTCGACTTGGCTGTGTCCGCACCGCACCGCACCGTGACGGAGGTCGATCCATGTCGTTCCAGGCGTACCTCGACGCGATCGAGGCCCAGACCGGTCTGACACCCCGCCAGCTCGTCGACCTCGCCCGCAGCAAGGGGTTCGACGAGCCGGGGGCCAAGGCGGGCGACGACGTCGCGTGGCTGAAGGAGGACTACGACGTCGACCGCGGGCACGCGATGGTCCTGTGGGACGTCATCAAGAACGGGCCGCAGATCAGCACCAAGCACGTCGGCACGACGGGCGCCCGCAGCGACGAGTCGGACACGCTGTGGCTCGACGGCAAGGCGACGCGACCGCAGCCGTAGCAGAACGACGGACTGCCGACCCCCGCGTGACGCCTCCGGACGCATGCGAGCGGAGACGTCCGCGGGGACGCGTCACTCCTTCGCGCCCGGCACCGCGATCCGCTCGATCCGCCTGTCCGGGATCAGCCACAGCGCCGCGACCGCGACGTACAAGCCGTACGACAGCGGCGTCCACACGAACGCCGCGCCGATGCCCAGCGCGTACAGGACCGGCGAGACCTGCCCCTTGCGGTCGCGTCCGACAGCCCGTGCGAGCACCCCGCGGGACCCGCCCTCGCGGACGATCATCCTGCTCAGCACGAAGTAGGCGACCGCTGCCATCAGCAGGATCAGCCCGTAGAGCGCGGCAGGAGCCGCGGCGCCGCGGCTCTCGCCGAGCAAGCCCGTCGAGAACGGGACGAGCGAGAGCCAGAACAGCAGGTGCATGTTCGCCCACATGATCGAACCGCTGACGTGATCGGCCGTGCTCATCAGGTGGTGGTGGTTGTTCCAGTAGATCGCGATGAACACGAAGCTGAGGACGTAGCTGAAGAGCACCGGGACGAGGTGGGCGTCGACGAGATCGGCGAACGTCGCGACATGCCCCTCCTCGAACGCCGGCACGCGCAGCTCCAGCACCATGATCGTGATGACGATGGCCAGGACGCCGTCGCTGAACGCTTCCAACCGGCTCGTGCGCATGGCGCCGACTATCGCCGATGGCCACGCCGTCGTCCAGGTGTCCTCTCGAGACAGGCCGACCGGTCTCGCCACCGCGCACGGACGCGGGTCGGTACTGTCCGGTCATGGCACGACGCGGCGAGATGCAGGAGGTCGAGCTGCTCGACGGCGTCGACGACGGCGCCGGCCATGAGCCCGGCGTCGGCCCGCACCCCGGCGCGACCGCGCGGACGCGCGTCAGGCGCCGGTGGCTGATCGGCGGCGCTGCGGCGCTGGCGGTGACGCTCGGCGTGGCGCAGTGGGTCGTGACCGCCCGCGAGAGTGCCACGCTGGCCCGGCTCGCCCACGTCCCCGGAGTGCTCTCCCCCGTCGACGAGACACTCGACATCGTGCGGCGGGTCCCGGCCGCCGACGTGGCGGAGCTGTTCGGCGTCGCCGGTGCGGGGCTCGAGCGTGCCGAGGACGGCTCGCAGAGCTTCACGTGGGTCGACCCGGCGGGCGGCCCCGGCTGGACGACCGAGCTGCTCGGCCCGAACGCCGCGCTGGCCGGCGCACACCATGTCTTCGGAGGGACCAGCTGCCCGACCGACAACGCACCCGCCACCGACATCGGCACTGCACACCGGGTTGTCTGCCTGGTCACCGACGGCGGCACACCCCTGGAGGACGGGGGCACCCACGAGGCCGTCCCGGCGAGCAGCCGCCAGGTCGTCGTCCTGTCCACCAAGGACGGCGCTGTCGAGGCGCGGTGGCCGCTCGAGCGCGGCCAGGCCATCGCGCTGCTGCCCCCCGACATCGTCGTCGTCGGCTCGATGGCAGCGGACTCCGGTGAGGTCACCGCCTACGACCTGCTGACCGGCGACGAACGATGGACGCACGAGGCGCACCTCATGACCGCGACGGGCTACGCCGAGGGCGGCATGGGTATGAGCCTCTTCCGGGCGGGAGACCTCGTCGCGTACTCGACGCCCGAAGGACGCCTGACGCTGCTGTCAGCGGCCGGTGACGTCGTGCGCGACGACCTCGGCTACCAGGGTGACGTCGGCGGGAGCTGGATGATCGACCCCGCCACCGGCACGCTGGTCGTCCAGTCGCACACCCGTGACGGGAAGGCCCACTCGACGGTCCTCGCGGTGGACGGCGATCCGGCCGGGGATCTGACGGTCGACGGGCAGCTGGTCTACGCGTCCGTCGACGACGGCAGCGTGCCGGGACTGATGCTCAGCTACGACACGGCGTTGCACGGCTGGGACAGTGGTACACGGACCGCTCGGTGGTCGCACGACGCGTACCAGACCACCAGCGCGGTCATCCTGCGCGGCACCGTCTAC
This sequence comes from Cellulomonas sp., assembly GCF_036279715.1. Classification (GTDB taxonomy): domain Bacteria; phylum Actinomycetota; class Actinomycetes; order Actinomycetales; family Cellulomonadaceae; genus Cellulomonas_A. Next base: position 138 of record NZ_DASUIR010000076.1, on the reverse strand, counting down.
GCCGCGACCGCTCGCGGCATCATCGCGCTCGACGGCGCGACGGGCGCGCCGCTGTGGAGCCGCGAGGGCAACAACACCCTCATCCCCGGGACGTTGTTCACCGACGGCCGCCACATCCTCCTAGCACCCGACACCTCC
>NZ_DASUIR010000075.1:0-5721 GCF_036279715.1 Cellulomonas sp. | reverse complement strand
CGCGCCGCTCCTCGAAGAACTCGCGCAGCAGCGCCCCGCAGTCGTCCTCGAGCACGCCGCCGACCACCTCGACCCGGTGGTTGAGCCGCCGGTCGCGGACGACGTCCCACTGCGACCCGCACGCCCCGGCCTTGGGGTCCCACGCGCCGAGCACTAGGCGCGGCACCCGGGCGAGCACCGTCGCGCCGGCGCACATGAGGCACGGCTCGAGGGTGACGACGAGCGTGCAGTCGTCGAGCCGCCAGCGTCCGAGCCGGACCGACGCCGCGCGCAGCGCCACGACCTCGGCGTGCGCGGTCGGGTCGTGGTCGCGCTCGCGTGCGTTGTGACCGCGTCCGACGACCTCGCCGTCGGGCCCGACGACGACCGCCCCCACGGGCACGTCCCCGCTGGCGAGCGCGGTCCGGGCCTCGTCGATCGCGACCGTCATCCACCGCACGTCGTCTGCCCCGGCCACCATCCGGCCATCCTCCCGCACGCCCGACGGCGGGACGAAGGGGCGCCGGCGGAGCAGGTGCCAGCCGGTAAGGTCGAGCCATGCGCCTGCACGTTGCCGACCACCCGCTCGTCGCCCACAAGCTGACGGTCCTGCGGAACAAGGACACGGCCTCCCCCACGTTCCGCCTGCTCGTCGACGAGCTGGTGACCCTGCTCGCGTACGAGGCCACGCGCGACGTGCGGGTCGTGCCGCACACCATCGAGACCCCCGTCGCGACGACGACCGGCACCAAGCTGGCCGACCCGCGACCCCTCGTCGTTCCCATCCTGCGCGCCGGGCTCGGCATGCTCGAGGGCATGACGCGCCTGCTCCCGACGGCCGAGGTCGGGTTCCTCGGCATGCGTCGCGACGAGGAGACCCTCGAGGCCATCACGTACGCGAACCGTCTGCCCGAGGACCTGTCGGGCCGGCAGTGCTTCCTCCTCGACCCCATGCTCGCTACCGGCGGGACGCTCGTCGCGGCGATCGACTACCTGCTCGAGCGCGGCGCGAGCGACGTCACCTGCGTGTGCCTGCTCGCCGCACCTGAGGGGCTCGCGCTCCTCGAGAAGGCCATCGGCGACCGGGTCGACGTCAAGATCGTCGTCGCTGCGGTCGACGAGCGCCTCAACGACAAGGCGTACATCGTCCCGGGGCTCGGCGACGCCGGCGACCGCCTGTACGGCATCGTCTGACCGTTCGCGGTTCTCACCTCGTGAGATGACCGGCCGGGAGGCTGGGTCATCGCGGTTCTCCCTGAGAGCATCGACGGGTGACCTCCCCGCTGCGCACGTGCTGTCGGTCCTGACCCCGCTCAGGCCACCGACCACCGCTCGTCCTCACCCGACGGGCACCGCGCACCCGGAGACACCCCATGACCACGTCCGTGGAGCTCCTTGCTCCCACCCCGCCCCCGCACGCCGGCTTCGTCCTGTACGTCGGCCTGCATGACGACCCCGACGGCGGACCGACCGGCGCTCGCGAGCTCGCGGAGGTCGCCGAGACCCTCCGCGACCTGGCCCGCGAGCTGTTGCCGACCGCCGAGACGTTCACCGCGCTGTCGCTGGTCCCTCAGCGCGCCGGCCCCGACGACGTGCGGACGCTGCGCGACCGGCTCTCGCACCTGAACCCCCTCGAGCACGACGCCCTCGCCGGCACGACGTCCGGGGTCCGGATCGACCTCGTCGCGCAGCAGGTCCACGTCGACGGCAGGCCGGTGTGCCTCACCCGCAAGGAGTTCGCGCTGCTCGCGCACCTGGTCCGGGCTCCGCACCGCGTCGTCGGCCGGCTCGAGCTGCTCCGCGCGGCGTGGGGCGCCGAGACCACGCCGGGCGTTCGCACGGTCGACGCGCACGTGCGCCGGCTCCGCGCCAAGGTCACGGGCGCGGCCGTCGTGACCGTCCGCGGCCTCGGCTACAGGTTCGACCCGACCCCGCGCATCGTCCTGCACGGCTCCGGCGACGGTCGCTGACGACAGACGACAAGACCCCCGGCGCAGCTCGCGTCGGGGGTCTTGTCATGCGTGCGGTCAGGAGGTCAGAAGGCGGGCAGGACCCCGCCGTCCGGCCACTGCTTCTCGATGAAGGCCTTGACCTCCGGCGAGTGGAGCAGGCCGTCGAGCGTGACGATCGCCGGGTTCGTCTTGTCCTCCGCCCGCACCGCGAGGAAGTTCGCGTACGGGTTGTCGACCCCGGACTCGATCAGCAGCGAGTCGTTGGTGGGGTTGAGGCCCGCGTCGAGCGCGAAGTTGCCGTTGATGATGGCCAGGTCGACGTCCTGGAGCGACCGGACGAGCTGCTCGGGTGCGGTCTCGACGAACTCCAGGTTCTTCGGGTTGGTCGCGATGTCGAGGAGCGTCGGCAGCGCATCGCCGGTGTCCTTGAGCGTGAGCAGGTTGTTCTTCACGAGCAGCTCGAGCGCGCGCGCCTGGTTGCCGGGGTCGTTCGTGATGCCGAGCTTCGCACCGTCGGGCACGTCCCCGATCTTCTTGTACTTCGACGAGTACACGGCCAACGGCTCGATGTGGATGCCCGCGAAGTGGTCGAACTTGAAGCCCTGGGCCTTGACCTGCGACTCGTAGTACGGCAGGTGCTGGAAGTAGTTGGCGTCGAGCTCGCCCTCGGCGAGTGACGTGTTCGGCAGCACGTAGTCGTCGAACGTCACGATCTTGAGGTTGAGCCCCGCGCCCTTCGCGAGGTTGTCCTGGACGAACTGGAGGATCTGCGCCTGCGGGACGGGACTCGCGCCGATCGTCAGCGTCGTGACCGCGCCGGACGACGCGGCGGCGGCGCTCGCCGAGGTCGTGTCCGATGCCGTGGCCGACCCGCACGCCGCGAGCGCCAGGGTTGCAGCGGTCGCCAGGGCGATGGCGCCCCATGTCTTCCTCATGTGTCCTCCTCGGACATCGGCCCTCGTGGGGCGGGATGGTCGGTCTATCCGTCCGTGCGGACGGAGGTCTGGGTGGGTCACCTGTGGTCGAGGCGTCGGGCGACGAGGTCCCCGACCGCCTGGACGACGGCGACGATCACGACGATCACGACGACGCACGCGATCATCACGACGGAGTCGAACCGCTGGTAGCCGTAGGAGATGGCGAGCGCGCCGAGTCCGCCGCCGCCGATCACCCCGGCCATCGCGGAGTACCCGACGAGCGCGATGACGGTCACGGTGAAGCTCGCGACGAGCGCCGGGAGCGCCTCACGGACGAGGACCTGGACGACGATGCCCCGACGGGTCGCGCCGATGACGCGCGCGGCCTCGACCTTGCCGGGGCTCACGTCACGCACCGCGGTCTCGACGAGCCGCGCGTAGAACGGGATGGCGCCGATCGTCAGCGGCACGACGGCGGCCTGCCACCCGAGCGACGTGCCCACGACGAGCCGCGTGAACGGGATGACCGAGATCATCAGGATGAGGAACGGCAGCGACCGCACGATGTTCGCGACGAACCCGACGACCCGGTTGACCGTCGCGTTCGCCGTCAGGCCGCCGCGCGCCGTCGAGACGAGCAGCAACCCGAGCGGCAGGCCCAGCAGCAGAGTGAGCAGGGACGCCAGTCCGACCATCTCGAGGGTCTCGAGCGTCGCGGTCGGCAGCTTGTGCTGGATGACGGGGTGGTTCCAGAGCTCGGCGAGCCAGCTCATGAGGCCACCGCCTCGTCGGCCGCGTCGTCGTCGGGTTCGGCGTCGGGCCCTGCCGCGACCTCCGCGTGCACGCCCGCGGCCCGCAGCGCGTCCAGGGCACGCTCGACGTCACCCGCGGGAACGTCGAGCCGCAGGCGCCCGACGCGTCGACCAGCGAGCGTCTCGATCGTCCCCGCGGCGACCTCGACACCCGTCCCGAGCGAGGCCACCGCCGCGAGAACCCGGTGCGTGGGGACGTCACCGGTCGTGTACGCGACCTCGACGAGCGTGCGCTCGTCGCCGAGCGGCTGCGTCGGCACCGGGATGAGCTCCCGTGCGAGCCGCGAGCCGTAGGCGGCGACGACCTCACCGACCGGCCCGTGCTCGGCGACCCGCCCGTGGTCGAGCAGCGTCACCGTGTCGCAGATCTCGCGGACCACGGCCATCTCGTGCGTGATGATCACGACGGTGATGCCGAGGCGGTCGCGCAGGTCGCGGATGAGACCGAGGATCTGACGGGTCGTCGCCGAGTCCAGCGCTGACGTGGGCTCGTCGCACAGCAGCACCGCCGGCTCGGTCGCGAGGGCCCGGGCGATCCCGACCCGCTGCTTCTGCCCGCCGGACAGCTGCGCGGGGTAGGCGTCGGCGCGCTCGCCCAGCCCGACCAGGTCGAGCAGCTCGGCGACACGCGCGGCCCGGGCGGCCCGGGGGACGCCCGCGACCTCGAGGGGGTACGCGACGTTGCCGGCGACGGTCCGGGAGTCGAGCAGGTTGACGTGCTGGAACACGAGCCCGATGCGGCGCCTGGCGGCCCGCAGCCGCGCCTCCGGGAGCGCCGACAGCTCCTCGCCGTCGACCACGACGCTGCCCGACGTCGGTCGCTCGAGCACCGTGAGGCACCGGAGGAGCGTCGACTTCCCGGCCCCCGAGCGGCCGACGATCCCGTGGATCTCCCCCGGCTGCACGCTCACGTCGATGCCGTCGAGCGCCACGACGTCACGGCCCGCGCCGGGGTAGACCTTGCGCAGGCCGATGACCTGGATGCGGGGTGCGGTGCTCACGGGGGCTCCTTGCGGATGGCAGCAGACGACAGTGCGACGCGTCGGTTCGCGACGGCGCGGGACGGCACAGGGCCGGATGATCAGGGGGACGGAGGCACGGCTCCGTCAGGCGCCCCAGGGGGACGCGGCCCGCTCAGCTCAACAGCAGGAGCGGACGGCCAGGCAGCACATTCGACGCGCGACGAGGTCGCACGACGAACCACGGGTGCAGAGGCCGGACATGGCTGAATTTGACCACACACTGAGACGGGAGCGGCGAATGCGTCCACAGAGCGGGACGGAGCCGCGCGGACGGCAGGATCCGCGCACCCGTCCTACGGTGGATCCATGCGCATCGTGGTGGCAGGCGGGCACGGTCAGGTCGCTCGGCGCCTGGCCCGGGCGCTCGTCGAACGGGGCGACACGCCCGTGGGACTCGTTCGCAACCCCGACCACGTCCCCGACGTCCAGTCCGACGGCTCGGGCGCCATCGTGCTCGACCTCGAGACCGCGACCGTGCACGAGGTCGCGGGAGCCCTGTCCGGGGCCGACGCGGTCGTGTTCGCCGCTGGCGCGGGACCGGGCAGCGGCGCCGAGCGCAAGGACACGGTCGACCGGGGTGGCGCCTCGCTCCTGGCCGACGGCGCGACGCTCGCCGGGGTCCGTCGCTACGTGCTCGTGTCCTCGATGGGTGCGGGCAGCGCGCCCGAGCCCGGCATGGACGCGGTGTTCGCGAGCTACCTGCGCGCCAAGAGCGCGAGCGAGGCGGACCTGGTCGGCCGCGACCTCGACTGGACGATCCTGCGCCCCGGCTCCCTGACCGACGACCCGGGCACGGGGCACGTCCGGCTGGACGAGGACGTCCCACCCGGGACGGTCCCGCGGGACGACGTCGCCCGGGTCATCGTCGAGCTGCTGCACGAGCCGCGCAGTGCGGGGCTGGTGCTCGAGCTCGTGTCCGGGGAGGTCCCGGTCGAGGCTGCGGTCGCGGCCGTGATCGAGCGCGAGACCTGAGGCACCGGCACGGCGGATGAGGTTCGGGGCTCCGCGGGTGGGGCGTCGCCTCAGCGGGTGAGCACCG
>NZ_DASUIR010000074.1:0-4477 GCF_036279715.1 Cellulomonas sp. | reverse complement strand
GCCCGCGGAGCGCTGACTGCCGCCCTCGTCCTCGTGGGTGCCTGCGCCGTGGCCTGGACGTCCGCGGCACTGGTCGGCCCGACCACGCTCCGCCTGACATCCTGCGCGACGAGCACCGAGCCCGGCGCGGCGCGCTGCCCTGAGTGGGCCGCCGCGCCGATCGGCGGCGCTCGGGCGGTCGTCGTCATCGCGCTCGTCGTTGCCGTGGCGGTTGGCCTGGCCTGCGTCCCGCTCGTCCGGGGCAGGCTCCGCCGGCTCGTCACGCGGGCGCCGCGGCAGCCGCACCGCGTGCTCGTCTCCCTGTCCGTGCCGGCGCGCGTCGCCGTCGCCGTCGGGGTGACGCTCATCGTCACGGAGGCGGCCTTGGAGGCGACAGGGCGGCTTGGGCTGGTTGTCTCGGTCGTTCTCGGCCCGCTCGTGCTGCTCGTGCTGCCGGGCCTGGCGGCGGCGTGGCTGGTCGTCCGCCGCGTGCCCGAGGCGGGCGGGCTCGCCGGATCGGACATGGTCAGGGTGGCGCTGCGGGGCCGACCCCCCGAGGTCGATCGCGCTCGTCGCGTCCTCGCGCCGACGAGGGGCGTCGTCCCGGTCGGGACGATCCTGTCCGAGCAGCCGCTCGAGCTGCTGTCTCCGATCGCCGAGTCTCGGGCGCCGTTCGATCGCACGTTCCAGGAGCGGGTGGTTCCCTCGTGACGGGCTTCGACCGGTCGGTCGCGTTCTGGCTGCGGGCCTACCCGAGGCGGTGGCGTTCGGTGCGGGCGGCCGAGGTCACCGCGGTGCTCGCGGACCTCGCCGGTCCCGACGCGCAGCGGCTGGATGCGCGCGCCGCCGCCGGGCTCGTGCGCGGCGGCTGGGCGACCCGGTGGCGCGAGCACCCGCCGCTGCACACCTACCTCGCCTACCGGTTCTTCAACGTGGCGATCCCGGCGCGGTACCGCGACTGGGCGCGCGACGACCTCGCCGGGCCGCTGTACGGCGCGCGGCTCGCGCTGGCGCGCAGCACGTTCATGCTGCCGATGCTCGCGTTGCTGCGGCCAGCCCCGCCGGCGTTCCGGGGCTGGCTGATGGGTCTGCTGCTCGGGTTCCTCGCGCTCGCCACCGGTGTGCCCCCGTACCAGCGGCGACGACTCGCCCGGAGGCACCTGACTCCGGGTGCCGGCGAGGTCATCACCTCCGGAGACCTGGTCGACGGACTCGTCCCGCGGTATCGGCGCGCCGCAGCCCCGATGCTGGCGGCGGCGACGGTGCTCCTGACCGTGGGTGCGGTGGGGTGGACCGCATCGGCCCTGCTGCGCGGAGCCCGGACCGGGGCGTTCGAGGCGGTCGTCGTGGCCGCGGTCGTCGGGCTCGCGCTCGTCCCCCTCGTCGTCCGCCGGCTGCGTCGGATCCTGCCGCAGGCTCCCGCGCAGCCGCATCGCGTGGCCTACGGGCTGACCGTGGGCCGATGGGTGTCGGTGGCGTTCTGGTCGGTGGTCATCGGCGTGCAGGCGGGGCTCGAGATCACCGGGCGCACGGACGTCTCGCTGGCCGGCGTCGGTGGGGTCGTCTGCTGGCTCGGCCTCCCGGGCGTGCTGGCCGCGCGGGTCGTCGTCCGTCGCACGCCGTCGGCTGGCATCGCCCTGGCAGACGTCGCGGATGCGGTGCTGCGTCGGCGGGCCCCAGCCGTCGACCAGCCGGATCCCGGGCTGGTGCCGGCCGACCCGTCGCTGGTCGGGACCGCGGTGCCGCACGTCGACGTCCTGCCCGCGCTCGAGCCGCGCTTCGGCGGGAACGCGGGCAGGACCACATGACCGCCCACGACGGGCGCCCGACACCTGGCGCCCCCACCGACCGCCGGTTCGACCGAGCCGTGGCGTTGTGCCTGCACGCCTACCCGCAGCGGTGGCGTGCGGCCCGGTCCGCCGAGGTCACCGCCGTGCTCGCCGACCTCGCGGGACCGCCGCCGCGCCGGCTCGATGCCCGTGCCGCCGCGGGGCTCATCCGCGGCGGCTGGGCGACCCGGTGGCGCGAGCACCCGCCGCTCGGGGCGTACCTGGCCTACCGGTTGCTCGATCGTCGGCTCCCGGCGCGGTACCGGGCGTGGGCGACGGCTGACATCGGTGGGGCGCTCTACCCGCTGCGCTGCGTGCTGACGAGGTTGAGCTCGGTCGTTCTGACCTTCCTCGTGGTGCCTCCCATCCTTGCGGCGCTCGGCCCCGCCCCCACGCGCGGTGGGTCCCTCGAGGAGATGCCCATCTGGATCGGCGTCTCGCTGGTGATCGGCGCGATCAGCCTGCTGTTCGGCCGAGCGTGGCGTGACTACGCCGCGCGCCGGTTCCTCGTGCTGCGCGCGGGTGACCCGGTGTCCGACGGTGACCTCGTCGAAGGCCTGAGCCCGAGACGGCGCCTCGACGCCCGCGGCTGGCTGAACGCGGCGCTTGTCGTGGTGTCCGTCGCTGCAACCGCGTGGACGTTCGCGGCCCTCGTCGCGCCCAAGGTCATCGGCGCTGAGCCGTGCGCTCCTGCGACCGACGACGGTTCGCCGTGGTGCACCGACTTCGCGGCGCGACCGGCCGGATCGGCGAGCGGAGTCCTTGCCGTCGTCCTCGTCCTGGCGGCCATGATCGGTCTCGCCTCGGTGGTGGTGGTCCGTCGGCGGCTCGACCGGCTCGTCGCAGCCGCTCCGCCGCAGCCGCACCGCGAGCTCGTCGGACCGTCGGCGTCGACGGCGGTCGCGGTCACCGTGCTGTCCGCGCTCGTCCTCGCCGACGCCTGGCTCGAGGCGACGGGCCGGCTCGTGGTCCTCGCGTCGGGCGTGCTCGGCCCCTTCGCCGTCCTCGTCCTGCCCGGCGTCGTCGCAGCGTGGCTGTTCGTGCGGGCCTCGCCCGAGGCGCGCGGCCTCGCGGGGTCCGACGTGGTGACGATGGCTGTCACAGGTCGTGTCCCGGGGCCCGACCAGCTCCGCCTCGGGATCCTGCCGGTGACCGGCCCGGTCCCGCCCGGCACCGTCATCCCCGCCCGATGACGCCCTTCGAGCGGTCGGTCGTCTTCTGGCTCCGGGCGTACCCGCGGCGCTGGCGCGAGCTCCGGGCCAGCGAGGTCACGGCTGTCCTCTCCGACGTCGCAGGCCCGGGCGCCCGCCGCCCCGACGCCCGGACTGCGCTCGATCTCGTGCTCGCGGGGTGGGCGACCCGGTGGCGCGAGCACCCGCCGCCGCGGCTCTGGTGGCAGTACCGGGTGCTGCGTCGCCGTCTGCCGCGGCCGTACCGGGCGTGGATGCGCGACGACGTCGAGGGGTTCTGGTTCCCGCTCCGGATGAACCTCGCGGTCCAGATGTTCATGCTTCCGCTGCTCTGGGGTCTGCACAGCCCACGGCCGTTCGACCGGTGGGGCCTCCTTGGCCTCGGCATCTGGCTCGCGCTGATCACGGTGGTGCTGTGGAGGACGGCGCGGAACGCCGGTCGCCGCCTGTACCTTGTCCGGACAAACCCACCCGTACCGGTCACGCGGTCGGGCGACCGGACACCGCGCGCAGCTCGGTAGTCGGCGCCTCCGCCGCAAGGTCATGAGCTACCCGTGGGACTAGTCGTTGTCGACGTGCCACGAGAGGAACCACGGATGCGCCGCATCACTGTGACCATCGCGACCGCCGCCGTGATCGTCGTAGCAGCGCTCGCCGGCTGCTCCTCCTCCGGCCGGACGAGTCACACACCCGCGCCCGTCAGCGCTGCGGCTGCCGCGGAAGCAGCTGTCACTCCGGTCGTGCCTGCGGTCGACATCACTGCGCCTACGGTCGGGCAGTGCTGGACGCTCCCCGACCTGGCCTCAGGTCAGACGTGGCACACGTGGGAGGGCTCGCCAGCGGTGGACTGCACGGCCGAGCACAACGCCGTCACGTTCGCGGTCGCGCAGCTCCCCGGTGGGGCATACCCGGCACCCGACGCCCAGGGCCACCCGGTCTTCACCGAAGCCGCCGCCGCGGCGTTCAAGTCCGCCTGCGTCACGAACATCGAGAAGCAACGCATCGGGACACGCGTCCAAGCGTTCTGGTATCTCCCCACGTCGGAGCAGTGGGCCGCTGGAGCACACTGGGCGCGGTGCGACCTCTCGGTCCTCGCGCTCGGTCCGACCAGCACGACTGCTCTCGAGCCGCTGACGCAGCTGCCGGACGAGATCCTCGCCGCCGGGCATTACAGCTACCAGATGTGCGTGGACACCCCGCTCGACGCGGCCACGAACCCCCCCAGTGACGGGTTGGCCCAGGGCTCGTACGTCGACTGCGCGGGCTCCTACCAATGGAGGTTCGGCAACGCGCTAGAGCTGAACGGCCCTGAGTACCCGGGTGTGGAGCAGGCCAGAGCCGCAGCAGAGCAGATGTGCACCGATCTCTACACGATGCTGGGCGGCGAGTACCTGAGCTTCTCTTGGCCCGCCTCGCAGGCGGACTGGGATGGCGGGTCACACTGGGTCAAGTGCTGGATCTCGCCCAAGGGCTGAGGTT
>NZ_DASUIR010000073.1:0-9100 GCF_036279715.1 Cellulomonas sp. | reverse complement strand
GATCTCGGCGAGGTTGTGGCGTGCTTGTCGAGCGTGACCGCGCAGCTCGGCGGCGCGCGCCTTGTGCGTGCTGGTGCTCAACGACTCCGCCGCCCGCGCGCTGACACCGGGGGTTTCGGGGTGACTGGCCGCGGGCCGAATGCTGTCGGCAGCGACGGGAAAGGCCCCCGGCCGCGTCTCCGCAGGCCAGGGGCCTTCACTCACCGGTCGGGGTGGCGGGATTCGAACCCACGACCTCTTCGTCCCGAACGAAGCGCGCTACCAAGCTGCGCCACACCCCGGTTGAGCGTGCCCAGGATAGCCGAGGTCACCCCCTGCGACGAAACCGGGTCCCAGCGCCGACGGCCGGCCGCCCGACACGTCCGTGGATCAGGGCTCCGACGGGCGGGCGACGAGCGTCAGCAGCGTCGCCTCGGGACGGCATGCGAAGCGGACCGGCGCGTACGGCGACGTGCCGAGCCCGGCCGACACGTTGAGCCAGCTCGAGCCGGCACCGCCCGGAGCGTCCGGCCGCGGGCCCGGCCAGCCGTGCAGTCCCTTGGCGCGCTCGGTGTCGATGTCGCAGTTCGTGACGAGAGCACCGTAGAACGGCAGCGCGAGCTGGCCGCCGTGCGTGTGCCCGGCGAGGATCAGGTCGGTGCCGTCGTCGTGCATCGCGTCGAGGACGCGCCGGTAGGGCGCGTGCGTCACCCCGAGGTGCAGGTCGACCGGGGCATGGCCCGTGCGCGGGTCGTCGGGGCCGCCCGCGGCGGGGAAGCGGTCGAGGTCCAGGTGGGCGTCGTCGACCCCCACGAGCGAGAGCCGGCGGCCCGCGACCTCGATCGCAGCCCGTCGGTTCGTGAGGTCCGTCCAGCCCGCGCTCGTGAACCGCGCCGCGAGCTCACGCCACGGCATGTGGGTGGACTCGACGGGCCGCCGGTCCCGCGCGTCGGGCAGCAGGTAGCGGGCGGGGTTCTTGGCCATCGGCGCGACGTAGTCGTTCGAGCCCATGACGAACGCGCCGGGAGTGGCCAGGTGCGGCTCGAGAGCCTCGAGGAGCGCCGGCATGGCATCGAGGTGCGCCCAGTTGTCGCCCGTGTCGACGACGAGATCCGCGTCGAGCGACGCGAGGTCACGCACCCAGTCGATCTTGCGGCGCTGGCCGGGCGTGAGGTGCAGGTCGGCGAGGTGCAGGATGCGCAGCGGCGCCTGACCGGCAGGCAGCACCGGCACGGTGACCTCACGCAGGGCGTACCAGCGGACCTCGACGAGCGTGGCCCACGCGAGTGCGGACGCACCCGCGAGGGCCAGGGCGCCGAGCGTCCTGGCGGGGGTGGGTGCCGTCACGGCTAGCCTTTGCCCTTGCCAGGGTTCGGATTCTGCGGAGCCGGCTGAACCGGTTGCACCTGCGCGTTCGGGTCGACCGCGGGCGCCGGCGGTTGCCCGTTCGACAGCTGCAGCGTGATGACCGAGCCCTTCGTGGCCTTGGCGAAGGCGCCAGGCGACTGCGCGGCGACCGACCCAGCGGGCACTGTTGATGCGATCTGGTCGGGCGCGACGCTGACCTTGAAGCCGGCGCCCTGGAGGGTTGCCGTGGCTGCGTCGACGCTCTGCCCGACGACGTTCGGCACCGTGATCGGGGCACCGTTGAGCTCGAGGGTCCCGACCGCCGCGAAGCCCGGCACCGAGACGCCGGCGAGCGCCTGGGTCATGAATCGCGACCACGTCGGCGCAGCGATGCTCGACCCGTACACCTGGTGGTTCGTGTAGTACCGCTTGCCGTTGATCGTCATGTCCTGCATCCGCTTGTTGGCCTGGTCGGGTTCGCCGACCCACACGGCCGCGGCGAGCACCGGGGTGTACGCGACGAACCACGTCTGCTCGTTGTGCGAGGTCGTTCCGGTCTTGCCTGCCGAGGTGAACGGTGGCTCGGGGACGCCCTTCGCGGTGCCCTGCCATACGTTGCTCAGCGCGTAGTTGACGGCGTTCGCGATGCGCGGCTCGAGCGCCTGGCGGCAGCCGGCCTGGGGCACGGCCAGCTCCTTGCCGCCGGAGTCGCGCACGCTCGTGATGGCGATCGGTGCGCAGTAGGTGCCACCGGTCGCAAACGTGGCGAAGGCCGCGGCCATCGTCAACGGGGCGATCGTGTCTGTGCCGATGACGTTCGACGGGTTGGTCGACGGGTCCTTCCCGGTCCCGGTGTGGACACCGAGATCCTTCGCCCCGGCCATGATGTTGCACATGTCGAGCTGCTTGGCCATGTCGAGGTACGCCAGGTTGACCGAGTTCATCGTGGCCTGCAGCACCGACATCTGGTGACCGTTGCCTTCAGCGTTGCCGGGCTTCCAGGGCACGTTCGGCCCCTTGGCTCCGCAGGTCGTGAACATGTTCTCGTTGAGCGGCTTCACGGTTCCGTCGACCGTCTCGTTGAGGCTGTGGCCCTGCTTGAGCCACTCGACGAGCGTGAACGGCTTGAACGTCGAGCCGGGCTGGAACCCCGTCGACCCGCCATAGGCCTGGTCGGTGTTGTAGTTGACCGCAGTCTCGCCCGCCACCTGGCTGAGCGTCGCGGTGTAGTTCCGGTTCTGGGCCATCGCCGTGATCTTGCCGGTGCCGGGCTCGACGACCGAGATGGCCGACCCGACGCCCGACGGGTCGTCGACCGGGACGCCTGCCTTGACCTCGGCGTCGGCGATCGCCTGCTGGCGCGGGTCGATCGTTGTCGTGATGGTCAGGCCGCCGCGATAGAGGAGGTTGATGCGGTCCGTCTGCGTGGCCCCGAACGCCGGGTCGCTGGCGATGACCTTCGTCACGTAGTCGCAGAAGTATCCGGACCCGGGGACGACGGCACTGGCGGCCATGCACCCGACCTTGGTGTCCTGTACGTGCAGCATGCTGGCGAGGGGGGTCGCGACACCGGCGGTGTACTCCGCGACCGTGATGTACCCCTGCTCCTTGAGCAGGCGCAGCACGACGTTGCGACGGGTCTCGGAGTCGGCCGTGTTCTTGGCCGGGTCCCACTTGGTGGGGCTCTGGGTCACGCCGGCGAGGGTGGCGGCCTCCATGTAGTTCAGCTCGGAGGCGTGCTTGCCGAAGTAGTGGTTCGCGGCCGACTCGATGCCGTACAGGTTGATGCCGAACTGCGCGATGTTGAGGTAGCCCTCGAGGATCGTCTGCTTCGGCGTGGTCTTCTCGAGCGCGATCGCGAGCTTCGCCTCACGGAGCTTGCGGCTGTACCCCTCGGCGCCCTTGGCCTCCTTGGCGGCTGCCGCCGCGGCGAAGTCGCCCGACTGGAGCGCGGCCTCGATGAGGGTGTTCTTGACGAACTGCTGCGTGAGCGTCGAGGCGCCCTCGGTCGCGCTGGGGTTAAGGATGTTGCGGACCCCCGCCCGCAGCATGCCGGTGGGGTCGATGCCGCCGTGCTCGTAGAAGCGCTTGTCCTCGGTCGCGATCACGGCGTTCTGCATGATCGGCGCGATGTCGGCGATGGGAACCACCACGCGGTTCTCGGCGTAGAACGTCGCGAGCACGGAGCCGTCGGCGGCGAGCATCGTCGACTTCTCCGACAGCGGCTTCATCGCGAGCTCGGTCGGCAGGTTGTCGAACGTCGTGACGGCGAGGTTCGTCGTGCCGTTCACCACCGCGACCGCGGGCAGCACCATGGCACCTACGAGGACGCCGCCGACCACGGCGATGAGCGCGAACGACAGGAGCAGCGCGAGTGCCTGGAACGCGTTGACCTGGCGGCCTCGTGCGCGCGGAGAATAAGCCATGTTCGTAGGGTACGGGAGACGCCTGACGACGCCCTGCCGTCGTGCAGGGGGACGCCCGACCTGCACCGGACCTGCACACACAGTGCTCGATCGGTCCGGTTGCTGGGGGTTCAGGGTGTTCCTCTTGCACCGAATTGACCCGATCGGAGGATCGCGCAACCCACCCCGGAGGCACTACGTTCCGGGCAGGGCGTCTCCAGGCGCCAACGGGAGCGCCGGTCTCGGCCGACGGCGGCAGGGCGAAGGAGCACGCGCGTGACCATGCTGCAGGACGCTCATTGGGCTGCGGGGGCAGCATGTGGTTTCGGCAAGGTTGCTCCGGACGCGCTCTTCGTCGAGGGGGCAGCGCAGCGCGATGCGCGCGCCGTCTGCACCGGATGCCCGGTGCGCCTCGAGTGCCTCGCCGACGCGCTCGACAACCGGATGGACTTCGGGGTGTGGGGTGGGATGACGGAACGCGAGAGGAGAGCGCTCCTACGGCGTCGTCCCGAGGTCAGCTCGTGGCGGGCTGAGCTCGTCCCGGCGGGCGAGCTGTCGATGGGGGCCCGCTAGTCTGGGGCGCATGGCCACCACCTGGGAGTACGCAACCATCCCGTTGATCATCCACGCCACCAAGGCGATCCTCGACCAGTGGGGCGCCGACGGCTGGGAGCTCGTCCAGGTCGTCCAGGGTCCCGACGCGGGCCTGGTCGCCTACCTCAAGCGGCCCACGGGCGAGCGGTGAGCACCGCGGGGGAGATCCAGGGCCGGCTCGACGCGCTCGGGCTGACCCTGCCGACCGTCGCCGTGCCCGTCGGGTCCTATGTGCCCGCGCTCCGCGTCGGGTCGACCGTCTACACGTCGGGCCAGCTGCCGTTCGTCGACGGCGCGCTGCCGGCGAGCGGCAAGGTCGGCACCGGGCCAGGTCTGGTCGACCCCGCCGATGCCGCCGGGTACGCGCGCCTCGCGGCCCTCAACGCCCTCGCTGCCGTCGCGTCGGTCGCGGGCGGGCTCGAGAACGTGGCCCGCGTCGTCAAGGTCGTCGGGTTCGTCGCGAGCGACCCCGCGTTCACCGGGCAGCCCGCCGTGGTCAACGGCGCGAGCGACCTGCTGACGGCGGTCCTGGGCGACGTGGGCGTGCACGCACGCTCGGCCGTCGGTGTCGCAGTGCTCCCGATGAACTCGCCCGTCGAGATCGAGCTGGTCGTCGAGCTCGTCTAGCCGGTCCGCGACCAGACCGGGAGGGACCCTCCCGGCCGCGCGCCCAGGTCAGCGGGCGCGGCGCTCGAGCCGGTCGGCGTCCAGGAGCACGACGGCGCGACCCTCACGGCGGACCCAGCCGCGCGCGGCGAAGTCGGCGAGCGCCTTGTTGACGGTCTCGCGGGAGGCGCCGACGAGCTGAGCGAGCTCCTCCTGCGTGAGGTCGTGGGCAACCCGCACACCCTCGTCCGTCGGCTCGCCGAACCGCGTCGCCAGGTCGAGCAGCGCCTTCGCGACGCGACCCGGCACGTCGGAGAACACCAGGTCGGCGAGGGCTTCGTTCGTGCGGCGCAGCCGATGGGCCAGCGCCTTGAGCAGGTGCTTGGCGACGGTCGGGTGCAGCTCGAGCCAGGCGACGAGGTCCGTGTGGGCGAGCTCCACGAGCTCTGCGTCAGCGACGACTGTCGCGGTCGCGGTGCGCGGGCCCGGGTCGAAGAGCGACAGCTCGCCGAACATCTCGCCCGGACCCTGGATCGACAAGAGGTTCTCGCGCCCGTCGCTCGACCGGCGACCGAGCTTGATCTTGCCGGAGCGGATCACGAACAGGCGGTCGCCGGGGTCGCCCTCGTGGAAGAGCACATCGCCACGAGCGAACGAGACGGGGTTCATGGACTCGATGAGCGCACGCGAGTTCTCGGGGTCCATCTCCGCGAACAGTGGCGCAGACAGCACCACGTCGTCCTCCACGGGAAACCTACCTTCTGCTGCAGCAACGACTGTCGGTGACAGTCTGCCGCATCACCTGGGCGAAGGTGAGGCAGGGAGTCCCGTGAGCGCCGCCAGCGGGTCACGCGCGAGGTGGTCGATGAACTTCGACGTGGTGGACGCGAGGACGTCGTCGAGGTCGCGCTGGTAGGACGCGAGACGTTCGTCGAGCCGGTAGAGCTCATCGAGGTGGTGGATCTCGGTGATGGGCAGGCTGTGCCGGACCAGCCGGTCGAGGTCGGCGTGCGCGGGCGGGGCCGCGTGCACGGAGTCGTCGAGCATCAGGGTGAGGTCGAGGCCCAGCTGGTCGGGCGGGGCAGCACAGGCCAGGGCGAGGTCGATCCGTGCGGTCACCAGGCGCCGCCAGTAGGTCACCCGGGCGCGTTCGGCGCGCAGGGCGCGCCGGCTGCTGCGAAGCTCGGACAGCCTCACCCTCTCGGTCGCCAGCACATCGTGTCCCGTCGGAAGGAGTTCGTCCCGACGTGAGGGACGCTTGTCCAGGTCTTCGACGCGGGGCCTGGGGGACTTGAGTCCCACTCACCTGGACGGGGTCAGGATCACCCAAGGGGAGCAGTGGGTGGGGCCGCACACGTAGGCTGACGGCGTGACGACGCGCCGGTGGCAGGACGAGACCCAGCTGGCGCGGGTGCGTCGGGCCCGCAGGATCAACCGCCTTCTCGGCCTGCGCTACCCCGATGCGCACTGCGAGCTGGACTTCACGAACCCCCTCGAGCTGCTCGTCGCGACCGTGCTGTCGGCGCAGACGACCGACGTGCGGGTCAACCAGGTGACTCCCGAGCTGTTCGCCCGCTACCCGGACGCGCTGTCGTACGCGCAGGCGGACCGCACCTTCCTCCAGGAGATCCTGCGCCCCACCGGCTTCTTCCGGGCCAAGGCCGAGTCGCTCATCGGGATCGGGCAGGCCCTCGTGGAACGGTTCGACGGTCGGGTCCCTGGCCGGCTCGAGGACCTCGTGACGCTGCCGGGGGTCGGGCGCAAGACCGCCAACGTCGTGCTGGGCAACGCGTTCGGCATCCCCGGGATCACGGTGGACACCCACGTCGGGCGGCTTGCGCGCCGGTTGGGCTGGACGACGGAGGAGGACCCGGTCAAGGTCGAGCAGGACCTCATGGTGCTGCTCGAGCGTGCGGAGTGGACGATGGCGTCCCACCGGCTGATCTTCCACGGGCGTCGCACGTGCCATGCCCGGACCCCGGCGTGCGGCGCGTGCCCGATCGCTGCGGACTGCCCGTCGAACGGCATCGGCGAGGCCGACCCCGTGCTGGCCGCGGCGCTCGTCAAGGGCTGACGGGCGCAACCTCCCGCAGCCAGGACAGCAGGAGCGCGTTGACGCGGTCGGGGGCCTCCTCGGCCAGGAAGTGCCCGGCGTCCGGGATCAGCTCGAACCGGTAGCCCGCACCGAGCCGGGTGAGCAGCCGCCCCGACGCCGCGGCGGTGGCCGCCGGGCGGCACCCGTCCTCGCCGCCGTGGAGCTGCAGGACCGGCACCGCAGGCGCGGCCCGGAGCGCACTGAGGTAGCGCTGACCGTCGACGCGCGGGGCCGAGCGGACGAGCCAGCGGGAGCGTTCCATCGCGGAGTGCGCCGCGAACGGCACCCGCGCTGCCTGGCGGTACACGTCCTCGATCTCCGGCGTCGTCCAGCCGCGCGCGCCCCACTCGCGCAGGAGCCGGACGACCAGGTCGGAGCTCGCCATCGCCCGCTCGGGCAGCGAGGGGAGCTGGAAGTAGGCGATGTGGCGCGCGGCCCGTAGACGCAGCGAGCCCAGCGGCTCGGCCCTGGCCTGGAGGGGGTGCGGGCAGCCGAGCACGGCGATGGCTGAGGTCACGTCGGGCGCGATCGCGGGCATCGCCCAGGCGATCTCGCCGCCGGTGCCCGTGCCGATGACGACGGCACGGTCCGCCCCGAGCGAGCGGACGAGGCCGGCGACGTCGCGGGCGAGCGTCGGCACGTCGTAACCGTGCGGGGGCTTGTCGGAGGCGCCCGTGCCGCGCAGGTCCATGGCGGCGACCCGGTAGCCGGCGGCGGCGAGGACGGGCAGCTGGTGACGCCACGCCCACCAGAACTCGGGCATCCCGTGCAGCAGGACCACGAGCGGTGCGTCGTGGTCGTCCGGCCCCGCGATCGCGACGTGGAAGCGTGCGCCGTTCGCCGGCACGAACTGGTGTCGCCACGGCCCGTCGATGAGCAGGGTGGAGGCGTCGACGTTCATCACAGCGAACCTACCGGCTCATGGCGACGGGGTGCACCGCTCAGCCGCCTGCGACCGAGGCGGTGCGGGGGACGTCCGTCGCGAGCGCAGCGGTGTCGCCGACGATCTCGGGGTCAGATTCCGACGGGTCGCCCGACTCGGGGTCGGACGACGTCGGTCTGGTTGCGGCCGCGCGACGATCCTTCGGGGGGTCGAACCGGTAGCCGACGTTCCGCACGGTCCCGATGAGCTGCTCGTGCTCGGGACCCAGCTTGGCGCGCAGCCGGCGGACGTGGACGTCGACGGTCCGGGTGCCTCCGTAGTAGTCGTAGCCCCAGACCTCCTGGAGCAGCTGGGCCCGGGTGAACACCCGGCCCGGGTGCTGCACGAGGTACTTGATCAGCTCGAACTCCTTGTACGTGAGGTCGAGCGGGCGCCCGCGCAGGCGGGCCGAGTACCCGCCGGGGTCGATGACGAGCTCGCCCGCCATGATCTCCTGCGGCTCGGTGGCCACACCCTTGACCGCGGCCCGCTCCATGACGAGCCGGAACCGGGTCTCGACCTCGACGGGCGTCGCGTTCTCGAGCACGATGTCGTCCGCGCCCCACTCGGCGGTCACGACCGTGAGACCGCCCTCGGTGAGGACCAGGACGAGGGGCACGGTCAGCCCGCTCGCGCGCAGGACCCGGCACGTCGTCCGCGCGATCGCGAGGTCACGCCGCGCGTCGAGCACGACGATGTCCGCATCGGGGGCGTCGACGAGCGCCGACGGCTCGACGGGCAGGACCCGGATGCGGTGCGACAGCAGCCCCAGCGCCGGGAGGACCTGCGCGGAGCCACCGGAGGCGGACGTGAGCAGCAGCAGATCTGCCACTGGCGGGACCTCCTTGGGAACGAGTGGTGCCACGGTATCGCGACGACATCGGCCTCGGAGCCTCGTCCAGGGGGCGGAGACCCGCCACTGAGCGCCCGCAGGGATGCGAGAATCAGCCTGTGCCGGCTTCCCTCCTCCTCTTCGCGACCGCATCTCGTGGTCAGACGCGCGCTCAGTCGCGCCGTCGGCTGCGCGCGGCTGCGACCGTCGGCTCGGGCCGACGTCGGGCCCGGTAGCGCGTGCAGGTCTCCACGCGGGCTGTGCTGACAGCCGTCCTGGCCACGCTCGTCGCCGTCGGTGGCTACGTCGCGACCCTCGCG
>NZ_DASUIR010000072.1:0-12010 GCF_036279715.1 Cellulomonas sp. | reverse complement strand
GCGCCCCGTCGGTGCCGGGCTTGGCCGGCAGCCACTCGTCGGCGAACTTCACGTTGTCGGCGTAGTCGGGTGCGACGACGACGACCTTCTGGCCGCGGTAGCGGGCCTCGGTCATGAAGTGGGCGTCCGGCGTCCGGGTCTGCGGGATGTTCGAGCCCCAGAGGATCACGTAGCCCGCGCTCCACCAGTCCGCCGACTCGGGGACGTCGGTCTGGTCGCCCCAGATCTGCGGCGAGGCGATCGGCAGGTCGCAGTACCAGTCGTAGAACGACAGCATCGTGCCGCCGATGAGCGAGGTGTAGCGCGCGCCCGCCGCGTGCGACGCCATCGACATCGCGGGGATCGGCGAGAAGCCGGCGACCCGGTCGGGCCCGTAGGTCTTGATCGTGTGGACGTGGGCGGCCGCCACGATCTCGGCTGCCTCCTCCCACGTCGCGCGCACGAGACCGCCCTTGCCGCGGGCCTTCTTGTACGCGCGGGCCGTGACGGGGTCTCCCGTGACCTGCGCCCAGGCGAGGACCGGGTCACCGGTGCGGGCCTTGGCCTCGCGGTAGGCGCGCAGCAGCGTGCCGCGCACGTACGGGTACCTGATCCGGGTCGGCGAGTACGTGTACCAGCTGAACGCCGCACCGCGCGGGCACCCCCGCGGCTCGTACTCCGGGGAGTCCGGACCGACCGACGGGTAGTCGGTCTGCTGGGTCTCCCACGTGATGATGCCGTCCTTGACGTACACCTTCCACGAGCACGACCCCGTGCAGTTGACCCCGTGGGTCGAGCGCACGACCTTGTCGTGGGACCAGCGGTCCCGGTAGAACGCGTCGCCCGCCCGGCCACCCTCGAGGTAGAGCGTGCGCAGGTCGGCCGAGACCTCCCCCCTGCGCAGGAACCGCCCGACCTTGAGCAGGGCGTCGGCCGCTGCGCCGTCGGTCCCCGGGGCGGAGGTGGTGGTGCGGGTCGGGTTCATCGTCGACTCCTCGTCGTCGGGCGGTCGTCCGAGATCGGGGCCGGCTGCACGGGGCCCCTGACCGCGGTCAGCTCGGCTTCTCTGCGCCGGGGCGCACGTAGTAGTGCCACGTCAGCGCGGTGCAGATCGTGAAGTAGACCGCGCAGCCGACGAAGAAGGACCGCGGCGTGAAGACCGAGAGCGCGATCCCGACGAGGAACGGCCCGAACGCCGCAATGGAGGAGGTCCAGCCGATGACGCCGCCCGCCTGCCGCCTCGGGAAGATCATCGGCATCTGCTTGAACGTGCCGGCGTTGCCGATCCCGGCGAACGTGAAGATCGCGAGCATCCCGACGAGGAAGTACGTGAACTGGCTGGCGTCGGTCGGGGCGAGGAAGAAGAGCGTGAACACCGTGCTCACCGTCATGCCGATGCCCGCGACGAACGTCCACAGCGCCCCGCCGAACCTGTCGCACAACGGGCCGAAGGCTGCACGCGTGATCGACCCGAGGAGCGGGCCGAGGAACGCGTACTTCAGCGGGTCGGGAGCGTTCGCGAAGCTGCCGTACTGGTTGACGATGAGCAGGCCGAGCTGGGCGGCGAACCCGCTGAACGCACCGAAGGTCATGAGGTAGATCGCGGTCATGACCCACGTGTGCTTCTGGCCGAAGATGTCGAGCTGCTGGCGGAAGTTCGCCTGGACCGGGACCCGGCGCAGGTAGACCGCCGCGAGCACCATGCCGAGCAGGACCCACGGCACGAGCACGAGGCCCGCGTTGTGCAGCCACATGTGCTGACCGTCGCGCGTCTGCTGCGGGGTCAGCGCCGTCACGCCCAGGAGCCCGAAGCCCACCACCCACGGCGTGAGGAACTGGATCAGGCTCACTCCGAAGTTGCCGATGCCGGCCTGGAGCCCGAGCGCCGTCCCGGCGAGCCGTTTCGGGAAGAAGTAGCTGGTCGAGGGCATGAACCCGGCGAAGGCCCCTCCCCCGACGCCCGCGGCGATCGCCAGGAGGACGAGCACGGCGTAGGGCGTCGAGCTGTCCCGGACGGCGAACGTCCAGCCGAGCATCGGGATCAGCAGGAGCGTCGCGGAGCCGCCGACGAGCGTGCGTGTCCCGACGATCGGGGGCAGGAACATGTAGATCATCCGCATGAAGCCGCCCGCGAGACCCGGCACGGCGACGAGCCAGTACAGCTCCGGCTTCGTCAGGTCGTAGCCGATGGTGTTGAGGCGGGGCGCGATCGCGCTCACGAGATACCACGCGCAGAACGCGAGCGTGAGGTTGTACGTCGTGATCCACAGCGTCCGCCAGGCGAACCTGCTGTCCCAGGTCGCCTCGTTCTCGGGGTCCCACGTCGCGAGGTCCACGCGCGACGTTCCGGACGAGATCGCCATCGATTCCTCCACTGCTCGGTCGGTCCAGCTTCCCTCGCCAGGATGCTGGCGACGACGACGACTTAAAAGTGGCAAACACCGTGTCAAATCGCGAACTGTGTGACCTACGCCACTCGGAGTCCCCGGCCTGACCCTAGCGTCAGGACCGGGTGAGGTGCAGCACGCAGTGCTGAGGCTCGACGAAGGGCTCGAGCCACTCGGCTGTGAGCGGCCCGCCCTCCTGCGCCAGCACGCCGCGGGCGAGACCCAGGTGCACGCTGCACACGATCTCCGGCCGCTCATGGGCCAGGTCGAGGAACGGGCAGCGATGCAGGTGCACCTCGAGCCGCTCGGCATCGCCCTCGGGCTCGAAGCCCAGGTCGTCGAAGTGCGCCTCGAGCGCGGCCAGCTGGGCGAGACCGGCCACCTGGTCCGGGGACGCGGGGGTCGCGCCGTCCTCGTGGCTCGCCGCCGAGCCGTCCGGCTCGGGACAGACGAGGTCGGGGCACGGTCCCTCAGGGGTCACGACGCCGGCCGCGGCGGCCCGCTGCTCCCGACGCTCGGACAGATCCGGGCGAGTCGCCGTGAGGCTGCGGCCCCAGACCGACCCGGCATCCTGAGCGGCACCCGTCGCCGACGGCAGTCGCCGTCCGTAGCCCGCGACGAGCACCCGCATGAGCTGGTCCCGCGCCCAGCCGTCCGTCGTCGCCGGGGCGATCCGCTCGACCGCGGTGTACAGGATCCGGGGACGGCCTCGCGTCGTGCGCAGCTCGGGCTCACTCGCCACGAAGCCGGAGTCGATGAGCCGTTCGAGGTGCTCGCGCGCCGTGTTCACGTGCAGGCCCACGGCCGCGGCGAGCTCGTCGACCCCGAGGGGGACGTCCGACCGCTGCAGGGCGTGCAGCATGGAGACGCGCTTGTCCGACGCAAGCGCACGATACGCACTGACACGACGGCTGACCATTGACTGATTATTCCCGGCAAACGCCGAGAATCCGCAGGACCTTCGGGTCGCTGACGTGGCCCCTTGCGGCGGACGGTCGGGCCGTTCGTCCCTGTGCGGGCCTCCGGCTCGGGGGCCAACCTGGAACCGGTTCCCAGCGACGGAGGTGGAGCGATGCGCGCAGTGGTGGTCGTCGAGTCGATGTTCGGCAACACGCGACAGATCGCCGAGGCGATCGCGGACGGCCTGCGCCCGGCGGTCGAGGCCGAGGTCGTCGACGTCGGAGCGGCCCCCGAGGTGATCGACCCCGACGTCGGGCTCCTCGTCGTGGGCGGACCGACGCACGCGTTCGGGATGAGCCGACCGACGAGCCGCGCGCAGGCCCTCCAGGAGGCGGGCACGCACGACGGGTCACCCGACGTCGGCATGCGCGAGTGGCTCGAGCACCTCGACCCCGTCGGCCCGGGCGTCCTGACCGCGACGTTCGACACCCGGATGAAGTCCCGCTGGGCAGGTTCTGCGGCCGCGAGCGCGAGCAAGCTGCTCCGGCGGCGCGGCGTCCAGACGCTTGCGCCGTCGCACAGCTTCGTGGTGACGGACAAGCCCGGTCCCCTCGCGCCCGGCGAGCTCGACCGGGCCAGGGCGTGGGGCGCCGAGCTCGCCCGGCTCGCGGGGACCCCGGCGGCGGGCGTCTAGGGCGTGTCTCTAAAGGGGCGTGTCTCTAAAGGTGCTTCAGCCAGATGGTGATCGCGCGCAGGACGGCCGCGACGCGGTAGACGATCGCGAGCTTGTCGTAGCGGGTGGCCAGGGCTCGCCACTGCTTGACGGTGTTGAAGGACCGCTCGACGACGTTGCGACCCTTGTAGAGCTCGGAGTCGAAGGCTGGTGGTCGTCCGCCGCGTGAGCCGCGGCGTTGGCGGTTGCGGATCTGGTCGCGGGGTTCGGGGATGACGGTCTTGACCCCGCGTGAACGCAGCAGCGTGCGGTGCGCTCGTGCGGAGTAGGCCTTGTCCCCCAGGACGGCCTGCGGTGTGGTCCGGGGTCGCCCGGGCCCGACGCGGTCGACGCGCAGGTGGTTCAGCAGCACCGGGAACATCGGGGAATCGTTGGCCTGCCCGGGGCCGACCAGGACGACCAGCGGTCGGCCACGACCGTCGACGAGGTGGTGGATCTTGGAGGACAACCCGCCACGCGAACGGCCGATGCCATGATCGACCGGCTCGTCATACAGGCCGAGCGCAACCTCAGGAGCGTCCTGACCTGCCCGAATCGCAGAATCCTTGTGATTCGACCCAGCCCCCTGTGGGGCCGGCGAGGAGCCCGACGACCGCACGAGCCGACGCATCGACCCCTGTGGGGCCGAGCGGGTTCGAGGCGTCGCCGGTCACCTCCGATGCGATCTTCGGGTCGGTCTTGGGCTCCCGGGGCAGGTTCGTCGCGTGCTGGTGCGCGCGGTTGATCGTGGAGTCCACGCTGAGCGTCCAGTCGATCTGGTGCGCGGCGTCGGCCCGAGCCAGCAGCGTGGTCAAGATGGCGTCCCAGGTCCCGTCGCCACTGAACCGGCGGTGCCGCTTCCACACGGTCTGCCACGGCCCGAACGAGGCCGGAAGATCTCGCCAGGCGATGCCACAGCGATACCGGTAGATGATCCCCTCCACGACCTGCCGGTGATCACTCATCGGGCGTCCACGACCCGAGCGTTGAGCCGGTAGCAACGGCTCGATCAGCTTCCACTGGGCATCATCGAGAAGGGCTTCGCGAGTCACCAGACCAGCCTGCGCGACCCACCCCCCAATCCTTTGGAGACACGCTCCAGGTCGCCTGGGTCATCGCGAACCGGCTCGTCGCGCCGATCGCGCACCTGCGCGACCGGATGGTCGCGATCGCGAACTGCGACGGCGACCTCACGCAGGTGGAGACGAGGTCACCTCGGTGGCCGACGGCACGAAGATGGGCTCCTCGATCGCCGAGATCGCCCGCAACGCGAGCGACGCCTCGGGCGTGGCCGCCGAGGCGGTCGAGGCCTCGGGTCCAGCTGTCGATCGCGACCTTGCCCTCGAGGACTCCCATGTCCTTGCGCCCTCGTCCGTACGCGCGACGCGCGCGTGCACCGACCGCGCGGCCGACGTCCCTCTGGGCAGGCTAGGGACGATCCGCCGCGCGGGGGCATGCCGGTCCCGCACTACCCGCGAGGAGGGTTCACTCGGTGCAGTGTTGCACTCGGTGCAACAACATGCCTATAGTCTGCGCATGCCCGCACCCATCTCGTCCACCGATCCGGCGGACCGTCCTCTCGGGCAGCCTGTCGAGCGGCCCGTGGACCGCCGGACGGCGCTGCGCGACCGCCACCACCGGGCGATCCTCGAGGGGGCGGCCGCCCTCCTGGCCGAGGGCGGCTCCGCGGCGCTGAGCGTCGAGGCCCTCGCCGCACGCGCCGACGTCTCGCGTCGCACCGTGTTCAACCACTTCCCGCACCTGGACGACGTGGTGGTCGCGCTGTGCGCCGAGCGGTTCACCGTGCTCGGGGCCCTGGTGCGCCAGGGCGTCGGCGCACCGCCGCCGGAGGTCACCGGCCACACCCACGACCTCGGGGACGACGAGGGCGCGATCCTCTTCGAGCGGGCCGCTGCCGCCTTGGTCCAGGCGGACCTGTTCGGCGCTATGACCTCCGTGCGGCACCTGCTCGGTGCCGATGGCGGACCCGAGCCGCAGGTGCTGCGTCACCTGCTCGACGCCCTGACGGTCGCGTCCGACGACATGACTGCCGCGCTGCGCGAGCAGCACACGCAGGTGCCGGTGATCGACGTGCAGATCGTTGTCGGCCAGCTCATCAGCGGGTTCACCGTGCTGAGTCGCGGCTGGCTTGAGCAGGGCGCACCCGCCGACCCCGCGGCGCGCACGCGGTGGGAGGCCCAGCTTGTGCACGTGATCGACCGCATCCGCGCCGGCTACTCCCACAGCTGACCGCGCGCTTTCGTCCCTCGCCGTCCCCGTCCTTCCCCTGCCCCACCCAACCGCCTCATCCCTCAGGAGCACCCACCATGGCCGACCTCCTCTACCGGCTCGGGCGCCTGGCCGCCCGCCGCGCCTGGGCGTTCGTCGCCGCCTGGGTCCTGGTAATCCTCGTCGCCGGCAGCTCCTACGCCCTGTGGGGAGGCGGCCTGTCCTCCGCGATCACCATCCCCGGCACCGAGACGGACCGCGTCACCACCCAGCTCGCGCAGGCCCTGCCCGGCGCGGCGGGCGGGACCGGCTCGATCGTGCTGAGCACCGACGACGGCTCGGCGTTCACCGCCGACCAGCAGGCCGCCGTGGCGCACCTGCTCGACGCGGTGGCTGCCGTCGACGGCGTCGAGGCGACCGTGAACCCCTTCACCTCCCAGGCGCAGCGCACGGCGCAAGAGCAGCAGCTCGCCGACGCGCAGACGCAGATCGCCACGGCGAAGGGCCAGCTCGACTCCGGTCAGAAGCAGCTCGACGCCGCCTCAGCGCAGGTCGCGGCCGGGCAGGAGCAGCTCGACGCGGCGCGCGCTCAGGCCCAGGCCGCCGGCTCCCTGGTCCAGGCGCAGGCCGGGCTCGACGCCCAGCAGGCGCAGCTCGACGCGACCACCGCACAGCTCGCGGCCCAGCAGGCCAAGCTCGACGCCGGGGCGGAGCAGCTGACCACCCAGAGCGCGACCGTGGAGCAAGGCGTGGCCCTCGCGCGGCTCGCGGACGCGGTGCGCAACGTCTCGACGGACGGCAGCGCGGCCACCGCGACCGTGGTCTTCGACCAGCCCCGTCTGGAGGTGCCCACCGAGCTCAAGAAGCAGGTGGTCGCGCTGGTCGAGGCCACACCGATCGATGGCGTGACCGCCGAGCTGTCCAACGACCTCACGCAGGCGGTGCCCGAGGTGCTTGGCGTCGGCGAGGTGGTGGGCCTGGCGATCGCCGGCGTCGCGCTGCTCGTCATGCTGGGCACCGCGGTGGCGGCCGCGCTGCCGATCCTCGGGGCGCTCGTCGGCGTCGGCGTGGGCGTCACCGGGGTGCTCGCGTTCTCCGGCGTGGTCACCATGACGTCCGTGACCCCGATCCTCGCGGTCATGCTGGGCCTGGCCGTGGGCATCGACTACGCCCTGTTCCTCATCAACCGGCACCGCCACCAGCTCCGCGACGGCATCGAGGTGCACGAGTCGATCGGCCTGGCCACCGGCACCGCCGGCACCGCCGTGGTGTTCGCCGGGTCCACCGTCTTCGTCGCCCTGCTGGCGCTCAACGTCACCGGCATCGGGTTCCTCGGGATGATGGGCACCGCCGGCGCCGTCGCCGTGCTCATTGCCGTGCTGGTGGCCATCACGCTCACACCGGCCGTCCTCGCCCTGCTCGGCACGCGGATCCTGCCCCACAAGGTCCGCGCCCAGGTGGGCCACCTCGAGCCGCGACCGCTGCCGCAGCGGCCGATGAGCACCAGCCGCGCATGGATCACACTCGTGGCCGGCGTGGTGGGCCTGGCGGTGCTCGCGCTGCCCGCGCTGTCCATGCGGCTGGGCCTGCCCGACGGCTCGTGGGAGCCACAGGACTCCACCCAGTACCGCGCCAACCAGGTGACGGCCGAGAAGTTCGGTGCGGGCGCGAACGGCGCGCTCGTCGTTGTCGCCAAGCTGCGCGAGGCGACCACGGACGCGACTCTGCTGCCCGCCGAGCTCGCCCTGGCCCAGGCCATCCACGGCGTCGGGGACGTCGCGGGCGTCGCGCCCGTGGGCGTGTCCGACGACGGCGCCACCGTGATCTTCCAGGTGGTCCCCGTGGAGGGTCCCGACAGCAAGTCCACAGAGCAGCTGGTCCGCGACCTGCGCGCGGCCTCGCCGCTGCAGGACGGGACCACGCTGGGCGTAGCCGGCACCGCGAGCGGCAACATCGACGTCTCGACGCAGCTCGCCGACGCCCTGCCCGGCTACCTGGGCCTGGTCATCGGCCTCTCGCTGGTCATCATGGTGCTGGTGTTCCGCTCGATCCTGGTGCCGCTCACCGCGACCGTCGGGTTCATCGGGTCGCTGTTCGCCGTGTTCGGCGCACTGACCGCGATCTTCCAGTGGGGATGGGCCGGGAGCCTGTTCGGCGTGCACGACCCGGCGCCGATCCTGTCCTTCCTGCCGACCATCCTCATCGGGATCCTCTTCGGTCTGGCCATGGACTACCAGCTCTTCCTGGTGTCCGGCATGCGCGAGGCGCACGTGCACGGTGTGCCCTCGCGGCTGGCCGTGCAGCGCGGTCTGCACGCGGGCCGCACCGTGGTCACCGCTGCGGCCGTCATCATGATCGCGGTCTTCGCCGGGTTCATCATGTCCGACTCCGGCATCATCCGCTCGCTCGGGTTCGGACTCGCAGCAGGCGTCCTGCTCGACGCGTTCGTGGTCCGCATGCTGCTCATCCCGGCCGTGATGCACCTCGCCGGCGACGCCGCGTGGTGGATCCCCCGCTGGCTCGACCGCATCCTGCCCGACGTGGACGTGGAGGGCGCCGCGCTCGAGCGCACGCACCCGCACCCCGAGGCGCACCACAACTCGTGGGACGTGGCCGACGACGGCGGGTCAGGCCAGGGCTCAACACGACAGACCGCCCGACCCGCCAGGGTGTAGCTCTCTTCTCCTCAAGGCAAGGATCGTGACGTCAAGGACGGGATCGCCAAGCAGGTCCAGAACCCACTCGGCGTCGTGGCGCCGACCGTCGTGACGCTGCCCGGGGACGCCACGGGCTGCCGGTCCGGTAGCGGAACACGAGGCCTTGCACGACCGTGCGTTGATCAGCGAACGGTCGACCGCGCTTGCCTGCGTTCGAGGGCAGCTGCTCCTCGATCCGGCCCCACTGCTCATCGCTCAGCACCCGGTGGCAATCCACCCGCCCAGCGTCCCGCGCGCCTCACCTCAGACTTCGGAGACACACGCTAGCGGCCGTGCGGTCCGCGACCTCGCACGTCGGGCCGTGACCGGGCGGGACCGTGGACCCTCGACAACACCCTTCACCTGCGGGCAAGGTGGACAGACCGGCACCGACCGGCACCGATCAGGAGGTGGGTTCTCATGCGAGCCGACGGCCCCGTGGTGATCGCGCTGGACGGCTCGCCGCACAGCGAGCACACGCTCGAGTGGGGACTGCACGAGGCCTCTCTGCGCGGCGCCGACGTCGTGCTCGCGCGCTCGTGGACGGACCCGCGCGACCTCGTCGAGTGGAGCTGGTACCCGCTCGTCGACGCTGAGCTCGACGCGGAGACCACCACGTACCTGAGCGAGAAGCAGGCCGTCGCCGTCGACCGCTACCCCGACCTGACCGTCACGACCCAGTCGATCCGCGGCAGCGAGGTCCCCGTCCTGCGCGAGCTCAGCGCATCGGCCCAGCTCCTCGTCGTCGGTGCGCGCGGCCGCGCGGGTCACGTGCGGATGGGCTCCATCGCGGCCCACCTCGCGGCGCACTCGCGGTGCGACGTCGCCGTGGTGCGCGGCGACGAGACCTCGGTGCCGGGGACGGTCGTGCCCGTCGTCGTCGGGGTCGACGGCTCCCGCGCGTCCCTCGCGGCCGCCGAGGCAGCCGCCCGCGAGGCGTCGATGCGCTCGGCGCCGCTCCTCGTCGTCCACGCGCGTCCGACCATCGCCGACCCGTACGGACGCGGCATGCCCGCGCTGTCCGCCCGGGCCGCGACCGACGTCGACGTGAACGACCCGACGCACCGCGCCGCGCAGGCCGTCGCGGCCAGGCTCCGCACCCAGCATCCGGGCCTCGAGGTGCGCGTCGCGCTGCTCGACGACGACCCGGCCCATGCGCTCGTCGCCGCCTCGACGAACGCCGTCCTGGTCGTCGTCGGGTCGCGCGGTCTCGGCGCGTTCCGCGGGATGCTGCTCGGGTCGGTCAGTACCGACGTGGTGCGCAACGCGGCCTCGACCGTGCTCGTGCTGCACGACGGGTTGCACGCCGGACCGCCCGACTGACGTCACGCCCGCCAGCGCGGGGGCGCCGGGACCCTGAGCTCCCGGACCGTCCGCGGCGGTTCTGTACTGTCGGTGCATGACCGCCTCTGCGCTGCCTGGGCCACGCGCGACTGTGGTCGTCGTGTCCGACCGCAGTGCGAGCGGGGAACGGGCCGACCGCTCGGGACCGCGCGCCGTCGAGATCCTGCGCGCCGCAGGCCTGGACGTGGGCGACCCCGTCGTCGTCCCTGACGGAGCCGAGTCCGTGGCCCGCGCCCTCGCCGCCGCGCTCGAGGCCGGCGCGCGCGTCGTCGTGACGAGCGGCGGCACCGGCGTCGGCCCGCGCGACCTGACGCCCGAGGGCACCCGGGCCGTGATCGAGCGCGAGCTGCCCGGGCTCGCCGAGGCGCTGCGACGCAACGGCGAGAAGCACACGGCGAGCGCCGTGCTCTCGCGCGGGCTCGCCGGGGTCACCGCGTCCGGCGCGGTCGTCGTCAACCTGCCGGGGTCCCCCGGCGGCGTCGAGCAGGGCCTCGACGTGCTGCTGCCGCTGCTCGCCCATCTGCTCGACCAGCTCGCCGGAGGAGACCACTGATGCTCGTCGACCGATTCGGCCGCGAGCACCGCGACCTGCGCATCTCGCTGACCGACCGCTGCTCGCTGCGCTGCACCTACTGCATGCCGGCCGAAGGGGTGCCGTGGCTGCGCGGCCCCGACCTCATGACGACCGCCGAGCTCGTGCGCATCGCGACGGTCGCGGTCGCGGAGGGCATCACCGAGGTCCGGCTCACGGGCGGCGAGCCGCTGCTGCGGCCCGACGTCGTCGAGATCGTGGCCGCTCTCACCGCGCTGAGCGGACCCAGCGGTCCCCCCGAGGTGTCGCTCACCACGAACGCGCTGCGGTTGCCCGCCCTCGCCACGCCCTTGGCCGACGCCGGGCTCTCGCGGGTCAACATCAGCCTCGACACGCTGCAGCGCGACCGGTTCAAGGAGCTCACGCGGCGCGACCGCCTCACGGACACCCTCGCGGGGATCGCGGCGGCCGACGTGGCGGGGCTGCACCCGATCAAGCTCAACGCGGTCGTGATGCGCGGAGTCAACGACGACGAGGTCGTCGACCTCGTGCGGTACGCGGTCGACCACGGCTACGAGATGCGGTTCATCGAGCAGATGCCGCTCGACCCCGGCCACACGTGGCTGCGGGCCACGATGGTGACCGGGACCGAGATCCTCGAGCGGCTGGCCACCGCCTTCACACTCACCGAGGTGCCGGGTCGCGGCTCGGCGCCCGCGGAGCGTTGGACGATCGACGGCGGACCGTCGACCGTCGGCGTCATCGCGTCGGTCTCCGCGCCCTTCTGCGGGGCGTGCGACCGCGTGCGGCTCACGTCCGACGGCCAGCTGCGGTCCTGCCTGTTCGCGCGCACCGAGAGCGACCTGCTGGGCCTCCTGCGCGCGGGCGCCGACGACGACGCTCTCGCCGCGGCGCTGCACACGTGCCTCGAGGGCAAGCTGCCGGGCCACGGCATCAACGACCCGACGTTCCTGCAGCCCGACCGCCCGATGAGCGCGATCGGCGGCTAGCCGGTCGGAGGCGGTTCAGTCCGTCGGGGGGGTCAGCCGCCCGCGAACGGTGGCAGCACATCCACGACGTCGCTCGGCGCGATGGCGGCACCGTCGTCCGACCGCACCCCGTCCACGAGGATCGAGCACCGGTCGAGCACCTGCTCGAGCTCGTCGCCGTGCGCGGCGATCATGAGGGTCCGGAGCTCGCCGACCGTGCGGGCCACGAGCTGCTCGGCCTC
>NZ_DASUIR010000071.1:0-50539 GCF_036279715.1 Cellulomonas sp. | reverse complement strand
CCGTGACCCCGTCGCCCACGGGCACGCCGACCGTGACCCCGTCGCCCACGGGCACGCCGACCGTGACCCCGTCGCCCACGGGCACGCCGACCGTGACCCCGTCGCCCACGGGCACGCCGACCGTGAGTTCTTCCCCCACTGACGTGCCGCTCGCCATACCGACGCCCACCGGCACGCCGGCCGCCACGCCGACGGCGACGCCCAGCGCGACCCCGACGTACGTCTCCGAAGTCCTCAGCGCCGGGGCGCCCACCCCGACGCCCTCACCGTCGACCACCTATGTCTCCGAAGTGCTCGATGCGCAGCCGAACCTGGCAGCAACGGGCTCCTCGGTGGGACCGGTGCTGGGCGGCGCCGTGGTGCTGCTCGTCGCCGGAGGGCTGCTGGTGACGCTGCGCCGACGTTCGGGTCAAGGCTCCTGAACCGACCGACCAAGCGACACACCGACGGGGCCAACTCGCCGACTGGCGCATCTGACCAGCAGCGAGCTGTGCCCGGTGACGCCGACGCCGCCAGGGTTCTCTGATCCCTGGCGGCGTCGGCGTCACGTCGTGGGCGAGCGGGCGGGGTGTCCGCAGTCTCGGGCGGCCCCGGTGATCTGTCCGGGGCAGCGGTACGTTCCGGGCGCCGTTTCGTCCGAGCCTGCCGATGGCGTAGAATCGCCCGTTGGGTGTGTGTGCCCTGTGCTGTCTTGCCCCGGTGATCGACCCGGTGGCGGTGGCTGCACGCCGAGGTTCACTACCCTGCACGAATCCACGGAACGCACGAGTGGTCTCATCGTGGTCCACGTGGACTGGTTCATCCATCAGAGAGTTAGCGGAGGATATGGCAAAGAAGGACGGTGTCATCGAGATCGAAGGCAGCGTTGTCGAGGCCTTGCCGAACGCGATGTTTCGCGTGGAGCTGGCCAACGGCCACAGAGTGCTCGCCCACATCTCAGGCAAGATGCGTCAGCACTACATCCGGATCCTCCCTGAGGACCGCGTGGTCGTTGAGCTGAGCCCGTACGACCTGTCCCGCGGCCGGATCGTCTACCGCTACAAGTAACCGCCACTCGAACACGCCGTCGGTCCGGACCCCGGGCGCCGCGGCGGCGGAGGAACACGCAATGAAGGTCAAGCCCAGCGTCAAGAAGATCTGCGACAAGTGCAAGGTGATTCGCCGGCACGGTCGCGTCCAGGTGATCTGCGAGAACCTGCGCCACAAGCAGCGCCAGGGCTGATGCCCTGACGCTCGGGGCGCACCCGAGCAGCACCACCGGTCCTGGCCCTGCCAGAACCAGCAAGCGCACCGCCACTCCGGCATCGGCCCTTCGGTCGGCGCCGGTGAACCCTCGGTCGGAGGCCGAGGCCCGCAGCACGCGGGAGGGCAGTGCGGCAGACCTCCGAAGCGTTACAGGAGTCACCAGACACATGGCACGTCTTGTCGGCGTCGACCTCCCCCGCGAGAAGCGGCTCGAGATCGCGCTCACCTACATCTACGGCGTCGGTCGTACCCGCGCGCACCAGACGCTGGCCGCGACGGGCATCAGCCCGGACCTGCGCGTCAAGGACCTCGACGACGCGACCCTCGTCGTCCTGCGTGACTACCTCGAGGGCAACTTCAAGCTCGAGGGTGACCTCCGCCGTGAGGTTGCTGCGGACATCCGCCGCAAGGTCGAGATCGGTTGCTACCAGGGCCTGCGGCACCGCCGTGGCCTTCCCGTGCACGGACAGCGCACGAAGACCAACGCGCGTACCCGCAAGGGTCCGAAGCGCACCGTCGCCGGCAAGAAGAAGGCCGGCCGGAAGTAGCACCGGCGCAGGGCCCGGTCGGCGCAGCTCGCGCCGCCGCCCACGCGTCGGGACAACCGACATCACGACCCTGGCGACAGCCGGAGAATCAGAGAGAAACCGCAGATGCCCCCGAAGACTCGTGCAGCAGTTCGCAAGCCGCGCCGCAAGGAGAAGAAGAACGTCTCCCACGGCCAGGCGCACATCAAGAGCACGTTCAACAACACCATCGTCTCCATCACCGACCCCTCGGGTGCCGTGATCGCCTGGGCCTCGTCGGGCCAGGTCGGCTTCAAGGGCTCGCGCAAGTCGACGCCGTTCGCGGCTCAGCTCGCTGCTGAGGCCGCCGCGCGTCGTGCGCAGGAGCACGGCATGAAGAAGGTCGACGTCTTCGTCAAGGGCCCGGGCTCGGGCCGCGAGACCGCGATCCGCTCGCTCCAGGCGACCGGCCTCGAGGTCGGCTCGATCCAGGACGTCACCCCGCAGGCGCACAACGGTTGCCGCCCGCCGAAGCGTCGCCGGGTCTGATACCGGCGGGCGACCCGGCGCGGGGGAGACCTCGTGCCGGGCCGCCTGGAGTTGTCTGACCGGGTAGACCGAGACCCGGCCGGGTTGTCGTACTGCGCGGCGTCATATGGCGGACGCCCGCTGAGAGGAAACACACCGTGCTCATCGCACAGCGCCCCACCCTGACCGAAGAGGTCATCTCGGAGTACCGTTCGCGGTTCTCCATCGAGCCCCTCGAGCCCGGCTTCGGCTACACGCTCGGCAACTCGCTCCGTCGGACCCTGCTCTCCTCGATCCCGGGCGCCGCAGTGACGTCCATCCGTGTCGACGGCGTGCTGCACGAGTTCTCGACGATCCCGGGTGTGAAGGAAGACGTCACCGAGATCATCCTCAACATCAAGCAGCTCGTGGTCTCCTCGGAGAACGACGAGCCCGTCGTCATGTACCTGCGCAAGCAGGGTGGCGGCGCGGTCACGGCAGCGGACATCGTCCCGCCGGCGGGCGTCGAGGTGCACAACCCGGACCTTCACCTCGCGACGATCAACGAGAAGGGCAAGCTCGAGATCGAGCTCACGGTCGAGCGCGGCCGCGGGTACGTCTCGGCGAACCAGAACAAGTCCTACGACGCTGAGATCGGCCGCGTGCCGGTCGACTCGATCTACTCGCCGGTCCTCAAGGTGACCTACAAGGTCGAGGCGACGCGAGTCGAGCAGCGGACCGACTTCGACAAGCTCATCGTCGACGTCGAGACCAAGCAGGCCATCACCCCGCGCGACGCGCTCGCGTCGGCCGGTCGGACGCTCGTCGAGCTCTTCGGGCTTGCCCGTGAGCTCAACGTCGAGGCCGAGGGCATCGAGATCGGCCCGTCGCCGACGGACGCCGCGCTCGCCGCGGACCTCGCACTGCCCATCGAGGACCTGCAGCTGACGATCCGGTCCTACAACTGCCTCAAGCGCGAGGGGATCCACTCGGTGGGCGAGCTCGTGGCGCGCAGCGAGGCCGACCTCCTCGACATCCGCAACTTCGGTGCGAAGTCGATCACCGAGGTCAAGGAGAAGCTTGCCGAGCTCGGCCTGTCGCTCAAGGACAGCCCGCTCGACTTCGACCCGACCGCCGCCGCCGGCTACTACGACGCCGACGAGGGTGACTTCACCGAGGACGAGCAGT
Source organism: Cellulomonas sp. (assembly GCF_036279715.1). GTDB lineage: Bacteria > Actinomycetota > Actinomycetes > Actinomycetales > Cellulomonadaceae > Cellulomonas_A. The sequence goes on along the minus strand of NZ_DASUIR010000071.1, from coordinate 47,093 downwards.
ACTGACGCCGGGGGATGCGCGGTGCCCGTCGACGGGTGCCGCGCGTAGCCCATCACTGGAACGCAAGGAGCAATAGATCATGCCTACGCCCACCAAGGGTCCCCGCCTCGGTGGCGGTCCGGCGCACGAGCGGCTGATCCTGGCCAACCTGGCCACGTCACTGTTCGAGCACAAGCGCATCACGACGACCGAGGCCAAGGCAAAGCGCCTTCGCCCGCTCGCCGAGCGGCTCATCACGTTCGCGAAGCGTGGAGACCTGCACGCGCGCCGCCGCGTCATGACCGTCGTTCGGGACAAGTCCGTCGTCCACGCGCTGTTCACCGAGATCGCCCCCGCTGTCGCGGAGCGTCAGGGTGGCTACACCCGCATCACGAAGATCGGTGCCCGCAAGGGCGACAACGCGCCCATGGCCGTGATCGAGCTCGTCCTCGAGCCGCTCTCGCCGAAGCAGGCCGTCGTCAAGGAGGCCGAGAAGGCCGCCAAGAAGTCCGCGCCGAAGAAGGCCGCTCCGGCGACTGTCGTCGACGCGCCGGCCGAGGTCGTCGAGGAGTCCGTCAGCACCCAGCCGTACGGCGAGGGCTCCTACAAGGGCGAGGACGTGCCCGAGGGCTTCACCGTCAAGGGCAACGAGGACTCGATGAAGTACCACGTCGAGGGCTCGCAGTGGTACGACGCGACCGTCGCCGAGGTCTGGTTCGAGACGGCCGAGGCCGCCGAGGCCGCTGGCTTCGTCCCGGCCGGTGGCGCCAAGGCGCAGGCTGCAGACACCGAAGAGGCCTGACCAGCACGAGCACGACACGCACGACAGCCCGGCCGGGGTGAGATCCCCTGCCGGGCTGTCGTCGTTCGCGGCGCTAGCCTCGGACGCGGACCGGGCCGCCGGCCGGGTCCGCTGCCAACGTTGCGGAGGCGTGATGGCCGCTGAGCTGCCCGTCGTGTTCGTGCACGGCCTGCGCACCTCGCGCACGATGTGGCGCGCACAGGTGGCGGCTGTCGAGGCAGTGGGGCACACCGCTGTCGCGATCGACCTGCCAGGGCACGGTCACCGGCGCGGCGACCGGTTCACGTGGGACGGCGCCATCGATGCGGTCGCCCGGGGTGTGGACGACGCGGGGGGCCGCGCCCTCGTCGTCGGGCTGTCGCTCGGCGGATACGTGGCGATCGCGCACGCGGCGCGCCATCCGGAGCAGGTCGCGGGTCTGGTCGCTGCCGCCTGCTCGACGCGTCCGCTGCGGTCGCTCGTGGGCGGCTGGGAGCTCGCGGTCAGGGTGATCGACCAGCTGCCCGACGAGGGGGCACGACTGAACCAGCTGATGGTCGACCTGGCTCTGCCGTCGGCCGGAGCGCGTGACGTCGGAGCGGGCGGGTTCGCCCTCGACGTGGGCCGGGACGTGCTGCGCGCCGTCAGGGCGGCGCGGCCGGTGGACGACCTGGCTCGCATCGAGGTGCCGGTGTGGCTCGTCAACGGCCGGTACGACCACTTCCGGGGGGAGGAGCACCGCTACCTGGCGGCATGCCGGGACGGTCGTCTCGTCGTCGTTCCCCGCGCGACCCACCTGGTCAGCCTCGTCGCTCCCGTACGGTTCACACGCGTGGTCCTCGAGGCCCTGGACGCCCTGCAGGGGTGAGTGGCGCCCGGTGCGTCACACCAGCGAGCGCAGGTCCCACGCGCGGACGCCACCGACGATGCCGGCCTGGTTCGGGACGACGACGACGTCGTCGCCGAGACGTTCGAGTGCCTGCGGGATGATCCGGCGCGAGTTGCCGCCGCCGAGGTAGAGCCGGTCCCAGCAGAACACCGGGCGCAGGCCCTCGACGGCCCGACGGACGCGGCCTGACCATCGGGGGTCACCCAGCCTGGCGCGCTCGATCTCGCCGATGTAGGAGTCGTAGGTCGTGCCGCGCCGGATCGGTGCGTGCGAGAGCTCGAGGTGCGGGGCGAGGACGCCACCGTCGAACAGCGCCGAGCCGAGACCGGTGCCGAGGGTCAGGACGAGCTCGACGCCGGTCCCCGAGATGACACCGGCGCCGTGGACCTCGGCGTCGTTGAGGACCAGGGTCGGGATGCCGAGACGATGCTCGAGCGCGGCGCGGATGTCGCAGCCTGCCCAGCTGTCGACGAGGGCGGGGTCGACGCGGGTGTGCGGCCCGGCCGTGGTCACGTAGTGCGGGGTGGCGACGACGACGCCGTGCCGGATCATGCCGGGCATGCCGACGGTCAGCCGGTCGGCACGCGGGAGCCGGGCGGCGATCTCGACGACGGTCTCGATGAGCAGCGACGGTGGGAACGGGTAGGGCGTCAGCACCCGGATCGGGGGCACGTGCAACGTTCCGGCCGCATCGAGGACCGACGCCTTGATGCCGGTGCCGCCGCAGTCGACGGCGAGCGTGAAGACGGGGCGGCCGCTCGGGGCGACGGGTGTGCTCGATGTCACCTGCTCACGGTAGCGGGGGCAGGAGCGGGCTACCGTGTCGGGCGTGAACACGGTACGGCTCCGACTCGACCTCGCGTACGACGGCACCCGGTTCGCCGGCTGGGCGGTGCAGCCTGTGCTGCGCACCGTCCAGGGTGTGCTCGAGGAGGCGCTCGCGACGGTGCTGCACCTCGACCACCTGCGGGTGACGGTCGCGGGGCGCACGGACGCGGGCGTGCACGCGCGGGGTCAGGTGGCGCACGTCGACGTCCCGGCCGACACGTGGCTCGCGGTCCCCGGGCGGTCGACCCGCAGCGCCGAGGACGTGCTTGTCACCCGGCTCGGCGGGCTGCTGCCACCGGACGTCGTCGTGCACCGTGTGAGCGTCGCGCCCCCGGGCTTCGACGCCCGGTTCTCGGCGCTCCGCCGCCGGTACGTCTACCGCGTGTGCGACGACGCGACCCTGCGCGACCCCCTGCGACGGGCGCACGTCCTGTGGCACTCCCACCAGCTCGACGACGACGCGATGGACGCTGCGGCGCGGGCGCTGCTCGGACGCCATGACTTCGCGGCGTTCTGCAGGCCGCGCGTGGGAGCGACGACGATCCGCACGCTCGAGGTGCTGACGTGGCAGCGACCCGTCGACGGGCCGGACGCGGGACTCGTCGTCGCCCATGTGCAGGCGGACGCGTTCTGCCACAGCATGGTGCGTGCGCTCGTGGGGGCGAGCCTCGCGGTCGGAGAGGGGCGGCGCGAGGTGCGCTGGCCGGCCGACCTGCTCGCGGGGAGGCAGCGCGACCCGGGCAACGTCGTGGTGCCCGCGCTGGGCCTCACGCTCGAGGAGGTCACCTACCCGCCGGACGACGAGCTGGCAGCGCGCGCCGAACGCACGCGCGCGATCCGGTCGGCCGACGACGTCGACTCGCTGCGTCGCGACCTGGACGCGGCGTCCGAACCCTGCTGACAGGGCGGGCTCAGGCCTCGTCACCCTCCTCGTCGGTCGCGTCCTCCTCGGTCGTGTACTCCTCCTCGATGAGGTGCACCGCAGCCTCCTCGGCGCTGGCGGCGCCGCCGGAGATCCCCGCGTCGATCGCGAACTCGTCGTTGCCGCCCGCCTCGACAGCCTGCTCGTCCGCGACGAGCCGGCCCGCGCGGTCGGGCTCGCGCGCCGGGTCCATGCGCGGGTGGACGACCCACACCTCGGGCTCCTCCTCTGCGAGGCGCTGGTCGAGCGTCTCTCGGTGCTGCTGCTCCCACGCGGTCTCGCCGTAGTGGTTGGTGCGCTCCCGCTCCGGCGCGACGTACCCCTCGTCGAGGAGGTCGTCGACCCCGCGGTCCAGGAGCGTGTCCTCCATCGGCAGCTGGTCGCTGTCGCCCTCGGAGCCGCCGGTGAGTTCGTTGTCCGCGGCAGGCGTGTCGTTGCTCATGGCTCCACGATGGCACCAGACGGGCCACCCTGCGCGGCCTATGAGTTCGACGCGCGCGTGCGCCGCCAGGGACACTGGTCGGCGTGGGACACCTCGACATCAGCGCCGTGAGCTACTTCCTGCCCGACGGGCGCCCCCTCCTCGACGAGGTCGACCTGCGCGTGGCCGACGGCGCCAAGGTGGCGCTCGTGGGTCCCAACGGGGCGGGCAAGACCACGCTCCTGAGGATCGTGGCGGGGGACGAGGTCGCGCACGGCGGCACCGTGGTGCGCAGCGGCGGGCTGGGGATCATGCGCCAGATGGTCGGACGCATCGACGACGGGCGCTCGATCCGCGACCTGCTCGCGTCGCTCGCCCCGGCGGGCGTGCGGGACGCCGCCGTCGAGCTGGCGGCGGCCGAGACTGCGATCATGGAGGTCGACGACGAGCCCGCGCAGATGCGGTACGCGACGGCGCTCGTCGACTGGGCCGACGTCGGAGGCTACGAGGCCGAGGCGGGCTGGGACAAGGTCACCGACGCCGTGCTGTCCATCGGCTTCGACGCGGCGCAGTACCGCGAGGTGCGCACGCTGTCCGGCGGGGAGCAGAAGCGGCTCGTCCTCGAGGCGCTGCTGCGCGGACCCGAGGAGGTCCTGCTGCTCGACGAGCCCGACAACTACCTCGACGTGCCGACCAAGCGCTGGCTCGAGACCCAGCTCGCGGCCTCCCCCAAGACCGTGCTGTACGTGAGCCACGACCGCGAGCTGCTCGCGCGCACCGCGACGCAGATCGCCACCCTCGAGCCGACGGCGTCCGGGTCGGGCATCTGGGTGCACGGCGGCGGCTTCGGGAGCTACCCCGAGGCGCGCGAGGACCGGCGCTCGCGGCTCGAGGAGCTCCTGCGGCGCTGGGACGAGGAGCACGCGAAGCTCAAGGAGCTCGTCTTCACCCTCAAGAACAAGGCCGCCTTCAACGACGGGCTCGCGTCGCGCTACTCGGCGGCACAGACGCGGCTGCGGAAGTTCGAGGAGGCCGGCCCGCCGCAGGTCATGGCGCGCGAGCAGAATGTCCGGGTCAGGCTGCGCGGCGGACGCACGGCCAAGCGGGCCGTCGTGGCGACCGGCCTCGAGCTCACGGGGCTCATGAAGCCGTTCGACCTCGAGGTGTGGTTCGGCGAGCGCATCGCGGTCCTGGGCTCGAACGGCTCGGGAAAGTCGCACTTCCTCCGGCTGCTCGCGACCGGTGGCTCCGACCCCTCGCCCGAGCACGAGCCCGCCGGTGACGTCGACGTCACGCCCGTCGCCCACACCGGCCGCGTCGTGCTCGGGTCGCGCGTCCGGCCCGGCTGGTTCGCGCAGAACCACGACCACACCGAGCTCGTGGGACGCACCCTGCTGGAGATCCTGCACCGCGGTGACGGGCACCGAGCCGGGATGGGACGCGAGCCCGCCAGCAAGGCGCTCGACCGCTACGAGCTTGTCGCGGCGGCCGAGCAGACGTACGAGACGCTGTCCGGTGGGCAGCAGGCGCGGTTCCAGATCCTGCTGCTCGAGCTCGGCGGCGCGACCCTGCTCCTGCTCGACGAGCCGACCGACAACCTCGACCTCCACTCGGCCGAAGCGCTCGAGGCCGGTCTCGAGGCGTTCGAGGGGACGGTCATGGCGGTGACGCACGACCGCTGGTTCGCGCGAGGCTTCGACCGGTTCCTCGTGTTCGGCGCGGACGGCGAGGTCGTCGAGACGCCCGAGGCCGTGTGGGACTCGGGTCGGGTCAAGCGGGCCCGCTGAGGGCACCGGCCGCGGGCGCTGCGGGGATGTGCCCGAGGGCGCTCCCGGGGGTGCGCGACAGGGTGCGACGTCGGAGCGTTTTGACCCTGCGGCTCGGCGGCGGCTACTCTGGTGTGTCGTTGTGCGTCTCCCGTCCACACTGAGGCCGCTTCTGAGGATCGCAAGGAGCAGCTGCTCCCGGCAGATCCGCAGGCCGCAGTACGGACGGTCAGGTTCGGTGCTCCCACTCGCCGGCCCCCAGGGATGCTCCACCGACAGCACTCATCGGCGGGTCCGCCTCCTGCGGGCCATCGCTGTGGACACATCCAGCTATACGAAACGAAGGCTTAGACCGTGCGCACGTACACCCCGAAGCCCGGCGACGTCGAGCGGACCTGGCACATCATCGACGCGAACGATGTCGTCCTGGGTCGCCTGGCCACCCACGTGGCCACGTTGCTGCGCGGCAAGCACAAGGCGACCTTTGCTCCTCACGTCGACGGCGGCGACTTCGTCATCGTCATCAACGCGGAGAAGATCGCCCTCACCGGCAACAAGCGCGAGACCAAGCTCGCCTACCGTCACTCGGGCTACCCGGGCGGTCTGCGTGCGACCACCTACGCCGAGCTCCTCGAGAAGCACCCTGAGCGCGCGATCGAGAAGGCCGTCCGCGGCATGCTCCCGAAGAGCTCGCTCGCCCGTGCCCAGCTCTCGAAGCTCAAGGTGTACGTCGGTTCGGAGCACCCGCACGCGGCCCAGCAGCCCAAGCCGTTCGTCATCACCCAGGTAGCGCAGTAGGCCTCGGCCACTGCCAGCATTCACGACACAGGACGCGAGGACACCACCAGTGGCCGAGACCACGGTCGACATCGACCTTGAGGGCGACGACACGCCCACCAGCTACACCTCTGAGACGGTTGCCCCCACGGGCCGCGGCCAGAGCATCACGGCGCCCGCCCAGGCGCTCGGCCGTCGCAAGGAGGCCATCGCCCGCGTGCGCCTGGTGCCCGGCACCGGCCAGTGGAAGATCAACGGTCGCACGATCGAGGACTACTTCCCGAACAAGGTGCACCAGCAGCTCGTGAACTCGCCGCTGAAGCTCGTCGACGTCGAGGGTCGCTTCGACATCGTCGCCCGCATCACCGGTGGCGGCGTCAGCGGGCAGGCCGGCGCGCTGCGTCTCGGCATCGCCCGCGCGCTCAACAAGATCGACGAGGAAGCCAACCGCCCTGCACTGAAGAAGGCCGGCTTCCTGATGCGCGACTCGCGCGTCGTCGAGCGCAAGAAGGCCGGCCTCAAGAAGGCGCGCAAGGCCCCGCAGTACTCCAAGCGCTGATCCCTGCGCGTGGGCCCGATGGCTCCGAAGGTCACCGCGACCTTCGGGGCCATCGGCATGTCACGGCGTCGTACCGTGTGACGAGCGGTCGGGCGCCAGGACGGACGAAGGCGAGGCGCGGGCGAGTGCACGAGCAGCCGCGCGGGAACGACGAAGGAGTCAGCTGATGGGTCGACTGTTCGGGACCGATGGGGTCCGAGGCCTCGCCAACCGCGACGTGACGGCCGAGCTCGCGCTCGGGCTCTCGGTCGCCGCCGCGCGGGTGCTCGCCGCACAGGGCGAGTTCGTCGGGCACCGTCCGCGGGCCATCGTCGGCCGCGACTCGCGCGTCTCCGGTGAGTTCCTCAGCGCGGCCGTGGCGGCCGGTCTGGCCAGTGCGGGGGTGGACGTGCTCGACGTCGGCGTGCTGCCGACGCCCGCGGTCGCGTACCTGACGGCCACTCTCGGGGTCGACCTCGGCGTCGTGCTCTCGGCGTCGCACAACGCGATGCCCGACAACGGGATCAAGTTCCTCGCGCGCGGCGGGCTCAAGCTCGACGACGATCTCGAGATCGAGATCGAGGACCTGCTCGGCCAGCAGTGGGCGCACCCGGTCGGCGCGGATGTCGGCCGGATCCGGCTCGACAACGGCAGCGCCGGCTCGTCCTACGTCGATCACCTCGTCTCGACGATCGACGTGGGGCTGACGGGTCTGCGCATCGCGGTGGACTGCGCGAACGGTGCCGCGAGCGCGGTCGGCCCGGCCGCCCTCCGGGCTGCAGGAGCCGACGTCGTCGTGATCAACGCCTCGCCCGACGGGCGCAACATCAACGAGAAGTGCGGGTCGACGCACCCCGAGCAGCTGCAGGCCGTCGTCGTCGCCTCCGAGGCCGACCTGGGCGTCGCGTTCGACGGCGACGCCGACCGCTGCCTCGCGGTCGACCACACGGGGCGGCTCGTCGACGGCGACCAGATCATGGGCGTCCTTGCGATCGCGATGCGCGAGAGCGGGCGGCTCGTGGACGACACGCTCGTCGCGACCGTCATGAGCAACCTCGGCCTTCGCCTCGCGATGACGGCCGAGGGCATCCGCACGCTCGTCACGGGCGTCGGCGACCGGTACGTCCTCGAGGCGATGCGCGAGGGCGGCTACTCCCTCGGCGGCGAGCAGTCGGGCCACGTCATCATCGCGGAGCACGCGACGACCGGCGACGGTGTGCTCACGGCCCTCCAGCTCGCCGCGCGGGTCGCGGGCACGGGCCGGGACCTCGCCAAGCTCGCGTCGACCGTGCGCCGGCTGCCGCAGACGCTCGTGAACGTCTCCGGCGTCGACCGTGCGCGCACCGCGACGGACGAGGTCCTCGCCGAGGCCGTGCGGACCTCGGAGGTCGAGCTCGGCGAGACGGGTCGGGTGCTGCTGCGGCCGTCGGGCACCGAGCCGCTCGTGCGCGTCATGGTCGAGGCCGCGAGCCAGCCGGATGCGGACCGGATCGCCGGACGACTGGCCGACATCGTCCGCGACCGCCTCGCGCTGTGAGCGTGCCCGCCTCCGCCGTGCGGGGGATCGTCGAGGAGCTGCTGATGGAGGCCGAGCAGTCGCCGACCGGGACCGTCGGCATCGTCCAGGTGGGGCATCCCGTGCTGCGCGCCGTGGCCGAGCCGTACGACGGTCAGCTGGACGACGCGACGCTCGCGGCTCTCGTGGCCGTCATGCAGCGCACGATGCGCCTGGCGCCCGGGGTCGGTCTCGCCGCGCCCCAGATCGGCCTTCCGGTCGCGATCGCGGTGCTTGAGGACCCGGGCACGGTCGATCCCGAGATCGAGCGCGTGCGCGAGCGGTCCGTGCTGGGGTTCCGCGTGCTCGTCAACCCTCGCTACGAGGCGGCCGTCGGGGACGAGGAGCGCGTCGACTTCTACGAGGGCTGCCTGAGTTTCGTCGGGTACCAGGCGGTCGTGCCGCGCCTGCGGGCCGTGCGGCTCACGGGCACCGACGAGACGGGTACCCCGCTCGACGAGGTCGTCACCGGCTGGCCCGCGCGCATCGTGCAGCACGAGACCGACCACCTCGGCGGGACGCTCTACATCGACCGGGCACGGCTGCGCTCGCTCGCCGCGTCAGACCGGCTCGGAGCCCACTGGGCCAGTGAGCCGCGACCTCGTGCGGCGGCGCGGGAGCTCGGTTTCGACCTGGCGTGACGTGCGGCGGTGCGGCGTCGGGACCACGGGCCGTCCGCCGTCCGGTGGACGGCCCGCGGGGTGTGTCATCCGACGGGAGGACGACACGGCGCCCAGCCGCACGGCAGGGTCGAGTCAGGGATCCGTAGGGGTCGGCTCAGGGTCATGCCGTGTTCCGCCCGGACCGGGACCGCCCTACCGTAGAGATCGACGTCCCGACCGGTCCGCGCCCACCCGATCCCTGGAGCTGATGCACGGTGCTCGAGCACTGGACCCTTGCGCTCGCCGGTTCGCCGTGGGTGTACGTCGCGCTCTACGTGTTCGCGACGATCGACGGGTTCTTCCCCCCGATCCCGAGCGAGTCGGTCGTCATCGGGCTCGCCGCGCTCGCGGCGTCGACCGGTGAGCCGGCGATCGCGGTGCTCATCCCCGTCGCTGCGCTCGGCGCGTTCACGGGCGATCAGATCGCCTACACGATCGGGACGAGGGTCGACCTTCACCGTGTCCGCCTGTTCCGCGGGCGCAAGGGCCGCAGGGCGCTCGAGTGGGCCGAGAACGCGCTCGCGCACCGCGGGTCGTCGTTCATCCTGGCAGCGCGCTACATCCCGGTCGGCCGCGTCGCGGTGAACATGACGGCAGGCGCGCTCGGCTTCCCACGTCGCCGGTTCGTCGGCCTCACGGCGCTCGCGGGCCTGACCTGGGCGGCGTACGGGACGGCGATCGGCATCGGTGCGGGAGCCTGGCTCAAGGGGCACCCGGTCGTCGCCGTCGCTGTCGGGATCGTCGTCGGCGTCGTCGTGGGGCTCGTGATCGACTGGGCGCTGCGGCGGTTCCTGCCGGCGGGGGACCCCCCCGTCGCGCTGGACCAGAAGCGGGCTTCGCAGCCTGCCGCCGATGCGGCGCCGGACTCCGGGGGGGCGACGGCGCCGGCAGCCGCCGAGCCGCGTCCGTCGACGGGCTCGTAGCCTCACGTCCGCGGTCGGCCGCCGTGCGGTCGGTCGTCGCATCGGCTCTCCCGGTCACGTCCGCACAACGATCCACCCTGTCTGCTAACGATCTGGTCTCACCGCGCTCTGCGTCCGTCGGCCGTGTCTAGGCTCGGAGCCGGGGGCACACCGTGGTCGTCCCCTGCACCCCTCCGCAGGTCGTCGTCGTGGCCGTCAGCCCGCTCCTCGTGGGGTGCGTTCCGACGGACGAGACCGAGGTGGTGAGACATGCGCGGCCAGACTGCTGCGCGCCTCGCGACCGTCGCTGCCGCCGTGACACTGCTCGTGGGCTGCTCGTCTGACACCTCGCCGATCCCCTCACCTGCGACGATCGCGTCGGCTGCTGACTGCCTGGCGCCGCAGGTGATCGCTGATCTCGGGCTACGGGCGGACGCGCGTGAGCTGTCAGCGACCTCGCACCCCGACGTGCCCGATCCCGGCGCCGTCCCAGCAGGCTTCGAGCCCGTGAGTGTCGTGGAGTGCACCACCGGCGAGCGGCTCACCGACGCGCAGGGAGTGTGGGACGCCATCACCGTGCGCCACCTCGAGGGTGACCTCGCTCCGTTGCTGGCGGCGCTCGCCGCACCGCGGTCGACCTCGACCGGCGACCAGCTGTGCCCGGCGACCGACGTCGCGGCGTCCGAGCTCTGGCTCGTCGACGCGCTCGGCAGGGCGGTCCGGCCTGCGCCGCCCGTCGACGCGTGCGGGGCACCCATGGCGGGGGTCCGCGCGGCGGTCGCCGCGTTGGCCGAGATCGAGGTCACGCACTACCGGGTGCATCTCGCGGCATCGCGCGCCACGGTCAGTCCGACCACGCAGTCGACCCGCCTGCCGACCCCACAGCCGACCGCCCGGCCGGCCGTCGGCTGACACCGCCCGACCGTCACCCCGGCGAGAGCTGTCAGAGCTTGCGCAGGCGCACCCGCTGGACCGCGTGGTCCGCACCCTTCGTGAGCACGAGCGTCGCGCGGCTCCGGGTCGGCAGGATGTTCTGCACGAGGTTCGGCGCGTTGATCGCGTCCCAGATCCCTTCCGCCCGCTCCACGGCCTCGTCGTCGGACAGCGACGCGTACCGGTGGAAGAACGACTCAGGCCGTGCGAACGCGGTGCTGCGGAGGGACAGGAAGCGGTCGACGTACCACTGGCGGACGTCGGGGGTGCGGGCGTCGACGTAGATCGAGAAGTCGAAGAAGTCGCTCACGGCCAGGCTCGACGGGCCCTCGGCCGCGGGACGCGCGGGCTGCAGGACGTTGAGGCCCTCGACGATGAGCACGTCGGGCCGGCGCACGACGACCTCGGCGCCCGGGACGATGTCGTAGGTCAGGTGGTCGTAGACGGGGGCCCGGACCTCGGGGCGACCGGCCTTGACCCTCGAGACGAACCGGACGAGCGCGCGCCGGTCGTACGACTCGGGAAAGCCCTTGCGGTCCATGAGGCCGCGACGCTCGAGCTCGGCGTTCGGGTAGAGGAAGCCGTCGGTGGTGAGCAGCTCGACGTGGGGGGTCGCGGGCCAGCGTGCCATGAGCTCGCGCAGCAGCCGCGCCGTCGTCGACTTGCCGACGGCGACCGACCCGGCCACGCCGATGACGAACGGGGTGCTGCCGGTGTCCTCGCGCAGGAACGTGCTCGACGCCTCGTGCAGCCCGCGGGTCGCGGCGACGTACAGATCGAGCAGACGGGAGATCGGGCGGTAGATCGCGTCGACCTCCGCGAGGTCGATCGGGTCGCCCAGACCGCGCAGGCGGGTCACGTCGGCATCGGTCAGCGGCAGGGGGGTGGACGCCGAGAGCCGGGTCCACGCCTGCCGGTCGAGCTCGACGTACGGCGTGGACGGCACGGAGTCGGCACTGTGAGACACGCACCGATTGTGCACGATCGCCGGACCCGTGGACGGCGCCCCGGGAGGTCGATCGGCTGAGCCTGGTGTGCGGCCCGGGCCCAGGCCGACCAGACCGGCCCCGCCGCGGCACCCCGGTAGACTCCCCGCCATGTGCGGAATCGTCGGATACGTCGGCAGCCAGCAGCCCAACGGGCGCCCCCTCGAGGTCGTCCTGGAGGGCCTGCGCCGCCTCGAGTACCGCGGCTACGACTCGGCGGGCGTCGCGCTGACCGGGACGAGCGACGGGAAGCTCGCGGTCACCAAGAAGGCCGGCAAGCTCGTCAACCTCATCGACGCGCTCGACCTCGACCCGCTGCCCGCGTCGACCGCGGCCATCGGGCACACGCGCTGGGCGACGCACGGCGGTCCCACCGACGTCAACGCGCACCCGCACGTCGTCGGCAAGGTCGCGGTCATCCACAACGGCATCGTCGAGAACTTCGTCGCGCTCAAGGCCGAGCTGCTGGCCGCCGGCACGACGTTCACCTCCGAGACGGACACCGAGGTCGTGGCGCACCTGCTCGCCGGCGCCTACGACGTGCACGGCGACCTGACGGCCGCCCTGACCGCGGTCGTCCAGCGACTGAAGGGCACGTTCACGCTGCTCGCGGTTCACGCCGACATCCCCGACGTCGTCGTCGGCGCCCGGCACGACTCGCCGCTGGTCGTCGGGCTCGGCGACGGCGAGAACTTCCTGGGGTCGGACGTGTCCGCGTTCATCGCGCAGACCAAGGAAGCGCTCGAGCTCGACCAGGACCAGGTCGTGACGATCACCCCGACGTCGGTCGTCGTGACCGACTTCGCCGGCGGCCCGGCGCAGGGGCGGCGCTACACCGTCGACTGGGACGCCGCCGCGGCCGAGAAGGGCGGCTTCCGCTCGTTCATGGACAAGGAGATCCACGACCAGCCGAAGGCGGTCGCGGACACGCTCCTCGGGCGCACCGACCTCGCGGGTCACCTCGTCCTCGACGACCTGCGCATCGACGAGGCCGTGCTGCGCTCGATCGACAAGATCATCGTCATCGCGTGCGGGACGGCGGCCTACGCCGGGCACGTCGCCAAGTACGCGATCGAGCACTGGTGCCGGATCCCGGTCGAGGTCGAGCTGGCTCACGAGTTCCGGTACCGCGACCCGGTCGTCAACGAGAAGACCCTCGTCGTCGCGATCTCGCAGTCCGGCGAGACGATGGACACCCTGATGGCCGTCCGGCACGCGCGCGAGCAGGGTGCCAAGGTCCTGGCGATCGTCAACACGCACGGGTCGACGATCCCGCGCGAGTCCGACGCGGTCCTCTACACGCATGCCGGCCCCGAGATCGCCGTCGCCTCGACCAAGGCGTTCCTGGCGCAGATCACCGCCGCGTACCTCCTCGGGCTCTACCTGGCGCAGCTGCGCGGGAACAAGTTCCCCGACGAGATCTCGGCCATCCTCGACGAGCTGCGACTGATGCCCGCCAAGATCCAGCAGGTTCTCGACCGGGCCGGCCGCGTCCGCGAGATCGCGCGGTGGATGGCCGACACGTCCTCGGTGCTGTTCCTCGGCCGGCACGTCGGGTTCCCGGTCGCGATGGAGGGTGCGCTCAAGCTCAAGGAGCTCGCCTACATCCACGCCGAGGGGTTCGCGGCGGGGGAGCTCAAGCACGGTCCCATCGCGCTCATCGAGCCCGGGCAGCCGGTGTTCGTCATCGTCCCCTCGCCGCGTGGCCGGGACTCGCTGCACTCGAAGGTCGTCTCGAACATCCAGGAGATCCGTGCACGCGGGGCCCGCACGCTCGTGATCGCCGAGGACGGCGACGAGGCCGTGCGGCCGTTCGCCGACGAGGTGTTCTACGTCCCGCAGTCGCCGGTCCTGCTCGCGCCGCTGCTCACGGTCGTGCCGCTGCAGATCTTCGCGTGCGAGCTCGCGACCTCTCGCGGGCTCGACGTCGACCAGCCGCGCAACCTGGCGAAGTCCGTCACGGTCGAGTGAGCGGCGTCGCGTGATCGTCGGCGTCGGGATCGATGTCGTGGACGTCGCTCGCTTTCTCGCGACGCTCGAGCGGGCGCCGCGGCTACGGACGCGGCTGTTCACGGCGGACGAGCGCGACCTCCCGCCCGCGTCGCTCGCTGCGCGGTTCGCCGCGAAGGAGGCCATCGCGAAGTCCCTGGGTGCGCCGGCCGGCATGAGCTGGCAGGACGCCACGGTGCACCGCGTGCGCGGCGGTCAGGCGGTCGTCGAGACGCGCGGGACGGTCGCTGCCCGCGCGGCCGAGCTCGGGGTCACCCGGTTCCACCTGTCGATCTCGCACGACGCCGGCATCGCGTCGGCGGTCGTCGTCGCCGAGAGCGACTGAGCAGCAGACCTCAGCGAAACGCCGGGACGACCTCGCGCTCGAACAGCTCGATGCCCGAGCGGTCGTAGGCGGCCTCGGCGAAGTACGTGATCGCGTACGTCATGCCGAGATTCTCGAGCTCGCGCAGCTTCTCGACGATCTGCTCGGGGGTGCCGACGAGGGGGCCGTTACGGAACTCCTCGGCGACTCCGGGTGCCTTGTCGGGGACGGTGAGGCTGTAGTGCTCCTCGATCCACGCGATACGGTCGTCGACCTCGGCCTGGGTGCTGCCGATGACCACGTTGTAGTTGGCCGAGCGGGTGATCTCGTCAAAGCTGCGCCCGATGTCGTCGCAGTGCCCGCGCAGGATCGCCGACTTGTGCGCGAACCCGGCGGGCGAGCCGTCGAAGTTCGTGTACGCCGCGTGCTCGGCGGCGATACGCAGGGTCTTCTTCTCCCCGCCGCCGGCGATCCACAGGGGCGGGCCGTCGACCTGCAGGGGCAGCGGCGACAGCTGCGCACCGTCGACCTTGTAGTGCACGCCGTCCAGGGTCGCGGTGCCGTTGGTCCACATCTGCTTGAAGATCTGGACGCCCTCCTCGAGCATCGCGATCCGCTCGCCGGCACGCGGGAACCCGTAGCCGTACGCGCGCCACTCGTGCTCGTACCAGCCGGCCCCGATGCCCATCTCGACGCGGCCGCCCGAGATGATGTCGGCCGTGGTGGCGACCTTGGCCAGGTACGCCGGGTTGCGGTACGCCATGCACGTGCACATCTGCCCGAGGCGGACGCGCGTGGTGCTCGCGGCGTACGCGTTGATAAGGCTCCATGCCTCGTGGGTCGCCTCGCCGTTGGGCTCGGGCACCGCATGGAAGTGGTCGTACACCCAGATCGACTCGAAGGCGTCGCCGTCGTCGGCATGCTTCGCGAGCGAGTGCATGACCTTCCAGTGGTCCTGCGGGGGGATCCCGGTGAGGGACTGACGCCAACCCTGGGGGATGAAGAGTCCGAAGCGCATGGTCCGAACGTACCGCGCCGATGGCGGTCGGGGCGGTGGGCCGCCCGCGCGGGCTGGGCGGCGGCATGATGGGGACCGTGATCCTCGCCTTCGACTCAGACGCCGTGCGCGCAGCCGAGGAGCCCCTGCTCGCCGCCGGTGCGCCGCTCATGGACCGGGCCGCCTTCGCGCTCGCGGTGCGGGTCGCGGCCGAGCTGCGCGCGCGGCGGGGGCGCGTCGTCGGGGCCGTCGTGGTCGTGCTCGTCGGCGCCGGCAACAACGGCGGCGACGCCCTGCATGCCGGTGCGCTGCTCGCGCGACGCGGTGCCGGGGTCCTGGCCGTCGCGACGTCGGACCGCGTGCACGCCGGCGGGCTGGCAGCACTCTGCGCGGCCGGGGGGCGGGTCGTGTCGGTGGCCGACGGCGGCCCCGGTCCGCACGTGTGGGCCGGCGACGCGATCGCGGAGGCGTACGCCGCCGACGTCGTCCTCGACGGGCTCCTGGGCATCGGGGCGCGTGGTGCGCTGCGGGGGCCGGCGGCGGAGGTCGTGCGACTGCTGGGTGAGCTCATGGCCGACGAGAGCGTCGGTGGGCGGGGCTCCGGGCCGCTCGTCGTAGCGGTCGACCTGCCGAGCGGGATCGGTGTCGATGCGGGCGACGTGCCGCGGGGCGACGACCACGCGGGCGGTCGCGCGGGCGCCGATGGTCGCAGCGACGGGCCGGCCGCGGTCGGCTCGGTGCTGCCCGCGGACGTGACGGTCACGTTCGGTGCGGCCAAGCCAGGGCTGCTGCTGCCGCCCGCCGCCGGACTCGTCGGGCGGCTCGACGTGGTCGACATCGGTCTGGACCTCACGGGCTCGCGGCCCGCGGTGGCGCGGCTGGAGCCCGGCGACATCGCCGGGCTGTGGCCCGTGCCCGGGGCGAGCTCGCACAAGTACACGCGCGGTGTCCTGGGCGTCGTCGCCGGGACGCCGGCCTACCCCGGCGCAGCGGTGCTGACGGTCAGTGCTGCGGTGCGCGCCGGCGTCGGCATGGTCCGGTTCCTGGGGTCACCGGGCGTCACGGCCACGGTCCTGGCCGCGCGGCCCGAGGTCGTCGCGGTCGACGGACGGGTGCAGGCCTGGGCCCTCGGGCCGGGGGTCGACCCCGAGGACCGCGCGCAGGCGGACCGGGTCAGGGACGGTCTGGCCCAGGCGCTCGCTCGCGAGCTGCCCGCCGTCGTCGACGCCGGTGGCCTCGCGCTCCTGCCCGACCGCCTCGCGCCGTGGGTGGTCCTCACGCCGCACGCGGGCGAGCTCGCGACGCTGCTGAGCGCGCGTGGCGAGGACGTGGACCGCGCTCAGGTCGAGGCCGAGCCGCTGCGCTGGGCCCGGCGGGCGCACGAGCTCACCCGTGCGACCGTGCTGCTCAAGGGTGCGGTGACCATCGTCGTCGGGCCGGAGGGTGCTGTGTACGCGCAGGCCGACGCCCCGTCGTGGCTCGCCACGGCGGGTGCGGGCGACGTGCTCACAGGACTGCTCGGGGCCCTCCTGGCCGGCCGCGCGCAGGCCGTCGTCGCCGACCCGACCCTCGTGGCGGCGCTCGCGTCGGCGGCTGCTCTCATGCACGGGCGCGCGGCACACCGCGCGAACCCGGGTGGTCCGGTCGCCGCGCTCGCGGTCGCCGACGCCCTCCCGGCCACGATCGCGGCCGTCCTACGTGGCGACCGAGACTGACGGCACGCCGCACGCCGGGGCTCGCACCGGGCAGACTGGGCGCGTGCTGCTCGAGGACTCGCTGGGCGCGCGCATCGACGCGCTGATGGACACCGGCACGCGCCGGATCCTGGGGATCGCCGGGCCGCCCGGGGCGGGCAAGTCGACACTGGCTGCCGCCGTCGCGTCGGCGTTCCCCGGGCTGTGCGTCGTCGTGCCCATGGACGGCTTCCACCTGGCCCAGAGCGAGCTCGAGCGGCTCGGTCGCGCCGACCGCAAAGGCGCCCCCGACACGTTCGACGCCGCGGGCTTCGTCGCCCTGCTCCGCCGGCTGCGGGCACCGGTCGCGGGGGAGACCGTGTACGCGCCCGAGTACCACCGTGAGCTGCACAACGCCGTCGCGGGGGCGATCCCGGTGCCCGCCGACGTGCCGCTCGTCCTCACCGAGGGCAACTACCTGCTGCTGGGGTCGGACGGGTTCAGTCCGGTCGCCGACCTGCTCGACGAGGTGTGGTTCGCCGACCAGCCGGAGCACCGGCGGCTCGCACGACTGGTCGCGCGGCACGAGCTGACCGGCAAGGCGCCGAGCGCCACGCACGACTGGGCGCACGGTCCCGACCAGCGCAACGCCGAGCTCGTCGCCGCGACGCGGTCGAGGGCCGACATCGTCGTGCCCATGCCGTGAGGTGCCTTGCGCTGTCGCAGCGGGGTTGTCCGGTGGCGTTGCGGAACGGTCAGCAGGCCGGTGCGGCACCGGTGGGAGACTGGAGCCGTGAGCATCTTCCCCGCGCATGCCGTCGTCGACCTCGCAGCGATCCGCGGCAACGTCCGGGCCCTCGCGGCGCACGCACCGACCGCCCAGGTGATGGCCGTCGTCAAGGCCGACGCCTACGGGCACGGCCTCGTCCCCGCGGCGCGCGCCGCCCTCGACGGGGGCGCGACGTGGCTCGGCACGGCGCAGGTCAGCGAGGCGCTCGCCCTGCGGGCCGCCGGGTTCGACGCGCGCGTGCTCACGTGGCTGTACGCGCCCGGCGCGCCCCTCGAGCAGGTGGTCGCGGCCGACATCGACGTGTCCGTCGCGGCGCCATGGGCGCTCGACGAGGTCGCGGACGGTGCACGCCGCGCCGGGCGCACGGCCCGCGTCCACGTGAAGGTCGACACCGGCCTGGGTCGCAACGGCGTCACCCCCGACCGGCTCGAGGCGCTGCTCGACGCGGCACTGCGTCTGCAGGCCGAGGGGGTTCTCGACGTCGTCGGGATCTGGTCGCACTTCGCCTTCGCCGACGAGCCGACCCACCCCACCGTGCTCGCCCAGGCCGAGGTGTTCGCCGGCGCCGTCGCGCTCGCGGAGTCGCTGGGGGCGCGCCTCGAGGTCCGGCACCTCGCCAACTCGGCGGCGACGCTCACCAACCCCGCGGTCCACTATGACCTCGTCCGGCCCGGCATCGCGGTGTACGGCCTGTCGCCCGTCCCGCAGCTCGGCGGTCCGGCGGACTTCGGCCTCGTGCCCGCGATGACGCTCGAGGCGGAGCTCGCGACGGTCAAGACGGTGGGTGGCGGCCAGGGTGTGTCGTACGCGCACGCCTACGTGACGCCCGGCGCCACGACGCTCGGCGTCGTCCCGCTCGGGTATGCCGACGGGATCCCCCGGCACGCATCGGGGTCGGCAGGTCAGCTGGGCGCACCCGTGCAGGTCGGCGGACGGCGGCTCGGTGTCGCCGGTCGGGTGTGCATGGACCAGTTCGTGCTCGACCTCGGGCCGGGCGCGCGCGAGGTCGCGGGCGACGGCGTCGAGCTGTTCGGCACCGGGGTGGAGGGCGGGCCGACCGCCGAGGACTGGGCCCGGGCGGCCGGGACGATCAGCTACGAGATCGTCACGCGGCTCGGGTCGCGGGTGCCGCGCGTGCACGTGGACAGCGAGCCGTTGCGCACGGACGACGACGTGGCCACGCCGCCTGTGGTGATCCGGGCGGTCGGCCGGTGACCGCCCCGACCGAGCCCGGCCAGGAGCTGCCCGCACCTGTCACCGTCGAGCTCGCGGACGCCGACGCGACGCGCGGCTACGGCCGCGCGCTCGCAGCGGTGCTCCGCGCGGGCGACCTCGTCGTGCTCACGGGCGACCTGGGCGCCGGCAAGACGACCCTCACGCAGGGCATCGGCGCCGGGCTCGGCGTCCGGGGGCAGGTCGCGTCGCCGACGTTCATCATCGCGCGCGTCCACCCGCCGCTGCCGCAGGCCGCGAGCACGCCGGAGGCCTCGGCTGCGTCGTCCGTGCCGGCCGGGCAGCCGGGGCCTGCCCTCGTGCACGTCGACGCCTACCGGCTCGGTTCGCTCGACGAGGTCGAGGCGCTCGACCTCGACACGGGCCTCGAGGACTCCGTCACGGTCGTCGAGTGGGGTGAGGGGCTGGTCGAGTCGCTCGCGGTGGACCGCCTCGAGATCTCGATCCACCGGCCCCGCGGGGGCGCGACCGTCGAGTCCGACGGCGCGGCCGAGTCCGAGGAGGACCCCGCGGGGGGCACGCGCACCGTCATGGTGCGCGCGGTCGGTCCACGCTGGGCGGGGATCCGGCTGCCGTCCTGACAGTGGGATGCTGGGGTCGTGGCAGTCCTCGCACTCGACACCTCCGCTGCGGTCGCGGTCGCCCTCACCGACGACGCGGGCCGGACGCTCGCAGCACGCTCCGTGCAGGAGCACCGGCGCCATGCGGAGCTGCTCGCGCCCCTGGTCAGTGAGGTCCTCACCGAGGCCGGCCTGGACCGGACGGCGATCACCGCCGTCGTCGCCGGCACCGGTCCTGCGCCGTTCACGGGGTTGCGCGTCGGGCTCGTGACCGCGCGGGCGCTCGCCCTGGCCCTCGGGGTGCCGGCGCACGGCGTGTGCAGCCTCGACGCCATCGCGGCGCAGGCCGTACGCGACCTGGAGCTCGAGGTCGGGACCGAGGTGCTGGTGGTGACCGACGCGCGCCGTCGCGAGGTGTACTGGGCCCGGTACCGCGTGACCGGGGCGGCGACGGACCCGGAGCGGGCGATCGAGCTCGTGGCCGGGCCCGGGGTCGACCACCCGGCGGCTGTCGCGGCGGACGGGGTCACCGGCGTCGTCGTCGGGCGTGGCGCGACTCTCTACCCCGACGACCTTCCCGTGACCGCTGGAGCCCCGCTCGACCCGGACCCGACCGAGCTCGCCCGCCTCGCCCTGCGCCGGCTCGCGTCCGACCCGGCCGCCGCACTGCCGACCGAGCCGCTCTACCTGCGCCGTCCCGACGTCGTGCCGCCGACAGCACGCAAGCGCGTCCTCGGGTGACCGAGTTCGACCCGGGCGTCGTCGTGCGCCCGCTCACGACGGCGGACCTGCCGGCCCTGGACACGTTCGAGCGCGAGCTCTTCGGTCCAGGGGCGTGGTCGCGCGCCGCGCTCGCGGAGGAGCTCCACGGACCGGGGCGCTGGTACGTCGGCGGGCAGGATGTCGCGACCGGGGAGCTCGTCGGCTACGCCGGGCTGTCGTTCGACGGGGTCGACGCCGAGGTCATGACGATCGGTACGACGACCGGGCACCAGCGGCGCGGCGTCGGGTCTGCCCTGCTCGCGGCGCTCCTCGGGCATGCGCGCGAGGTGGGTGCGGCGAACGTCTACCTCGAGGTCCGGGTCGACAACGACTCGGCGCTCCGGCTGTACGAGCGGGCCGGCTTCGTGCGGATGGGACGTCGGCGCGGGTACTACCAGCCGGAGAACGTCGACGCCTGGACGATGAGCCTGGCGCTGAGCCACCCGGCCGCACCGGCCGTACCGGGCGACGACGACAAGGAGCAGATCTCGTGAGCACCAACGACACGGCACGGACGACCGTCTTCGTCGAGGGCCAGGAGCTCGCGGCGCAGATCGCGAGCGGGGACCGGCCGGTGCTGCTCGACGTCCGCTGGGCGCTGGGCCGGAGCGACGGCCGCGCCCAGTACCTCGCGGGTCACCTGCCGGGCGCGGTGTACGTGGACCTGGAGACCGAGCTCGCGGCGCAGGCGACGCCCGCGGACGGTCGCCACCCGCTGCCGGACGTCGCCTCGCTCGAGGCGGCCGCTCGGCGCTGGGGCGTGCGAGCAGGCGGGTCGGTCGTGGCGTACGACGCGATCGGCGGGATGTCCGCGGCGCGTGCCTGGTGGCTCCTGCGCTGGGCCGGCGTGCTGGGCGTCCGGCTGCTCGACGGCGGGCTCGCGGGGTGGCTCTCCGTCGGCGGGTCGCTCGAGGCGGGCGAGGTGTCGGCACCCGCCGGCGACGTCGTGCTCGTCCCGGGTGCGCTCGCGACGCTCGACGCCGACGACGCGGCCGGGCTCGCATCGGCCGGCGTGCTGCTCGATGCGCGAGCGGGGGAGCGGTACCGGGGCGAGGTCGAACCGGTCGATCCCCGAGCGGGGCACATCGCCGGTGCGGTGTCCGCGCCCACGTCCGAGAACCTCGACGCGGACGGCAGGTTCCTCGGTGCGCAGGCGCTCCGGGACCGGTTCGCGGCGCTCGGTGTGCCGGGGGCGTCGCAGGTCGGGGTGTACTGCGGGTCCGGTGTCACGGCAGCGCACGAGGTTGCGGCCCTCGCCTCGATCGGCGTCGAGGCGGCGCTGTACCCGGGTTCCTGGTCGCAGTGGTCAGCCGACCCCGACCGCGCCGTGACGACGGGGCCCGACCCGCGCTGACGCACCGGCGCCGACCTGGCGGGTGCCGACCTCGCCGTGCCTACCTGCCTGGAGTGCCGCGGCGGGCGGCCCAGGCCGATGCCCGAGCCGCCTCGCAGCGACGGTCAGACGGTCCGAGCGACGTCCGCGAACGTGAGGCGCTCCGCGCGCGGGCGCGTGGCGTCGGCGACGGCAGGCTGGCCGACGTTGAGGACGAGCAGCGACTGCCAGCCGTTCTCGGCGAAGAACTCGGCGTCGAGCCCCGCGGCGTCGTACCCGCCCATCGCACCGACGTGCAGCCCCGCCGCGCGCAGACCCGTGATGAGGTAGCCGACCTGGATGAGGCCCGACTGCCGGGCGACGCTCGTGCGCGAGCCGGGGTCGGCCTCGAACGTGTCGACCATCCCGACCGCGTGCGGCGCGAGCGTCGCGAGGTGGCGGTGGAAGTTCGTGTCAGCCGCGGCGACGATCGTCAGCGGTGCGGCGAGGACCCGTGCGCGGTTGCCCTCCTTCATGTGTGCGGCGAGGCGCGCCCGGGCGTCGGTGGTCCGGACGAGGAGCAGGCGCAGCGGCACCGTGTTCATCATCGTCGGACCCCATCGGACCAGGTCGTAGGCCGCACGGACGGCGCCGTCGGGCACCTCCTCGTCGGCGAACGCGTTCACGGTGCGCGCCTCGCGGAACAGCAGATCGGCGACGTCGTCGCCGATCGACAAGGGCGCAGCCTCGAGGTCGGTTCGGAGGTCGAGCTCGGACAGGTCAGCGGTCTCAGTCGTCACGGTGGTTGAAGCGTCAACACCCTGCACCCATTCCGCCGGCGCAGGTGACACCCGTCACGTGCGGACGCGCGCCTATCCTGGACCGCATGACTGCCGCCCCCCTCGTGCTCGGGATCGAGACGTCCTGCGACGAGACCGGCGTCGCGCTCGTCCGCGCGCACACGGACCGCAGCGAGCTCCTCGCCGACGTCGTCGCGAGCTCGATGGACGAGCACGCACGGTTCGGCGGGATCATCCCTGAGATCGCCTCGCGCGCCCACCTCGAGGCCATGATCCCGACCATCGAGCGCGCGCTGGCGACCGCCGGGGTCGGTCTGGCGGACGTCGACGCGATCGCCGTCACCGCAGGGCCTGGGCTGGTCGGACCCCTGACGGTCGGCGCCTCGGCCGCAAAGGCGCTCGCGCTGGGACTCGGCAAGCCGCTGTTCGGGGTCAACCACGTCATCGGGCACGCTGCGGTCGACGAGCTCGTCGACGGACTGTTCCCCGAGCGGCTGATGGCGCTCGTCGTCTCGGGCGGGCACTCGAGCCTCCTGCTCGTCGATGACGTCGTCACGGGAGTCACCGAGCTCGGCTCGACGCTCGACGACGCCGCGGGGGAGGCGTTCGACAAGGTCGGGCGCCTGCTCGGCCTGCCCTACCCGGGCGGCCCGCACATCGACCGGCTGGCCCGCGAGGGAGACCCCACCGCGATCCGGTTCCCGCGCGGGCTGACGGCCGCGAAGGACCAGGAGAAGCACGCGTACGACTTCTCGTTCTCCGGGCTGAAGACCGCCGTGGCGCGCTGGGTCGAGGCGCGCACGGACGCCGGGCAGCCGATCCCCCTGAACGACGTCGCGGCCTCGTTCGCCGCCGCGGTCGCCGACGTGCTGACCGCCAAGACCATCGCCGCGTGCCGGCGCCACGACGTCCGAACGCTGGTCATCGGGGGCGGCTTCTCCGCCAACTCCCAGCTCCGCGAGCTCGCCGCGATCCGCTGCGCGGAGGCGGGCATCGAGCTGCGCATCCCGCCGATCCGCTTCTGCACCGACAACGGCGCGATGATCGCGGCGCTCGGGGCCGCCGTCGTGCGCCGCGGGCTCGCGCCGTCCTCGCTCGACCTGCCGGTGGACTCCTCGATGCCGCTCGAGACGGTTCGGGTCTAGCCGCCGCAGCGGCGGCAGCGTCCACCGGTGCTGGCCGCGGCGGTGGGCTACAGCGGGCGGCCCGCGCGCATCTCGGCGACGAGCGCCGCGACGACAGCGTCGAGAGCACCGGCGTTGCGACGGGCCACCGCCCGCTGACGCTGGTACGACGCGCCGCGGCGCAGGATCACGCGCACGTTGTCGAGCTCGGTCGAGCAGCCGAGGCGCTCCGCGACCGGTGCGAGCTCGACGAGGAGCCGCTCGACGGCGTCGGTCACGTGCTCCTCGTCGCCCGCCGAGTTCGTGATGATGATCGCGTCCATGCCGTAGCGCGCCGAGCGCCACTTGTTCTCCTGGACGTACCACGGCTGCATCCTCGGCAGGGTCTCGCCGCGGTCGAGCATCGTCGAGAAGTGCTCGACGAGGCAGTGCGTGAGCGCGCCGAGCGCGGTGACCTCGAGCAGGTTCGACGAGCCGTCGCAGATGCGCGTCTCGATGGTGCCGAACCGCGGCGAGGGCCGCACGTCCCACCGGACCTCGTCGAACTGGTCGATCACGCCGGTGTGCATCATGTCGGCGACGTAGCCCTCGAGCTGTTCCCAGCGGTCGAACTGGAACGGCAGCCCGGCCGTGGGCAGCTGCTGGAACATGAGCGCGCGGTTGGACGCGTACCCGGTGTCCTGGCCGCCCCAGAACGGGCTCGACGCCGACAGCGACTGCAGGTGCGCGAAGCACGTGAGCAGGGCGTTCGAGATGGGCAGCACCTTGGTGCGGTCCTCGATGCCGACATGGACATGGACGCCGTAGATGAGCATCTGCCGGCCCCACCACTGCGTGCGGTCGATGAGCGTCGCGTACCGCTGCTTGTCGGTGACCTTCTGCTGCGTCCAGCGGGCGAACGGGTGGGTGCCCGCGCACATGAGCTCGACGCGCAGCGGGTCGGTGACGACGCGGACCTCCTCGATCGCGCGCTGCAGGTCGGCACCTGCCTCCCCGACCGTGCGGCACACGCCCGAGACGACCTCGACGGTGTTGAGCAGCAGCTCCGGGCGGATCGACGGATGCTCGCCGCCACCCGGGGGACGGACCGCGTCGAGCACTGTCTGTGCGACCTGACGCAGGTCGCCTGAGTCGGAGTCGACGAGCGCGAGCTCCCACTCCAGCCCGACCGACGACCGCTCCGACGTCGCGAACGGCAGGGCGAGAGTCCTCATGAGACCGGCTCCACGAGGAGGACCTGCTGCGAGCCGGCGACACGCGTGAGGACGATCGTCGCCTCGGCGTCCCCGTGCAGGTCGAGCTGGGACCGCAGCTGCTCCGGCAGGACCGCGGTGCCGCGCTTCTTGATGGTCAGGCGCCCGACGTCGCGCCCGCGCAGGTAGGTGCGCAGGCGCTTGAGCCCGAACGGCAGGGTGTCGAGGACGCGGTACGCGGTCGCGAGGTGGGTCGGGTGCAGGACGTCCGACGTCACGTAGGCGATCGTGCGGTCGACGAGCCGGCCCTGCACCTGCGCGGCGACCTCGCCCACGAGCCCGGACCGGATCACGGCTCCGTCCGGCTCGTACAGGTAGGCCCCCACCGGGCCGACGTCGGGCACGGACGGGCCCTGCGGGCCGACCCGGACGACATGGGTGCCGCCCGCGCGCAGCACGAGGGCGCTGCGCCCGGGACCGTCGGGGGCGAGCGGGCCGAACCACAGGCCGACCTCGACGACGTCGCCCTCGACGGACACCCACTGCGCCTCGGCGTCGTCGGGGAGCGCCGAGTGGGGCAGGCCGGGACCGAGCTTGAGCCCGAGGGCGGGGACGTTCGCGCGCAGGGCGAGGAGGGAGTCGAGCGGCGGCGAGTACGCGGCCGGGTCGAACACGCGCGAGCCGCCGCTCGTGCGCCGGGCCGGGTCCGCGTAGACACCGTCCACGCCGTCGGCCGCGAGGTCGATCGTGAGCCCGTCGCCGTGCCGGACCTCGACCTCGGGGAAGTGGCGCAGGTTGACGGTCGCGACGGCGGCGGTGACCTCGTCCGTGTCGACCGCGAGCACGGCGAGGCCCATGCTCGCGAACGCCATCGAGTCGGCACCGATGCCGCACGTCAGGTCGGCGAGCTTGGTGACGCCCGCGTCGGTGTAGCGCCGGGCGTGGTGCGCGGCGACGAGGAGCCTGGTCGACTGCTCGAGCCCGGCCGGCGTGAAGAGCATGCCGTCGGCGAAGTCGCCGAACTTGACGTGGGCCTTGGCGCGCAGCCGGGACTGGGTGAGCGCGGCGGCGACAAGGTCCGGGTCGATGCCGTCGCGGTGCAGGCGCTCGGACAGCGCGAGGGTCGCCCGCTCGTCGTAGGGCGGCAACGCGTTCAGCAGCGCCCAGCCCGTCGGGCTCATGAGCTTGGCGAGGCCGGTGGCGTCCATGCGGGCGATCCTTCCACGCTGCGGGCTGGGGGGCGCCTCGGCCGCGGTGTGCGCGGCCGTCGGACGCCATCGCGCTGGCACTCGCCTTGACCGAGTGCTAACCGGTTCATAGAGTGGTCGATGGCGCTCTCCCCCGGGGGGTGCCCCGAACCGAGAGGCCCACCGACCCCCGCGACGGCGGTCGGCCTGCACGGAACGGCACCAGACATCACTGAAGCACTCACACGTGAAGGGGAGGTCCGCTGTGTCGGTCTCCATCAAGCCGCTCGAGGACCGGATCGTCGTCAAGGCGCTCGAGGCGGAGAAGACGACCGCTTCCGGGATCGTGATCCCGGACAGCGCCAAGGAGAAGCCCCAGGAGGGCGAGGTCCTGGCTGTCGGGCCCGGCCGCGTCGACGACAACGGCAATCGCGTCCCGCTGGACGTCGCCGTCGGTGACAAGGTCATCTACAGCAAGTACGGCGGCACCGAGGTCAAGTACGACGGCGAGGAGTACCTCATCCTCTCCGCGCGCGACATCCTGGCGATCGTCGTCAAGTAGCTCGTACGCACGACGGAGCCCCTCCCGGCCTGGCCGGGAGGGGCTCCGTCGTGCTGCGAGCTGTGTGGTCCTGTGGCGCCGAGACCTGCGCGGCTCAGACCGCCCGACGCACGGGCTTCGCGAGGATCGCGGCGCGCTCGTCCTCGGAGAGGCCGCCCCAGACGCCATAGGGCTCGCGGACGGTGAGGGACTGGTCGCGGCACTGCTTGAGCACCGGGCAGGTCGCGCAGATGGCCTTGGCGGCCTCGGCGCGGCGTCGGCGTGCGGATCCTCGTTCGCCCTCCGGGTGGAAGAACAGCGTGGGGTCGGCCTCGCGGCACGCGCCCTCGAACTGCCACTCCCACAGGTCCATCACCGGTCCGGGCAGTCGCGAGATCTCAGCCATCGGTCCTCCTTGACTTGGCGCCGGGCCCGCGAGGGGATCGGCGACTTGCGGAACGTCGGTCGTGCGTGCCTGTGGAGATGACCCTACAAGCGCGTCAGAAGTTGTTCAAGTCTCCGGTCACAACCGCTTCAATCGGATCGAATCGACCACGGAGCGGACGGCCGTTGGCGATCGCGCCACAAGTTGTGCAGAATCGAGCCATGGCTCCCCGCGACGGCGACGACGCGGCAGCGCCGCCCGCCGCGTCGGAGCCGGTTCTCGGGCTCGTCCCGGAAGGCCCTGCGGCGACCGTGACCGAGTTCGCGCCGATGCGGGCCCAGAGCCGCACCCCCCGACAGGTCCCCGCGCTGACCGTCGCGGCCGTCGCGCGCCGGCTCGGCGTGGCGCCTGCGACCCTGCGGACGTGGGACCGCCGGTACGGGCTCGGCCCGTCGGCGCACGCCGCGGGCTCGCACCGCCGCTACACGGCTGACGACGTGGACAGGCTGCTGGTGATGCGCGGGTTGACCATCGACGGGGTCGCTCCGTCCGAGGCGGCCCGGCTGGCACGCGAGAGCGACGCGCATGACGACCGGTACGTGCACGCGCAACCTCATGGCGGTCCGCACCACGGCGGTGCGACCGGCGCCGGCGCGGGAGCGGTGCGCGCATCGGGAGCGCTGGCGCGTGGGCGCACGCAGGAGGTCACCCCGACGCTCGTGATCGACGCCGCGCTGCGCGGCGACGAGGCCACGTGCCGAGCCCTGCTGGCACCCCCGGCGGATGTGCCCGTCGAGACGTGGTGGCTCGAGCTGGTCGAGCCCGTGCGGGCGGGGCTGGCCGCGCGGACGGTCCTGGCCCGGTCCGGGGAGGAGGCCGACACGATCGTCGTGGCGGCCGTCCTCGCGGCGCTGCGGAGCCGCAGCACACCGCTCGCCCGCACGCACGTCGCCGGCCGACGGGTCGTGCTGCTCCTCGCGGCGCCCGAGGAGCCGAGACCTCTCTCGCTCCATGTGCTCGCCGCCGCGCTCGCGGTCCGTGGCGTCGACGCCCGTGTCGTGGCCGGGCCGGTCGAGCCGCACCGCACGGTGGAGATCGCCGCCATGACGAGGCCCGCCGCGATCGTGCTCGTCACCGAGCGTCCCGACGCCGACCTCGCGGTGATCGGTGCGCTCGCCACGGCCCAGCCGGACGTGCCGCAGTTCGTCGTCCTGCCCGACGGGGCTGCGGCCGACCTGCCGCTCGGCCGGTTGGTCCACCGGGCGCGCTCGTTCACGGGCCTGCTGCACGAGGTCCTCGCGGTCAGCACCTGACCGGTGCCGGTACCCCGCCGCGAGACCGTCGCCGCCCCGTCGCGTGCGGGGAGATCCCCTGCCTATCACCCGTTCGGCGGACTAACGTTGCGGCTCGGCGCGTCGATAGACAGATGACGGCTACGGGCACCCGAAGCCAAGAGGAGGGTTCGATGGCCGGAGTCGTGATCTGTCACGGCTCGACCGTGGTGCGCGAGCGCTTGGTCCTGACGGCTGTCGGTGTGCCCTCGCTCGCGCCGGTCCGTGCTGCCGCGTCGCTCGACGAGCTCATGTCGCTCGCCCGCCGCAACCCGCCCACGATCGTCCTGCTCGACGCGCACCTGCCGGGTCAGGGGCCGGTCGAGGCGATCCGCCGGCTGCGGGGGGTCACGAGCACCGCGTCGATCGTCATGCTGGCCGTGCCGGGGGACGAGATCGCCCTCGACCGGGCCGTCGCGCTCGGCGCGCGCGGCTACCTGGCGCCCGACGTCGGACGTGCCGAGCTGGCGGCCGTCGCGGCGCACGTCCTCGCGAGCCCCGTGGTCGCCGACCCCGAGCGCCAGTTGTCGCACCTCGACCCGGGACCGGTCGTCGGGCGACCGCTCGTCGAGGTGCCCGCCCAGCAGCCGGCCCGCGAGGAGCTCGCCCTGACGAAGCGCGAGGTCGAGGTGCTCGTCGGCATGAGCAACGGGCGCTCGAACTCCCAGATCGGCATGGACCTGTTCCTGTCCGAGGACACCGTCAAGACCCATGCGCGTCGGCTCTTCCGCAAGCTCGGTGCGGCCGACCGTGCGCAGGCCGTCGCGATCGCGCTGCGCCGCGGACTCATCCGCTGACCGTCCTGGGCGCCGACGTATCATCGGCGCATGGCCCTCGGACACCCTGACTCACCCGCTCCGGCTTCGGACCCCTTCGGCTACGTCGGCCTGACGTACGACGACGTGCTGCTGCTCCCGGGCGAGACGGACGTCATCCCGAGCGAGGTCGACACGACCACGCGGCTGACGCGGGAGATCACCGTCGCGATCCCGCTCGTCTCCGCGGCGATGGACACGGTCACCGAGTCACGCATGGCGATCGCCATGGCCCGCCAGGGCGGGGTCGGGATCCTGCACCGCAACCTGTCGATCGACGACCAGGCCCACCAGGTCGATCTCGTCAAGCGGTCCGAGTCGGGCATGATCACCGACCCCGTCACCGTCGGTCCCGAGGCGACGCTCGCCGAGCTCGACGAGCTGTGCGGCAAGTACCGGGTGTCGGGGCTCCCGGTCGTCGAGGAGGGCGGCCGCCTCCTCGGCATCATCACGAACCGCGACCTGCGGTTCGTCGCGGCGAGCGACTACCCGGTGCTCCGCGTCCGCGAGGTGATGACGGCCATGCCGCTCATCACGGCCCCGGTGGGGATCGCTCGCGAGGACGCCGCGGCGCTCCTGGCCAAGCACAAGGTCGAGAAGCTGCCGCTCGTCGACCGCGACGGCATGCTCCGCGGGCTCATCACGGTCAAGGACTTCGTGAAGTCCGAGCAGTACCCGCTCGCCACGAAGGACGGCGAGGGTCGTCTCGTGGTCGGTGCTGCTGTCGGGTTCTTCGGTGACGCGTGGGACCGTGCCCTGGCCCTCGTCGACGCCGGCGTGGACGTGCTGGTCGTCGACACCGCGAACGGCCACGCGCGCCTGATGCTCGACATGGTCCGCCGCCTGAAGTCCGACCCGGCGACCCGCGGCGTGCAGATCATCGGCGGCAACATCGCAACGACCGACGGCGCGCAGGCCCTCGTCGACGCGGGGGTGGACGCGGTCAAGGTCGGCGTCGGCCCCGGCTCGATCTGCACGACGCGCGTCGTCGCGGGCGTCGGCGTCCCGCAGATCTCCGCGATCTACGCGGCCTCGCTCGCGTGCAAGCCGGCCGGCGTGCCGGTCATCGGCGACGGGGGTCTCCAGTACTCGGGGGACATCGCCAAGGCCCTCGTGGCGGGAGCGGACTCCGTGATGCTCGGCGGGCTGCTCGCCGGGTGCGAGGAGTCGCCCGGTGACCTCGTCTTCGTCAACGGCAAGCAGTACAAGCGCTACCGCGGCATGGCGTCGCTCGGGGCCATGCAGTCACGCGGGGACCGCCGCTCGTACTCGAAGGACCGCTACTTCCAGGGCGACCTGTCCGACGACGAGATCATCACGGAGGGCATCGAGGGTCAGGTCGCGTACCGCGGTCCCCTCGCGGCCGTCGCGCACCAGCTCGTCGGCGGCCTGCACCAGTCGATGTTCTACGTCGGGGCACGGACCGTCCCGGCGCTGCAGGAGCGCGGCAAGTTCGTGCGGATCACGCCCGCAGGGCTCAAGGAGTCCCACCCGCACGACGTGCAGATGATCTCCGACTCGCCCAACTACTCGTCCCGCTAGGCACGTCGGCGGGCCGCTCCCGCAGCGGGCGCGGCGTCAGGACGGGACGGCGGCAACCGGCGTGCGCGTCGGCCAGTCGGCCTCGGCACCGGGTCCCGCCATCCCCTGACCGGCGCGCCACGCGTTGAAATCCTCGGCCCACGCGCGATGGGCAGCGACCTGACGGGCGTGCAGCGCTGGGAGGTCCAGCTCGGCGAGGTCCGGGAACCGCTCGACCAGGCGTGCGAGCACGTCGAGCGTCGCGACGACGTCGACGTCGGCCGAGTGGAGCGAGCCCGTGCCGACCTCGTAGACGCCGCACAGGTCGACGAGCTTGCGCTTGCCCCTGCGGTAACGGTCCGCGTGCCGGTCGAGGACGAGCGGGTCGAGGACCGGAGCGGCGGGCCGGCCGAGGCGGTCCGGGACCGTGGCGAGGCCGTGCCGGGTCAGCTCGGCGTCGAGGATGGACAGGTCGTAGCACGCGTTGAAGGCCACGACCGGGATGCCGTCGACGAACGCGGCCGCGACCTGGGTCGCGATCTCCTCGAGCGCCACCGCGGGCGGGGTGCCGTGCGCGCGCGCGTGGGCGGTCGTGATGCCGTGGATCGCGCTCGCGGCCGCCGGGATCTCGACACCCGGGTCGATGAGCCACGTGCGGACGTGCGTGCCCGCCGCGTCGCGGCGGACGAGGGCGGCTGTGACGATCCGGTCGACCTCGACGTCGACGCCCGTGGTCTCGGTGTCGAAGCCGAGCAGCGGCCCCTCGATCCAGCTCATGCGCGTCCCGTCGTCGTCGTCCGCGTGCGGTGCCTCGCGGCCCGACCGAGCCCAGGATGCCACCGGGCGCCGACACCCCCGCTGAGCCGCGCCGACCGGGACCGCACGCGGTCGAGCGCGGTCCGTGGTCTCGGGCGCCGGTAGCCTGGACCCGTGAGCAACGAGATCGAGATCGGGCGCGGAAAGCGCGGTCGCCGCGCGTACTCCTTCGACGACATCGCCGTGGTGCCCTCGCGGCGCACGCGTGACCCGGAGGAGGTCTCGGTCGGCTGGCAGATCGACGCCTACCACTTCGAGGTCCCGGTGATGGCCGCCCCGATGGACTCGGTCATGAGCCCGGCCACCGCGATCGCGCTCGGCCACGCGGGGGGTGTCGGCGTCCTCGACCTCGAGGGTCTGTGGACGCGCTACGAGTCGCCCGAGCCCCTGCTCGCCGAGATCGCCGAGCTCGACGTCGACGCCGCGACGGCCCGCATGCAGGAGATCTACGCGGCGCCGATCAACCCGGAGCTCATCACGCTACGGCTGCGCGAGATCCGCGCCGCGGGCGTCACCGTCGCCGGCGCGCTCTCGCCCCAGCGCACCCAGGAGCTCTCGAAGGTCGTCGTGGACGCCGGCGTGGACCTGTTCGTCATCCGGGGTACGACGGTCTCGGCCGAGCACGTGTCGGGACGCGCGGAGCCGCTCAACCTCAAGCGGTTCATCTACGAGCTCGACGTGCCCGTCGTCGTCGGCGGCGCCGCCACCTACACGGCGGCGCTCCACCTCATGCGGACCGGTGCGGCCGGTGTGCTCGTCGGGTTCGGCGGCGGAGCCGCGCACACCACGCGGACGTCGCTCGGCATCCATGCGCCGATGGCGACCGCTGTCGCGGACGTCGCGGCCGCGCGCAGGGACTACCTCGACGAGTCCGGCGGCCGGTACGTGCACGTGATCGCCGACGGCGGAGTCGGCCGTTCGGGCGACCTCGTGCGGGCGATCGCCTGCGGCGCCGACGCCGTGATGCTCGGTGCGGCGCTCGCGCGGGCCGCCGAGGCGCCGGGTCGGGGCTGGCACTGGGGCCCCGAGGCGCACCACCCGAAGCTGCCCCGCGGCGAGCGTGTGCGCGTGGGGACGGCCGGCACGCTCTCGGAGATCCTGTTCGGCCCGGGGCGGACGGCCGACGGCACGCTCAACCTCATCGGGGCGCTGCGGCGGGCCATGGCCACGACCGGATACTCGGACCTCAAGGAGTTCCAGCGCGTCGAGGTCGTCGTCTCGCCGTACCAGCCGGTGAACCGCCCCGTCTGACGCGTCCGCCGGGCGCGCCCCGGCCATCGTCACG
The DNA here is from genome assembly GCF_036279715.1 of Cellulomonas sp. Taxonomy (GTDB): domain Bacteria; phylum Actinomycetota; class Actinomycetes; order Actinomycetales; family Cellulomonadaceae; genus Cellulomonas_A. The sequence goes on along the minus strand of NZ_DASUIR010000071.1, from coordinate 14,515 downwards.
GGCACACCAACGCCCCGCCTCCCAGCCGTCACGACCGCTGGGAGGCGGGGCATCCGTCTGTCCAGGGAGTGCGCTCATCTGCACGGATGCCCGTTCGAAGATCTGGTTGTACCCGAACGTGCCCGAATAGGTTGACATTGGTCGTGATGTGCGTCACGATTTCCGTCATACGGCGACGGTGGGAACGCCGAAGACACAGACAACGGAGTTGATGTGTTCGCAACCGAGCGGCACCAGCAGATCCTGGTACGCGCCCGTGCCGACGGCAGGGTCGATGTCAGCGCCCTGGCTCGGGAGCTCGACGTCACCCCGGAGACCGTCCGGCGCGACCTCTCGGTGCTCGAGCGCCACGGCCTCGTGCGCCGCGTGCACGGTGGTGCCATCCCTGTCGAGCGCCTCGGCTTCGAGCCCGGCCTCGCCGATCGCGAGGGCCTGCTCTCGGTCGAGAAGGAGCTCATCGCGAAGGCCGCGCTCGACGAGCTGCCAGACGGTGGCTCGATCATCATCGACGCCGGCACCACGACGGTCCGGCTCGCCGAGATGCTGCCGACCGACCGCGAGCTGATCGTCGTCACCCATGCGCTGCCGGTCGCGACCGTCCTCGCGACCCGGCCGGGCGTCACGCTGCACCTCGTCGGCGGCACGGTGCGCGGGCGGACGCTCGCCGCAGTCGGCTCCTGGGCGCTGCGCGACCTCGCGGACATCCAGGCAGACGTCGCCTTTCTCGGCACGAACGGCCTGACGGTCGAGCACGGACTCACGACGCCGGACCTCGCCGAGGCCGAGGTCAAGCGGGCGCTCGTCACCGCAGCCCGGCGCGTCGTCGTCCTCGCCGACCACACGAAGATCGGCCGTGTCGACTTCGCGTACGTCGCGCCGCTCTCGGACGTCGACACGGTGATCACCGACACCGGCGTGGCACCTGAGCTCGTCGAGGAGATCGAGGCGGCCGGGCCGAGGGTGGTGCGCGCATGATCGTCACGCTCACTCCCAACCCGAGCCTCGACCGTGCGCTCGACGTCGATCGCCTCGTCGTGGGCGAGGTGAACCGGGCCGCTGCCGTGCACGTCCACCCCGGTGGCAAGGGCATCAACGTCTCGCGTGCGCTCGTCGCGCAGGGCATCGCCTCGCTTGCGGTCCTGCCGGTCGGCGGCGCGCCGGGCGAGCAGCTCGTCGCCCTGCTGACGGAGCAGGGCGTCCGGACCGTGCCCGTCCCCGTGGTCGGCCCGACCCGGACGAACATCACCGTCGTCGAGCACGCGGGTGTGACGACCAAGATCAATGCTCCCGGGACGCCCCTGGGTCTCGAGGAGATCGATGCGCTGCTGGCGGCCGTCGAGGAGCAGCTCGCGGGCGGGCCGCGTTGGCTCGTCGCCGCAGGCAGCCTGCCGCCCGGCACCGGCGACGCGTTCTTCGTCCGGGTTGCCGAGCTCGCCGACCGGTACGGCGTGCCCCTCGCGCTCGACACCTCGGGTCTGCCGCTCGCGCGTGCCGTCCGCGCCGGGGGCCTGCGCGTCGTCAAGCCCAACGACGACGAGCTCGCCGAGCTCATCGGCAGCGAGCTCACGACCGTCGGCGACGTCGTCGAGGCGGCGCGCGAGGTCATCGCGGCCGGCAACGGCGACGTGCTCGTGAGCCTTGGCGCGCACGGTGCGCTGCTCGTGACCGTCGCCGGGACCTGGTGGGCCGGCGGCTCTCCGCTCGCAGCCGTGTCGACGGTGGGTGCGGGGGACACCACCCTCGCGGGCTACCTCGGTGCCACCGGATCGCCTGCCGAGCGCCTGTGCACCGCCGTCGCCTGGGGCCGCGCGGCCGTCCAGCTGCCCGGCAGCGCCGTGCCTTCACCCGCAGACATCGATGCCGGGACCGTCCGAGTCATCGACACGCCCGATCCGCGTCTCACCCTGAAGGAGCTGTGACATGACCACCCCGCTCATCACCGCCGACCTCGTCGCCGTCGACGTCGTCGCCTCAGACCGCGACGAGGTGACTCGTCGGCTCATCGATCTGATGGTCGCTGCCGGCCGGGTGACGGACGCTGACGGATTCCACGCCGACGTGCGCGCACGTGAGGCCCAGATGGCGACGGGCATGCCCGGCGGCATCGGCCTGCCGCACGCGCGCTCCGCCTTCGTGACAGTGCCGAGCCTGGCCGTCGCCAAGGTTCCCGCGGGGGTCGACTTCGGTGCCCCCGACGGACCGGCCACGCTCGTGTTCCTCATCGCGGCCCCCGCCGCAGGGGACAGCGACCACCTCCAGATCCTCGCCGCGCTCGCACGGCGTCTCGTCCACGAGTCGTTCCGGACATCCCTGCACCAAGCCACCGACGCCGGCACTGTCGCCGACATCATCACCCGAGAGGTCGTCCCCTCATGAAGTTCGTCGCTGTCTCCTCGTGCCCCACGGGGATCGCACACACCTACATGGCCGCCGAGGCCCTCGAGCAGGCCGGCAAGGCAGCCGGCCACGAGGTCTTCGTCGAGACCCAAGGCGCCGCCGGCTCGACGCCGCTGGACCCGCAGATCATCGCGGACGCCGACGGTGTCATCTACGCCGCCGACCTCGAGGTCAAGGACAAGGGGCGGTTCGCCGGAAAGCCCGCGATCGATGTCGGCGTCAAGAAGGCCGTCCACGACCCCGTCGGGGTGATCGCCATGGCTGTCGCCGCGGTCGAGGCTGCGCCCCAGCGGGTGGCGGGAGCCGCTCCTGCCCCCGTGCCGGCGCAGGCGGCACGCAAGATCGGCGTCGGTACCCGGATTCGCCAGTACCTGATGACCGGTGTCTCGCACATGATCCCGTTCGTCGCGGCTGGTGGAATCCTGATCGGCCTCGGCTTCATGCTCGGCGGCTACAAGGTCTACGAGTTCGCCGAGACGAGCCTGTTCAACGGTGACTTCAACGTGACCTCGAAGATGGCCTGGGGCGCCCTGCTGTTCTGGGCCGGCAAGGCGGCGTTCTTCTTCCTGGTGCCTGCGTTGTCCGGCTACATCGCCTACGCGATCGCCGACCGACCCGGAATCACACCCGGGTTCGTCGGTGGTCTCATCTCGGCGACTGTCGGCGCCGGGTTCCTCGGTGGTCTGGCCTCCGGCTTCATCGCCGGGTTCCTCGCGCTCTGGATCTCCCGCTGGAAGGTCCCGAAGGGCGTGCGCGGCATCATGCCGGTGGTCGTCACACCGCTTCTTGCCGTGATCGGGACGGCCCTGATGATGTACGTCGTCCTCGGTCGTCCGATCGCCGCTCTGATGAAGGCGCTGAGCAGCTGGCTCAACGGGATGAGCGGCGCCAACATCATCATCCTCGGCGTGATCCTGGGGCTGATGATGGCGTTCGACATGGGCGGCCCGCTCAACAAGGTGGCCTACGTGTTCGCCACGACCGGTCTCCAGGCGGTGCTTGCCAACCCGACGACCGATGCGACGCAGTTCAAGATCATGGCGGCAGTCATGGCTGCTGGGATGACGCCGCCGCTCGGCCTTGCGCTGGCAACCGCCGTCCGTGGTGCGCTGTTCACCGAGGAGGAGCGGGAGAACGGCAAGGCGGCCTGGCTGCTCGGGGCGTCGTTCATCACCGAGGGTGCGATCCCGTTCGCGGCCGCCGACCCGCTGCGGGTCATCCCGTCTCTGATGCTCGGCTCGGGCATCACCGGCGGGCTCGTGATGGCCTTCGGGTCGACGCTGCGTGCACCGCACGGCGGTGTGTGGGTCACGCCGCTGATCGGGCAGCCGCTCGCATTCCTTGCGGCCGTCCTGATCGGCACGGTCGTCACGGCGGCCGCGGTGATCATCGTCAAGGGCGTGGGTCGCAGCCGGACCGCGAACGCCGCCGTCGTCCCCGTCGTGGTGGGCTCCGCCGTCTGACCCGCACGGTGCCCGGCGGCCATGCGCCGTCGGGCACCGTGGGCGCATCCTGTATCTCTCTGCACATCAACGCCCCACGCGCACCGGAAGGACCTCTCTCATGGTCGAGCGCACCGTCATCGTCGCGTCCCGGGTCGGGCTGCACGCCCGCCCCGCGATGCTCTTCACTCAGGCTGCCGCAGCAAGCGGGCTCGCCGTCACGATCGCCCGTCCCGGCGGTGAGCCCGTCGACGCGGCCAGCATCCTGTTCGTCATGTCGCTCGGCGTGCCGAACGGCGAGGAGGTCACGCTGACCGCCGACGGGCCGGGGGCCGACGATGTCCTTGCCGAGCTGGTGGCGCTGCTCGCGACCGACCTCGACGCGCCGGACAGTGCTGGTGCCCCGCAGGCAGGTGGCGGGCAGCCGTCGGTCGTGTCATGACCGCGCCGACGGCTGGCACGAGCAGCCAGGTCCTGCACGGTGTCGGGGTCGGGCGCGGCGGCGTCGTCGGGCCCGTCGCCCACGCGCGGCAGGCGCCGGTCGTGGCGCCGGACGCCCGCGTGCTGGTCGACGGTGTGCCGGCGGATGCGGCGACGACCCGGGCGACGCTCGAGGCAGCCTTCACGGGCGTCGCTGCCGACCTGCAGTCGCAGTCGGACCGCGCGACCGGCACGATCCGCGACGTGCTCGCCGCAACCGCCCAGATGGCGGCCGATCGCGCGTGGCGCGGTCAGGTGCTCACCCGTGTCGAGGCGGGTGAGCCGCCGGTCGCGGCGATCGACGCCGTGGTGGCGACCTTCGCTGCGATGTTCGAGCAGGCCGGCGGTTACCTCGCCGAGCGCGTGACGGACCTGCGCAGCGTGCGTGACCGAGTGGTCGCCCGTGCACTGAGCCTGCCCGATCCGGGTGTGCCAGAGCTGCTGGTGCCGTCCGTCGTCGTCGCCCGGGACCTCGCGCCGGCGGACACCGCGGCGCTCGACCTCGATCACGTCCTCGCGATCGTCACCGAGCTCGGCGGGCCGACCGGGCACACCGCCATCATCGCGGGCCAGCTCGGCCTGCCGTGCCTCGTGCGGGTCACAGGCGTGACGGACCTGCCGGAGGGAGTCGAGGTCGCCGTCGACGCGTCCGCCGGCACGGTGACGACCTGGCCTGACGAGGCGCTGCGCGCTGAGATCGCTCGGCGCGCGACGGCCGAGCGTGCCCTCGCTGAGGACGTCGCGGCCGGTGGGACCGCCGACGGGCACGCGGTCGCGCTGCTCGCGAACATCGGGACGGCCGCCGACGCCGAGCGCATCGCGACCGGTGCGGTCGAGGGCGTCGGGCTGTTCCGCACCGAGGTGCTGTTCCTCGACCGGGCGGCCGCACCGACCGAGTCGGAGCAGGCGCAGGTCTACGCTCAGGCGCTGCGTGCCCTCGGGGGCCGCAAGGTCGTCGTGCGGACGCTCGACGCCGGTGCCGACAAGCCCCTGGGCTTCGCGACACAGCCCGACGAGGAGAACCCGGCGCTGGGCGTGCGCGGCTACCGGCTCGTGCGCACGCACCCCGAGCTCCTCGACACCCAGCTCGCCGCCCTCGCCCGTGCGCAGCGGGACACCGGCGTGGCCCCGTGGGTCATGGCGCCGATGATCGCCACACCGGGTGAGGCCCGGGCGTTCGCGACGGCGGCGCGCACCCACGGCATCGCGACCGTCGGGGTCATGGTGGAGGTTCCAGCGGCAGCGCTACGGGCTCGGGAGATCCTCGCCGAGGTCGACTTCGTCTCGCTCGGCACGAATGACCTTGCCCAGTACACGATGGCGACGGACCGGTTGCGTGGCGAGCTCGCCGACCTGCTCGACCCGTGGCAGCCCGCCGTCCTCGACCTCGTCGCTGCGACGGCCCGTGCGGGCGTCGAGGTCGGCAAGCCGGTCGGCATCTGCGGAGAGTCCGCGTCGGACCCTCTGATGGCCCTCGTCCTGACCGGTCTGGGCGTCACCAGCCTGTCGATGGCGGGTGCTGCGGTTCCTGCCGTCCGGCACGCACTTCGTCGGCACACGCTGGCCGTGTGCCGCCAGATGGCGGACGCCGCGCTCGCGTCGGGCTCGGCTGTCGAGGCACGTCGCGCAGCCGCGGACCTTCTCGATCCGCAAGTTCGTGACCTCCTGAGACTCTGAGCCGTTCCGCGACGTAACCTCGTCGCATGGCGTACGAACCCGAGCATGCGCACCTGATCGACCCGGAGACGGACCCGCGCGCGACCTACGTGCTCGAGCCCGAGGACATCGGCTCGCTGGTCGCCCGCATCGTCACCTCACCCGGGGCGGCGACGTTCACGACCTACGCGCCGTTCACGGGCGGTCCCATCGCGGCGGTCCCGCTCTCGACCCCGGCCGACGTGGAACGCGCGACGGCCGCCGCCCGCCGTGCCCAGCGCACCTGGGCGACGGTCCCGCTGCGCGAACGCTGCGCCGTGCTCCTGCGCCTCCACGACCTGCTCCTCGAGCACCAGAGCGACGTCCTGGACCTCATCCAGCTCGAGAGCGGCAAGTCGCGCGCGAGCGCGTTCGAGGAGGTCGCGGACGTCGCCCTCGTGGCCCGGCACTACGCGCTGCACGCCAAGGCGTACCTCGCCGACCGTCACGTCCGGGGGCTCGTCCCCGGGCTCACGAGCGTGCGCGTGCTGCGCCACCCGGTCGGCGTCGTGGGCATCATCGCGCCCTGGAACTACCCCCTCACTCTGACCCTCGGCGACGCGCTGCCGGCCCTGGTCGCCGGCAACGCCGTCGTGCTCCGGCCGGACCCGCAGACCGCTCTGACGGCGCTGTGGGCCGTCGAGCAGCTCGAGGCGGCGGGTCTGCCCGAGGGCGTGCTCCAGGTCGTCGTGGGCGACGGGGTCGCGCTCGGCACGGCCGTGGTCGACCACGTCGACCACGTGGTCTTCACCGGGTCGACCGCGACCGGGCGCATCGTGGCCGCCCGGGCCGGCGAGCGACTGATCCCCGTGACCCTCGAGCTCGGCGGCAAGAACCCGATGTACGTCGCCGAGGACGTCGACGTCGAGGTCGCGGCGGCGGGCGCCGTCCGGGCGTGCTTCGGGAGCACGGGCCAGCTGTGCATCTCGATCGAGCGCCTCTACGTCCACGAGCACGTCGCGGACGCGTTCCTCGACGCGTTCGCGCGGCGCACGCGCGACCTTCGCCTCGCTACGGACCTCGACTACCGGTCGGACGTCGGCTCGCTCACGTCGGCGGCCCAGCTCGCGACGGTCGTCGAGCACGTCGAGGACGCCCTCACGCACGGCGCGGTCGTCGTCGCGGGCGGGGTGCACCGCATCGACCTCGGTCCGTTGTTCTACGAGCCGACGATCCTCGACGGGGTGACGCCGGATGCGCGCGTGTTCCACGAGGAGACGTTCGGCCCGGTCGTGTCGGTTTACCGCGTCGCGTCGGACGACGAGGCGGTCGCCGCCATGAACGACAGCCCGTACGGGCTCAACGCGAGCGTGTGGACGCGCAGCGCGCGCCGGGGTGCCGCCATCGCTGCCCGGGTCCACGCGGGCACGGTCAACGTCAACGAGGGCTACGTCGCGGTCTGGGGCTCGACCGGCGCACCGCAGGGTGGACGCGGGCACTCGGGGCTCGGGCACCGGCACGGTCGCGAAGGGCTGTGGGCGACGACGGACCTGCAGTCGGTCGCGATCCAGCGCGGCGCGCACGGGGTCTTCGGCGGCCCGCCGATGGGGCTCCAGCGCCTGTTCGACCTCGGCACCGAGCGGTGGCCCGTGGTCTTCACCCACGCGCTGCGCGCGATGCGGGCGCTGCGCCTGCCATGACCCGACGGTCGGCGACGACGGCTCAGGCGTCCCGGACGATGCGGTTGCGGCCCAGCCGCTTGGCCTCGTAGAGCAGCGCGTCGGCGCGGCCGTGCAGGTGCACGGGGCTCTCCCCGGGGCGCCACGACGCCGCGCCGATGCTGATCGTCACACGCAGGCCGGGCGCGACGTCGTCCCACGCGTAGTCCGCGATCGAACGTCGGATCCGCTCGCACACCTCGGCGACGAACGTCGGGTCGAGGTCGGACGCGAGCAGGACCGCGATCTCCTCCCCGCCGATCCGCGCGACGAGGTCGGTGCCACGGACGCACGCGCCGATGATCTGGGCGACGCGCCGCAGGACCTCGTCGCCGACGAGGTGGGAGAACTCGTCGTTGACGCCCTTGAACTTGTCGAGGTCCGTCAGGAGCAGCGTCAGTGGGGCATGAGCCCGCGACGTGATGGCAGTCAGCGTGGAGTCGAAGTCGCGGCGGTTCGCCAGGCCCGTCAGCCCGTCGTGCAGCGCGTCGTAGGCCAGGGTGCGGTTGACCGACTCGAGCTGCTCGGACCGCAGCTGCGCCCGCTCGGCGGCGAGCTGGGCGCGCTCCAGGTCGAGATGGCCGTTGAGGACTCGACCGCGGCGCTCGGCGACCTCGTCGCGTGCCCGGAGTGTCGCCTCGAACAGTCGCCGATGCGCCCCGAGGGCGTCGGCGAACGCCCCGCGCTCCTCGTGGACCGTGACCAGGTCGCTGAGCAGCTGGACGCGCTCGGTCAGGCGAGGCGTGTCGTCGGTCAACGCGAGGCCGGCCTCGACCGCCTGGGCGGCCGCAGCGTGGAACCCACGCGTCCGGTGGATGCGGCCCGTCAGCATGCTGTCCATGATCTGGAAGTAGGGCGTGCCGGTGACCCCGCCCATGGCTCGGATCCGACCGATCGCCTGCTCCGCCTCGTCGTGGCGTCCGCACGCGACGAGGGCGCGCGCCTCCACGAGCCGCGCGATCGCCAGGATGCGCAGGTTGTCGTCGAGCGTCTCGGCGACCGCGAGGCTCTCGCGAGCGCGCATCAGGGCTTCCGCGGACGCGGACGCCGCGTCGTGCGCGGCGAGGCCCACGCGCTCCGACTCGGCCATGGCGAGCTCGGCGAGCGTCCCGAGCGAGACCGACGCGCCCTTCGTCGCCTCGGCTGAGTCGGGGATCGACGAGAACAGCGCGTGCGACTCCGTCAGCAGCTCGCGGGCGCGGTCGAAGAACTGCCGCATCTCGACGTAGGTGTCGGCCAGGTTGTTGAGCGCGACCGCTGTGCCGAAGGTGTCGTCGAGCTCGCGCCGGATCGCAAGCGCCTGCTCGAGGAAGTCGATCGCCGACGTGTTGTCCCCGAACCCGCTGTGCACGCTTCCCAAGGTGGCGAGCGCCTTGGCCTCCCAGGACCGGTCGTGCTGCGCCCGGGCCAGGTCGAGCGCCCGCTGGGTCACCTCGAGCGCGGGCGCATCCTCCGCCAGCAGGTAGTACGCGAACCCGAGGTGAGCGCACAGGTGCATCTCCGCGACCTCGTCACGGGCGTCCCGGACGATGCCCAGCCCGAGCCGCCCCTGGACGACGCACTGTGCCGGGTCGTTGTCGCTCAGCACACGCACGTGCTCCACGAGATCGTGATGCTCGGCGCGCGGCTCCGAGACGGCGCGCTCGGGATGCACGCTCACTCCGCACCGGGCGGACACCGCAGCTGGCTGTGGGTCACGCCCCATGATCGACACATTTGGGCGCGATGTGAGCGATTAGGGCAGATCGTCCGAGGCGTGGACGCGCTGGGTCGGCGTGTCCGCGCCGGCCCAGCCTCCCCGCAGCTCCGTCAGCGGCTCCGCACCGGCCTCAGCAGCCGCGATCGAGCGTCAGCGGCTCCGCACCAGCTCGACCGACTCGCGCGCGATCTCGAGCTCCTCGTTCGTCGGGTACACCAGCACCGTGACCTCGCTGCCGTCGGGGGAGATGATCGTCGGCACCTTGATCCGCCCGGCGTTGCGGTCGGGGTCGACGGCGATGCCGAGGCGCTCGAGTCCCGTCAGCGAGCCGATCCGCACGATGTCGTCGTTCTCGCCGATGCCTGCCGTGAAGACGATCGCGTCGACGTGGCCCAGCTGGGCGTAGTAGTTGCCCACGTAGCCCTTGATCCGGTGGAAGTAGACCTCGAGGGCGGTGCGCGCGTTCTCGTCGCCCGCGGCCACGGCGTCGTGCACGTCGCGCATGTCCGTGTAGCCCGAGAGCCCGAGCATGCCCGACCTGCGGTTGAGGAGGTCGTCGAGGTCGTCGATCGACAGGTGTCCCTGGCGTGCGAGGTGGAACAGGACGGCGGGGTCGATGTCGCCCGAGCGGGTGCCCATGACGAGACCCTCGAGGGGGGTCAGACCCATCGAGGTCTCGACCGAGATGCCGCCGCGCACCGCCGTCGCCGACGCCCCGTTGCCGAGGTGCAGCACGATGACGTTGATCTCGCTGGGGTCCTTGCCGAGGAACTCGGCCGCCGCGCGCGAGACGAACTTGTGCGACGTGCCATGTGCGCCGTAGCGGCGGATGGAGTACGTCGCGGCCAGCTCGCGGTCGATCGCGTACGTGTAGGCCGCCGGCGGGAGGGTCTGGTGGAACGACGTGTCGAACACCGCGACGTGGGGCACCGTCGGGAACGCGTGCCGGGCCGCCACGATCCCCGCGACGTGCGCGGGGTTGTGCAAGGGGGCGAGCGGAGACAGGTCGGAGATCTGCTGCAGGACCGCGTCGTCGATCAGGGCGGGTCCCTGGAAGACGCTGCCGCCCTGCACGATCCGGTGGCCGACCGCGACCAGTGCCGTCTCGTCGATCTGCGGACCGTGCGTGGCGAAGAGGCCGAGCACGAGCTTCATGCCCGCCTCGTGGTCGGGCACGGGCTGCTCGAGGACGGTGTCCCCGTCCGGGCCGGCGTGCTTGACACGCCCCATGTCGAGACCGATGCGCTCGACGATGCCGTTGGCGAGGACCTCCTTCGCCGTGACGTCGAGCAGCTGGTACTTGATCGACGACGAGCCGGAGTTGATGACGAGGACGAGGGAGTTCACTGAAGGCCTTCCGTGGTGGACGCGTCCAGGGCCTGCGCCTGGATGGCGGTGATCGCGACGGTGTTGACGATGTCCTGAACGAGCGCGCCGCGCGACAGGTCGTTGACGGGCTTGCGCAGACCCTGCAGCACCGGTCCGATCGCGATGGCCCCTGCGGAGCGCTGCACGGCCTTGTACGTGTTGTTGCCGGTGTTGAGGTCGGGGAACACGAAGACGGTCGCGCGTCCGGCGACCGTCGACTCGGGCATCTTGGTGTGGGCGACGGACGCGTCGACGGCGGCGTCGTACTGGATCGGGCCCTCGACCGACAGGTCGGGGCGCCGCTCGCGGACGAGCTCGGTGGCGCGCCGGACCTTGTCGACGTCGGCGCCCGTGCCGGACTCACCGGTCGAGTACGACAGCATCGCGATGCGCGGCTCGACGCCGAACTGCGCAGCTGTCGCGGCCGACGAGATGGCGATGTCGGCGAGCTGCTCGGCCGTCGGGTCAGGGTTCACCGCGCAGTCGCCGTAGACGAGCACCCGGTCCTCGAGGCACATCAGGAAGACGCTCGAGACGATGGAGACGCCCGGAACGGTCTTGATGATCTCGAACGACGGCCTGATGGTGTGCGCGGTCGTGTGGAGAGCGCCTGACACCATGCCGTCGGCGAGTCCGTCGTGAACCATCATCGTGCCGAAGTAGGACACCGACGAGACGATCTCGCGGGCGCGGTCGAGCGTCATGCCCTTGTGCGCACGCAGCGCCGTGTACTCGCTGGCGAACCGCTCGAACAGGTCGCCCTGCTTGGGGTCAACCACGTGGGCGTCGGCGATCTGCAGCCCGAGCTCGGTGGCGCGGGTGCGGATCGCCCCCTCGTCGCCGAGCAGCGTGAGCTCTGCGACGCCGCGCTGGAGCAGCGTCGAGGCGGCCCGCAGGATCCGGTCGTCGTTGCCCTCGGGCAGCACGATGTGCTTGCGGTGTGACCGCGCGCGGTCCAGCAGCGTCCACTCGAACATGAGCGGCGTGACGACCTCGGGGTGCGGGACCTCGAGGGCCGCGACGAGTGCCGCGCTGTCGGTGTGCTTCTCGAAGAGCGCAAGGGCGGTGTCGACCTTGCGCTGGGAGTCGGCGCTGAGCCGCCCGCGCGTGCGTGCGGCCGCACTCGCGCTGCGGAACGTCCCGAGGTCGGTGCGGATGATCGGCAGCCTCGTCCCGATGCCCTCGACCAGGCGCGCGACGGTCGGCGGCGGGAAGAACCCGCCGTTGAGGATGATGCCGGCGAGCGACGGGAAGCCCTCGGCCGTGTGCGCCGTAAGGAGCCCGAGCAGGATGTCCGATCGGTCGCCGGGCGTGATGACGACGACACCGTCGTGCAGCCGGTCGAGCAGGTGCTCGATCGACATGGCGCCGACGAGCACGTCGACGACCTCGCGGGACAGCAGCTGCTCGTCCCCGACGACGAGGCTCCCGCCGACGGCCTCCATGAGCTGGCGCACCGTCGGCGCGGACAGGTACGGATCCTCGGGGATCGCCCACGCGGGGACCGTGGCGCTCAGGGCCGCACGGATCTCCTCGACGGCGCCTTCTGCGCACCGGTTGGCGATCACGGCGACGACGTGGGCGTAGTTGGCCTCGAGCTCGGCGATCGAGACCTCAGCCGCCTGACGGACCTCGTCGGGGCTGCGCCCGTTCCCGCTCACGACGAGCAGGACGGGCGCACCCAGGTTGGCGGCGATGCGCGCGTTGTACGCGAGCTCCGTCGGCCCGGAGACGTCGGTGTAGTCCGTGCCGACGACGACGACCGCATCGCACTGACGGGCGACCGCGTGGTACCGCTGCACGATCTCGGCGAGTGCCGCCTCCGGGTCCGCGTGCACCTGCTCGTAGGTGACGCCGAGGCAGTCCTCGTAGGACAGGTCCACGCCGTCGTGCTCGAGCAGGAGCTCGAGCACGTAGTCGCGGCTGTCGCTCGACCGTGCGATCGGCCGGAAGACCCCGACCCGCTGGACGGTGCGGGTCAGCAGGTCCACGAGACCGAGCGCGACCGTCGACTTGTTGGTCTCCCCCTCCGGGGAGGTGAGATAGATGCTGCGTGCCACAGTGCTGCCCTCTTCGTGCGCGATGCTCCGCGCAGGTCGTCGTCCGTGTCGTGCCGTGGGTCAGGTGCGTCTCGTGCTGGTCTCGGCAGGGGTCAGTCGTTGTCGCCGCCCGTGTTCCTGATCGCGGCGGCCACCTGCTCGGCGTCGGCGGTGTCGCCCGCGTCGGGCCACACCCAGTCGCGGACCTCCGGCTGGTCCTCGCCGAAGTCCCGGGTGTACTGGCGCGCGGCCAGGCGTGCGTCCGACATGCGTTGACGCAGGCCCGCAGCCTTGGACCCGAGGCCCTTGGTGCGGTCGATGACGTCCATCACGAGGTGGAACCGGTCGAGGTCGTTGAGCATGACCATATCGAACGGCGTCGTCGTCGTGCCCTCCTCCTTGTAGCCGCGCACGTGGATGTTCGAGTGGCCCTTGCGACGGTACGTGAGGCGGTGGATGAGCCACGGGTAGCCGTGGTACGCGAAGATCACCGGCTTGTCGGTCGTGAAGAGCGTGTCGAAGTCGCGGTCGGACAGGCCGTGCGGGTGCTCGTGCTCATCCTGCAGACGCATGAGGTCCACGACGTTGACCACGCGGACCTTGAGCTGGGGCAGCTCGCGGCGCAGGATGTCCGCCGCGGCGAGCACCTCGAGCGTCGGCACGTCGCCCGCGCACCCGAGCACGACGTCCGGGTCGTGGCCGACGACCTCGGTCCCGGCCCACTCCCAGATGCCGAGGCCGCGGGAGCAGTGCGCCACGGCCTGGTCCATCGTCAGGAAGTTCGGCGCCGGCTGCTTGCCCGCGACGACGACGTTGACGTACTGCCGGCTGCGCAGGCAGTGGTCGTACGTCGCGAGGAGGGTGTTCGCGTCCGGCGGCAGGTAGACGCGGACGATCTCGGCCTTCTTGTTGACGACGTGGTCGATGAACCCCGGGTCCTGGTGGCTGAACCCGTTGTGGTCCTGGCGCCAGACGTGGCTCGAGAGCAGGTAGTTCAGGCTCGCGACCGGCCGGCGCCACGGGATCTCGTTGGTGACCTTGAGCCACTTGGCGTGCTGGTTGAACATCGCGTCGATGATGTGGATGAACGCCTCGTAGCAGTTGAACAGGCCGTGGCGCCCGGTCAGCAGGTATCCCTCGAGCCATCCCTGGCACTGGTGCTCCGAGAGCATCTCGACGACCCGACCCGCGCGGGCGAGGTGCTCGTCGACCTCCGGGGCGAGGTACTCGGCGTCCCAGACCTTGTCCGTGACACCGAAGACCGACTGCAGCCGGTTCGACGCCGTCTCGTCCGGGCCGAAGATCCGGAAGTTGTCCGGGTTGAGCTTGATGACCTCGGTCAGCCAGTCGCCCAGGACGCGCGTCGCCTCGGAGATCGAGCCGCCCGGCACCGGGACGTCGACCGCGAAGTCGCGGAAGTCCGGGAGCCGGAGGTCCTTGAGGAGCAGACCGCCGTTGGTGTGCGGGTTGTCGCTCATGCGCAGGTGGCCGACGGGCGCGAGGGAGGCGATGTCCGGCTCGAGGCGCCCGGTCGCGTCGAACAGCTCCTCGGCGCGGTACGAACGCAGCCACCCCTCGAGCACGTCGAGGTGGGCTGCGGTGTCGCGTGCGCTCGCGAGCGGGACCTGGTGCGAGCGCCAGGAGGCCTCGACCTGCTTGCCGTCGATGACCGGCGGGCACGTCCAGCCCTTGGGCGTCTTGAAGATGATCATCGGCCACTGCGGACGGGAGTCGTCG